>JAMCSM010000077.1:2147-3744 GCA_023380915.1 Actinomycetota bacterium | reverse complement strand
GTTCAAGACTACTACTTTACCCAAAGTTTGTAGATTGTGATTTGCTTGCAGTTGCAAGCCCCATTTTTTTTACAACTGTCTCCGGCTATCTTAAAGCTTTTATTGACAGGTTCCAGAGATTCTGGGCCTTAAAGCATGAGCTTAAAAGAAAAATTATTATTAAGAAAAATGGGAAAGGTATTTTGATTTCAACTGCGGGCTCAAAATCAAAAGATATTTTTGAATGTACAAAAAAAGTTATGCGCGCACTTTTTGATGTCCTCTATATTGAGTATTTTGGTGATTTTTTGTTTAATAATACGGATCAGAAAGGTGATATACAGAAAAATCCCAAAGCCCTTCAGGAAATATATGATTTTGGCAAAAAAGGATTATTTCTAAAAAGGAGTGACGATTAAATGAGAATAAAAAAAATCTCAATAATATTAATAACTATATCTATTTTACTGCTCTCAACCTTACTGGCTTCATGCTTTATTCCTTTTAGAGGATTCAACGATGATAGCAATAATACAGCCATAGCCACAGTTACATCAAAGTCACTCGGCAGGGCTGAAGATTTCACTCTGCTCGACCTTAATAATAACAAGATATCTTTGTCTGATTTTAGAGGTAAAGTAGTAGTCTTGAACTTCTGGGCTACCTGGTGCCCTCCATGTATCGCAGAAACGCCGGATCTCGTTGAACTTTCCAACGCTTATAAGGATAAGGGTGTACAATTCTTAGGAATTTCAGATGATGATGTTTCTGCCCTTAAAAAGTTTGTCAAAGATTATGGGATAGAATACTCTATACTTCTGGATGGTTCAGTTGACCGGATAATGCCCAAGTGGGGCATATCTGCAATCCCGACCACTTTCATACTTGACGCAGATGGCGAAATAGTGTTTAAAAATGTTGGAATGATGTCCAGAGATCAATTAATAAATGCCATAGAGCAAAGTCTATAAATGTTAGAGATAGGAATTTTTAGCGCTTTTATTGCGGGAATACTATCTTTCATATCTCCGTGCGTTTTACCACTGGTACCCGTGTACATCGGTATAATATCCTATAATGTTGTAACAAAAGAAGATACTGTTAAATTACCAGACAGGCTTTATATATTTTTAAACAGCCTTCTGTTTGTTCTTGGGTTTTCTGTCGTCTTCATTATTCTCGGCTCAACGGCAACATTTATAAGCCAGGTATTAAAAAATTATCTCAATATAATAAGCAGGGTAGGCGGAGCAATTCTCATAATTTTCGGGCTTCATTATGTGGGACTTTTTAAAATTCCTTTTCTGAACATCGAAAAGAAATTCAATATGCCTTCAAAGCTAAAGGCAGGTTTTTTATGGTCTTTTTTGTTTGGGGTTATTTTTTCTTTTGGATGGGTACCATGCGTTGGGATGATCCTTTCGGCAATACTGCTGCTTGCCAGCAGGATGGGAACTCTTTTTCAGGGCATCTTGCTGCTGATAGTTTATAGCGCAGGTTTAGGGCTGCCATTTATTGCCGCAAGCCTTTTTGTTGCATTTTTTGCGAAATTAATAACCTCATCCTGCTTTTCACCCCTATATTTTGCTATAAAATAGGAAACAACTATTCCCACAAG
>JAMCSM010000077.1:0-2137 GCA_023380915.1 Actinomycetota bacterium | reverse complement strand
TTTACGAAATTCTTAAAAAAATTTAACAGGCATCTTAATATAATTTCGATTATTTCCGGCATATTTTTAATCGTGCTGGGAATAATATTTGTTACTGATTCCATGACAAAAATTATAGGGTTTTTGACTGCCAATATTCCATTTTTAAAGAAGATTAATTTTTAAAGCGGCTTGCTTGCAGGATCAAAATTTTATTTTCTCATATTACTATAATAATGAAATTGTGATATTATTTCACATTATTCAATAGTAAAAATTAATTATTATTGTTTTATTATTGTTTTTATAATTATTTTAATTCAGCATATTTTTCTCAAAATGAAGGGAGGCTATCTTGGTTTCTCCGAATCCGATAGCATTTAGTATAGGCAGTCTGGAAATAAGGTGGTATGGTATTTTAATCGCACTTGCACTCCTTGTGGGAATAGTTGTTTCCTATTTTATAGCAAAATATAGGGGTGAAAAGCAGGATGAGGTTATTAATTTCGCACCCTTTGCGGTAATTCTTGGAATTATTGGAGCGAGGCTTCTTCATGTTGTAGTAAACTGGTCTTATTACAGTGGTCATTTATCTTATATTTTTGCTTTCAGAAAGGGCGGATTGGCAATTCAGGGAGTAATGCTTGGAGGCATTCTTGCCCTGGTTGTTTTTTGCAAAATAAGAAAATTAGATTTCTGGAAATGGGCAGATATTATATCTCCGGCTTTGATTTTGGGACAAGCCATTGGCAGATGGGGCAATTATTTTAATCAGGAAGCTTTTGGAATGCCGACAAGCCTGCAATGGGGGATCTATATAGATCCTATCAACAGGCCCCCAAGCTATTCAAATGCAGAGTTTTTCCATCCCACTTTTTTATATGAATCTATTGCAAACTTGGTACTGTTTGTTTTGCTTCTTTTGATTCTCAGGCTATACAACAAAAGGCCCAATAAGTTTCCGAATGGTTTAGTTTTTGCGACTTACCTTGGGGTGTATGCTGTTTATAGGAGCATTATAGAATATTATAGAATTGACAGCAGTTATGTTTTAGGGATTAAGGTTGTATACATAATTGATGGAATAACAATAATTGCAGTACTTATAATAATCAATTACCTTATTAAAAAATTCAGAGAAAATAAAATACGCGAAGAAATAGAAAAGCTGGAACAATAAGCATATTTTCATTGATTGATATTTTTTTCCATAAAAGGTTAAAATAGATTATATAAACTGAGATAAATTTCATAAGTATCATGGAAGGAGTGGAAAATGAGTAAAATTGCAATTGTAACTGACAGCACTGCAGACATACCCAAAGATTTAGTCGAAAAATTCAAAATCAAAGTTGTACCTCTATATGTAAATTTTGAAGACAGAAGTTACTTAGAAGATGGATCAGATCTAACAAGCAAACAATTTTATGAAAGATTAAAAGAAGTAAAAAAACAACCAACAACTTCTCAACCTACACCTCAGGACTTTATAAAAGTTTATAATGAACTCTTAAAAGAAAATGAGGCTGTAATCTCAATCCATATCTCACAAAAGATGTCAGGAACATTTAGCTCTGCAGAAATGGCCAAAAAAGAATTGTCTGATAAGGATATAGAAGTTATAGATTCCGAACTGGTGCATATGCCTTTAGGTGTCTTGGTAATAAAAGCAGCCGAGCTGGCTCTTGAGGGTAAATCAAAAGAAGAAATCCTAAAAGCCATAAATGATTTAAAACAAAAAATTTCAATTCTTTTTATTCCAAACACATTAAAATATTTAATAATGAATGGAAGAATAGGCAGAGCCAAAGGATTGATTGCTTCAGTTCTTGAAATCAGGCCAATACTTACATTGCATATGGGAGAAGTTTCTCAATTCAAAACCACCAGAAGATTTAGCCAGGCAAAAAATGAGCTCATAGATTCTATGAAAAGTACGGTGAAGGATACAGACAAGTTAATAGTTATTGTTTCTGATTCCGATGCTAAAGAAGAAGGGGATGAAATGGCTAAAAGAATAAAAGATACGTTTAATCCAAAACAAATCATGAGAGCAGAGATAGGTGCAGTTGTTGGAAATAATCTTGGCCCAGGTGGTATAGCAGTTACTTTTTATGAGGAGTAACTCTGCCGGATTGGTTATTTATATTTGATGTTT
>JAMCSM010000076.1 GCA_023380915.1 Actinomycetota bacterium | reverse complement strand
AGCCAATTATTTTAGGCCGGTAAAAAAATAATCAAAATAAGAATTTATGAAAATAACCATAATCCATGATTATTTAAACCAGTATGGTGGTGCGGAAAGGGTAGTAGAAGTCTTACACGAGATATTCCCCAAAGCTCCAATATATACAAGCATATACCTGAAAGATAATATGCCCGAAAGCTTTCGAAAAATGGATATAAGAACTTCATATATGCAGAAGTTCCCTCTTTTAAACAAACATTTTAAGAAATATCTGCTTTTTTACTCCCGGGCAATAGAGAGCTTTAATTTAAAAGAATATGACTTGGTTATCAGCAGCAGCAGTGCATTTGCAAAAGGTGCAGTTAAAGGCAGCGGCGCATATCATGTGTGTTATTGTTACACTCCGATGAGATTTGTTTGGGATTATGAGAATTATGTTAAGAAGGAAAACTTTGGCAAAATTCCTTCCTTTTTTCTTCCCTTGATGATTAAAAAATTAAAGAAATGGGATTTAAAGACAATTGGCAGAGTAGATCTCTACATTGCAATTTCAAAAAATATAAGAGATAGAATAAAAAGAGTTTATAATGTTGAAGCTGAATATGTTTACCCTCCGGTAAATGTCACTCAATTTAAAATATCTGAAGATATAAAAGATTATTTTTTAATAGTTTCCAGGCTTAATTCTTATAAAAATATTGATCTTGTAATTAAGGTTTTTAATATGCTGAAACTAAATCTTAAAATAGTAGGTACTGGACCATACAGAAAATCACTTGAGGATCTGGTTAAAAGCGATAGAGTAGAATTTCTTGGAAAGGTAAGTGAAAATGAGTTGATAAAACTCTATAGCGAATGCAAGGCTTTTATTTTCCCGGGTGTTGAAGATTTTGGCATTGCTCCGCTCGAAGCTCAGGCATCGGGTCGGCCTGTAATTGCTTTTGCCGGTGGTGGAGCATTGGAAACAGTCGTAGATGGAGTAACAGGATTATTTTTCAAAGATAATTCCATCGTTTCCTTAACCGATGCCATTAAAAGGTTTTTTGAATTTGAAAACAAATTTAATCCTGAGATTATTAGAAAAAATGCTTTGAAATTTGATACGGAAATTTTTAAAACCAATATTAAAAATTTGATATTGGAAAAATATGATGATTTTAAGAAAATTGGCCAGGCGGGCTAGTATTTATTATTAGTACAGTTTTTATTTAAGAAATGGATAGAATTTCAAAAATTCCTCAAAAAATTTTATATTTTTTAATTGCTTTGCCGGTAGTGTTTTTGCTTACAAATATATATTCTTATCTGGAAATATTTTCAGTTTTAATTTTAATTTTTTTAGGAATTATATTCTTTTTATATCTAAAAAAGGTCACAACCTATCATGTAAATTTATTAATCATACTTATAATTATTTTTACTTATTTTATCTTAAGTTATTTTTTTACCAATCAAAGCCTATCAGTTTTTCTTTCTTATACTTTCTTAAAGTTTGATGGTAATTTTTTCTTCTGCTATATTCTATTTTTTATCCTTGCTGTTCCATTTTTTGATTACAGGGAAGTATCTCAAATTTATTTTAAGTTTGTTTTTTTTGTATTTTCAAGTTTTTCGTTATTTGGTATTTTTGAATACTTTACCCACGGTTCTATACTTATAAGAAGTTCCGAGCGGATGTTTCTTGCTCTTAATTTTGCTCACAATGCAACAGGATCGGTTTATGCAGTAGCGGGTATTTTTGCTCTGATCTTTTTTCTATACGAAAGAAACAGAAATAAAAAAATTTCTTACTTTCTTCTGTTTTTAATACTTGCCGCAGCGCTTATATTGACAAAAAGCCGCGGCAGTTTAGTAGGTTTTGCTGCGGGTATTGTGTTTGTATTCTGGATGTATTTCAGATCATTTAAAAAATTTATAATAGCATTTGCAGCTGTGGCTGCCGTGTCTGTGCCATTTGTCATATTAAGCGGTCTATATAAAAGATTTATAAATATTTTTAGTGAAAAAGGTGATGCCAATACTATCATAAGATTGGACCTATGGAGTAAAGCATGGCATTTATTTCTCAAAAGTCCCATTTTCGGAATTGGGTTTGCAAGGATAAATGATGTTTATGATATATATGATGGAGTTCATCTGACCGGGTACGAAGGAGGTATAAATTTTTATATGGGTTCCCACATCATAACAACTTCATCACACGCCCACAATTCTTATCTCCAGTTTCTGGCGGAAACAGGCATTATTGGATTGGGTTTGTTAATTTTATTTTGGGTCTTTTGCTTCAGATTGATTTTTAAAGCTTATTTTTCTTCAAATAATAAATTTTCGAAAATTTTACATTTGTCAGCGTTAAGCAGTATTGTTATCTTATTTGTTCTATCCCTGACAGAAAATTATTTTTCAGCTTCAACTGTAATGATTCTGGTATCAATGGTTGTTTCATTATCTGTAGGATTATCCTGGCAGGAAAGTTCCAATGACAACCCATTGATCCCTTCCAAGCAGTAATTCCTTAAAAATTAAATCTCTGCATATTCTATATGAAAGTTTAAGCGGATTTCTGGAATGCCAGTCAAATTTTTTTATTTTGTCAGTTAATGAATTCGATGACCAGTAATTGTATTTTCTAACTACTTTCCATCCTGTTATGTTAAACACCAAATCAATTGATTTTGAAGAAAAATAATTTACGTGGCCCATCGGTCGCACCATACGCCATCTTCCTTTCAGGTATTTTGCTATAAAAGCATCCTTATTAGGAAAATTGCAGCTGATTATACATCCCTTATTAACAAGATTATTTAATTTCTTCAGCATATTTCCAGGGTCTTCCACATGTTCCAAGACATCCTGGATTACAATTATATCGAACTTGATATTTTTCGGAATAAACTCTATGTCAGATACTATGTTGGAATTTTTAAGCCCCCAGCCGCCGGGCTCAACTCCGTAACATTTATTTACATTATTTTGAAAGTAATTAAATAGATATCCCGGCCCGACTCCGATTTCCAGATAGTTTAAATTACTTATATCTTTAGATAAATCTAAGAATCTTGAAATATATTTTCTAATTTCATTTTCAGATGGCTCTTCCTTACCCTTATAATTATGTGAAACAACAAATTCAGATCCCAGGCTGTATAAATAAGATAAGTATTTTTGTGTTGGCATAGGATCTATCCACCAGTGCTTGCATTTAATGCATTCTCTTAAATTAACTTTATCATCCGAATTGGGGTTTATTGTCGGTACCGAATCAATAATTTTTGAATTTTCATTGCAAATAGGACACAAAAATGCTTCATGAAGTTTTGTTTTATCCAACGAATCCATTTAAGAATTTTACCAGAATTCAGTTTCAAGATTTAAATTTCATAACCGAGCTAACGTTTGTAATAATAGTATAATTTTTTTAAAAATAAAAGCCTCAAAATAATGAATATAATATTTGTTAAATCGGGTATAATTATTTATAATACGATTAAATTTTGTTTAACTTTGTAAATTTTTCAGTTGGTTTTATGGAGTTTTATTAATTTGTTAGACTTAAGCAATAAGAAAATTATAGTTACGGGCGGGGCAGGTTTTTTAGGTACTAATGTTATAAAAAAGCTAAAGGAAAACGGATGTTCAAATATTTTTGTTCCCAGGATTGAAGAATATGATTTAAGGAACTTAAGCGACATTAAAAAAATGTATGATAAAGCCAAAGCTGATATAGTAATCCATCTTGCAGCAGTAGTCGGCGGTATAGGGGCTAACAGGGAAAATCCGGGCAGCTTTTTTTATGATAATCTGATAATGGGCGTGCAATTGATGGAGCAGGCTCGATTGCATGGTATAGAAAAATTTGTAGCAATTGGAACAATATGTGCATATCCAAAATATACTCCCGTACCTTTTAAGGAAGAAGATTTATGGAATGGTTATCCCGAAGAGACTAATGCACCGTACGGACTTGCAAAAAAAATGCTTCTTGTACAATCACAGGCATACAGAGATCAATACAACTTTAATTCAATATTTTTGCTTCCTGTAAATTTATATGGACCTGGTGATAACTTCAATCCTAAATCCAGCCATGTTATACCTGCCCAAATAAAAAATTTTTATGACGCAATGCTTAATAAATCTGATGAAGTGATAGTATGGGGTACCGGCAAGGCTACCAGGGAGTTCCTGTATGTAGAAGATTGCGCTGAAGCAATAGTACTGGCAACCCAACTGTATGATAAGGGTGATCCGGTAAATATCGGGGCTGGATTTGAAATATCCATAAAAGAACTGGCAGAAAAAATAAAAGATATAATAGGTTTTAAGGGTAAAATAGTTTGGGATACTTCCAAGCCTGACGGTCAGCCCAGGAGATGCCTTGATGTTGCTAAAGCTAAAAAAGAATTTGGTTTTAGTGCAAAAACAAAATTCGATGATGGTTTATTAAAAACAATTACCTGGTATAAAGATTTTGTGAAAAACCAGTTATAATTTACTTCACAAAATTTATTGCAAATGGGGAAAACTACAAACTTGCTTTTTTAATAAAATTATGTTCTATTGCAATTTTTCCGACAGAATCTTCAAAAAATTAAATTTATTTAGGTTAATATAGAAAAATGTCAATTAGTGAGAAAGAATTTTTAATTATAGAAGCCGGCAAAGCGGAAAGGCACTATTTTAGAGATCTCTGGCGTTACAGAGAATTATTTTATTTTCTATCATGGCGGGATATCCTGGTAAGGTATAAACAGACCGTAATTGGTGTAGCATGGTCTGTAATCCGTCCGATACTTACCATGATAGTATTTACAATAGTCTTTGGAAGACTGGCAAAACTGCCGTCCGGGAATGCCCCTTATCCCATACTTGTATTTACGGCACTCCTTCCGTGGCAGTTTTTCTCAAATGCTCTGGCAGATTCAAGCAACAGCTTAATTTTAAATTCCAACATGATATCAAAGATTTATTTTCCACGAATGATTATGCCTGCAAGCTCAATAATAGTAGCGCTTATAGATTTCCTGATATCATTTGTCATAATGGGTGTTTTAATGTTCTGGTACAGATTTGTTCCGGACTGGAAGATAGTATTCATGCCGTTATTTTTATTGCTTGCGATTGTTTTTTCATTGGGTACAGGATTTTTAATATCAGCCCTGAATGTGAAATACCGTGATTTCAGATATATAGTGCCATTTATCATACAGTTTGGAATGTATATTTCTCCAGTTGGGTTCTCCAGTGATGTTGTGCCTGCAAGATGGAGAATGATTTATTCAATTAATCCAATGGTTGGTGTTATAGATGGGTTCAGATGGTGTATTATCGGAAAGGGCGTCAGCTTTTATATGATTGGATTCATTATTTCTATCGTACTTACTATTGTTATTTTTATTGTTGGAATTCTGTATTTCAGAAAAACAGAAAAGACTTTTGCTGACAAAATATAAAATATGGAAAACATTGTAATAGATGTACAAAACTTAGGAAAGAAATACATAATATCTCACCAGGGTGTACAGGATAGCTACACTGCACTGAGAGATGTGATTTCGGAAGGAGCGAAGAAACTCATTAAAAAACGCATTCCTTTACCTAAACGTGAGGAATTCTGGGCATTAAGAAAGGTATCATTTACTATAAACCAGGGTGAAAGGGTTGGTATAATAGGCAGAAATGGTGCAGGTAAAACAACCATCCTTAAATTACTCAGCAGGGTGACTGAACCTTCAGAAGGGATCATAAAAATTAAAGGAAGAGTCTCAAGCCTATTGGAAGTTGGAACAGGCTTCCATCCCGAACTCACTGGTAGAGAAAACATATTTTTTTATGGAGCAATTTTAGGTATGGCCAGGACGGAAATAAAGAGGAAATTTAATGATATAGTTGATTTCGCAGAGGTTGAAAAGTTCATCGATACTCCTGTAAAAAGGTATTCTTCAGGAATGTATGTAAGACTGGCTTTCGCAGTTGCTGCTCATTTGGATTCTGAAATATTAATTGTAGATGAAGTGCTTGCAGTAGGTGATTCACAATTTCAAAAGAAGTGTCTTGGCAAAATGGATGATGTATCATCAAAGGAAGGCAGAACGGTATTATTTGTAAGTCATAATATGGCAATTATAAAAGGGTTATGTAACAAAGGAATTCTTCTAGAAAAGGGCCAATTGAAATGTACCGGAGAAATTGATAAAGTCATAACAAGATATGAGTTTAATACCACAACTGAATCTGCCTTTTGGGAAAATAAAAAAAATATTACCAACACTAAATATTTTGATATTTTATCAGTATCTGTTCTGGATTCTGATAGTAGGTTAAAAAATAACTTTTTCAATAGTGAAAAAATTAAAATAAAAATTGATTTTTTAGTAAATGAACCACATTCTCAAATGAAAATTCAATTGTATTTTTTAAAGTTTGGAGAAATAGCCTTTACTTTTCCAATATTTATTTATCAAAAATATAAAATTAATAAAGGTAAATATTCGATTATCTGTGAAATTCCACCGTTTTTACTTGGAATGGGAAATTATTATATTAATATCGATGCCACCCTTCATAACATTTTGGGAGTGGACGGTTATGAGTATATAATAGGGTTTGAAGTCAGAATGGATAAAGTAGAGGGTATGCCATATATAGAAAATATTCAGGGATATTTTTTCCCAATTTTGAATTGGTATTTAGAATAATTTATTAGAATAGTTTTTGGGGATATTATATGGAGTTATTTGAAGAGATAAACAAGAAATTAATAAAAAAAATTGTAAATGAGGTCGTTGAGCAATATAAGAATTTGCCAATTGATTTTTTCAATGCCAATAATCTTTTGCATGAATCTCAATATATAAGTAATTCTATAAATAGATTTATTTTTGGAATTTCGGACATAGTAAATTTAATAAGACCAGCAAAAAATGTCAGGATTTTAGAAGTTGGAACTTATTTTGGTATTACAGGTATTAGCTTATCGAAAATTGGCTATAAAGTTTATGTAGTTGATATTCCAGAATTTATTTCAAATGAGAATCTACAAAAAAAATTTATGGAAGAGGATATAGATTTCTATCCTGTCAATTTAAAGAATTCAAAATTGCC
>JAMCSM010000075.1 GCA_023380915.1 Actinomycetota bacterium | reverse complement strand
AAACTTCATTAACACAAATAAAGAGCAATAAGTAAAATCTTAGATTGTTTGCAGATTGACTTATTACCCTTTGTTTTTTTGAATCTGACGAATTCCAACACTATAGATTTAAATATAATTTTTAATAGTATTATATCATATTTTTATTGATTTTTGGTTTAAATTCTTGCTTAAATTTTATAAATATTTAAGATTAAAATTAATTATTTTATCAGTTGCTTTTAAAGGAAATTCAATTTTCTAAAGCTGTATTTTGAACCTGAGGCCTTTTACAATTTCTTCACCAATATATGCATTTATTTTTTTTATCAATTGGTCAGACATAGTGCTCAATTCATTTGACCATGTTGAATTTGCAACAGATATATAAAGCAGTCCCTTGTATAACTTTTCCGGCTTTGTTTTTTTGCCAATTGCCGAACCAACAATTGCAGGCCAGTGATTAAAAATATTATATTGTTTTATTTTTTTACCATATTCAGATTCTCCCACCAGCTTATTTATGATGGCGCTCAAATCTTCAGCAGGTTTTGATCTCCACTTTATTTCTTCGGATTCTTCTTCTGCAAATGAGCCAGATTTTACATATCTTCTTTTATCATTTTCATCGTTTTTTTTCATATCACTGTTTTTTCACATCCCTGTGTTTTTTCAGCACTAAAATATAGGCTAATAAATACATATACATAGGTTACCAGGGTTAGGGGTTTTAATTCTGGTTTTCTGTGATGCTCATTAAAATAAGCTCAGAAATATCCATAGCTTTCATTTTTGAATTTTCCTTTTTCAGGGATTGGAGTATAGTTCTTACACATTGCTGACAGGATGTTATGACAATGTCTGCACCGGTTTTTATGATTTCTTTTGCTTTTACCCCGGCTATATTTTCAGAGAGTTCCTTATCTACGGCTTCAATATTTCCGCCTCCTCCGCAGCAGGTCGCATTAATCCTGTTATTTTCCATTTCTACAAATGTTGTTCCGGGGATCATTTTTATAAGTTCCCTTGGTTCCTCATAAATCCCTGAATTTCTGCCAAGGTCGCACGGATCATGGTATGTTATTTTTTGATTTATGGGATTAAATTTCAGTTTTCTTTCCTTTGCCAATAAATAAAAATACTGAACAACATGCAAAATTTCAAAATTCATTTTTATACCTAATGGCAGCTCTGTATAAGTATGTTTCCACATATGATAACATGACGGACATGACGTTATGAGGTGTCTGGCGCCGGTAGCGTTGATTTTTTCAATATTATGCTTTGCAAAATCCGGGAAATCCTTGTTAAAGCCTGAAGACAGGAGAGGAAATCCGCAGCACCACTCTTCGTCTCCAAGAAGACCAAAATCCACTTTTGCTGCTCTCAGGATCTGTACAACTGACCTTGGTATTTTAAAAACCCTGGGTGAAAATGAAGAAACACATCCGACAAAATATATTACATCAGCTTTTTCCTTAACATATTTATTTTCAGGTAATCCGGAAACCTGGCTTATCCATTCAACCCTGCCCTCATTAGTATCAAAAGAGACATTATGTGAGTTTATCAATCTTTCCCGTATCCTATCCAGGACCTCGGGATATTTTCCTGAATCAACCAGTATTTCTCGAAGCTTTAACCATATATCCTGTAATTTTATATTTATATGACAATTTACTTCACAACGAGAGCACATCGTGCATTCAAACGCAGCTTTTGAAATAGCTTCTAAATCTTTTTCTGATATTTTATTTTTTCCAAAAAGCCTGGAAAAAATATTATATCTGGCATCCACTGCCTTTTTTAATTTTTCCATCTTCTTTTTAGGAGATATCAAAACATCCTTGCTTCCCAGATATGCCGTACACAGGTCAAGACAATTCCCGCATCTTGTACATGCATCAATTTCAGCTAACTGTCTTACTGTAAATTTATCTATTTTCAATTCATTCCCAATCTTTATACTCAATCTTTAATCTCCTTATAGTTTTTTGTTTACTGTCAAGCTTATTAAAAACAGCTACTATTGGACCAAAAACCATATGTGAATATTTTCCATATGGAATAAACGAGACAAATAAAAATAGAAGTATAATATAGATATAGAAAAACATTTCAGCCGGAAAAACCCACTTTATTCCTATAAAAGATAAAATAGTGGATAATATAAATCCCACTGGAGCAAATACTGCCTTACTGGCTGGAGTCGATTTAGACAGAAAAAAAGCTGCTTCATAAAGAAAGCTAAAAACAGCAATTACAGAAATAATAACTCCGGCAGATTTATCCTTTAACTCTACAGATTTGAGCTTTTTTCTCAGGAAGAGAAATCTTAGTACTGCTAAGAAAGCCCCGCTTAATATAGCTAATTTAGATAAGTCAAAGACTAGTGCTGTAAACCTATTTTCTAAGGTTCCAAAAACCCTGATATACCATCCAGCACTTTCAAGTACAACCCCGTTTGGGGTTGCTATAATGGCAATAACATGTAAAACAGTTATCAGAGTAAATGAAGCCAAACCCCAGAACATAAAAATATGAATAGACCATTTCAGAATGCTATCCTTAAATAAATTTCGATGTACAATGCCATCTATAAAAAAGCTTTTTACAATGCTTATAAATCTCCTGCTGAAAAACATCTTAAAAAATATTCCAACATACCTGAAAAATTTATCTATTCTGGACTTCCTTAAACTTTTATCAGTTTCATTTTCCTCTGAACCTCTTAACCAAATAGAAATCCGTAAAAAGAATCCTAAAAGAAATACAAAAACAAATAAGCCCAAGATTATCCACAAACTTATAGTATTCAGTTCCATTTTATACCTTTATTTTGATTATAAATAAACCGCCTGCAATTTTGCTTTTTACTCTGAAAATAGTTGATATCTTATATAAAATGCCACCAATAATCTCAATTGAAAAAAGTATGTGAAAATCCAGAAGTGACTATCTTCAAGTCCTATTTTCATTGGATGCTATTATAATTAAATATCAAATTTAAATAAATAAATTTTTCCATAATTTCATGCAAATTATTCATTTATCATTTCTATAGTATTATCTTTTACCCGGAACTTATCAATTAATCTGTCATCCACGTCATTCAGGTAATCAATATTACTTGTGGTTATAAATGTCTGAGACTTATCATTAATTAAATCCACGAGCAGCTTTTTTCTTTTTAGGTCCAGTTCGGATAAAACATCGTCAAGAAGAAGTACCGGAATTTTTTTTAATTTTTCCTCAAGTAGGGAAAGCTCACTGAATTTTAAACATATTGAAGCTATCCTTTGCTGACCCTGTGAACCAAATGCCCTCAAATCTTTACCATTTATTAAAATCACCAGATCGTCTCTGTGCGGACCAATTATCGTAGTTTTGAAATTTATATCTCTTTTCAAATTCTCTTTGAGTTTTAAATTAAACATTTCCTTGATATTCTTACCTGTTTCATTTTTACCGGTATTGTTATCTGGATTTTGCCGATCACTCTCAGAAAAATAATTATTGCTTGCATTCAAAGTTTTTTTATATTCTTCACCAGCTGCAGTCTTCCTGTTCCAGCTGAACTGGTAAAATATTTCTGCTTTTATATCATGAAAAAAATAATTCATATAATCTGCAAATTTTCTGCTTATCTCATCAAGAAGCATCAGCCTCCGTTCCATGATATCTGTGCCATATTTAACCAGGCTTTCATCCCATACTTCCAGAGTAAGATTTACCTTTAAATTTTTTTCATTTGTCATACTTTTAATAAGCCCATTCCTTTGATTCAATACCTTTTGATACTGGAGCCTCAAAGACTTGAAGTTGCCATAAA
>JAMCSM010000074.1 GCA_023380915.1 Actinomycetota bacterium | reverse complement strand
TTCTTTTTATTGATTCTTTCCAGATAAGCCCGTAAAGCAGCTTTTCTTCCACGGGTGTAATAAAAATATTCCTTTTGGTCATGAAGTCACGTGTTACCTTCCAGACTATTTTCTCACTGTCTGCAATTGTACCGTCCATATCAAAAAAAACTGCCTTTATCATTAAAATCCCTTCTATAAAACAATTTCAAATATTTAATTTTTTTTAAATTCTATTTATTTGAGTTTTAACTCATTTTCAAATTATATTGAAAAATAAAAATTTTGAAACATTATCTGAAAAATTTAACAATTTATTAATATTTTTTTAACATTTATAATCAAGTTATATTCTAGTATTATCTGACAAATTTCGATTATGAAATTATTAAACATAAAAGATTGGAGAATATTTTGAGCAGCAAGGTTTTATCCTTACCTTTTAGCTATAATTACAATGATTTTCTGGGGAGCAGCTCCAGTATTTGGAAAAATTGGACTTACAAAATTAAATCCATATACTGCTCTTGCAATAAAAAGTTTTATTGTTGCTGTAAATAAAAATTCCATAAATATTTAATAATAATTTAATATTTTTTTAAGGATAATTTAACATATCCTGATTCTTTTTATATTAATATCCCAATAAACATTAATTACTTGTAATAATATTTGCAGCAAATCTTCAATGCGCTGATCATAAAAATCCTGCGGCCCTTTATGAAAAATTATTTTTATTGAGGAAGTTATGGAAACCAATATTGAATCGGTAAAATTGGAAGTAAGCTCTATTCTCTTTTCAAAAAGTTACCTGGATTCTTTAAGAAAAACCGGATTCAGCAAAGAATTCATCTTAAATGAGCAGATGCGAAAAATGAAAGAGTGTATAAATTATCTTCTTGGGGTAATAGCTGAATTTGAAAGCGGAAAGAGTGGCAGCAGAAAAGATTTGGTTAGAATTTATAACATATAGGTATCATTCAAATTCTTTAAAAAAATTCTATGATTTTCTCTTCTGTCTCATCTCTTACTTTCCTGAATTTATTTATTTTTTCCTCAGCTCTTCCTTTAGCTTCAGCAGGATCAGCAAAGTTCCAATGAAGTGTTTTGTTTGTATTTGGAAATACTGGGCAAGATTCTTTTGCTTTATCACAAACTGTAATTACATAGTCAAATTTTTCACATAGATACTTATTAATGTTATCTGAAGTCTGTCTGGAAATATCTATACCTTTTTTCAGCATCACATTTACTGCAAAAGGATTTAAATCTTTTGGGGTTAGCCTGCACTATAAATTTTCCAATCTTTTCTGTAATGTTTAAAAAAACCTTCTGCCATTTGGCTTTTGCAGGAATTTCCGGTACATATAATTAGAATTTTCATACTCATTAATATTCAGGCCGTTTCAACCAAATCCCAGTATTAACTTTTTTATATATTGGATCCAAATGGATTAAAAGTTCAGATATAGATAGCTAAATGACAAAGTAAATTATTTTTCTTTCTTAGATTCTACAATGACTTCTGACTTCCAATTTGGTTCTTTACCCCGTAGATATGATATAAATGAACCCACAAGGCTTAAGGCGAATGATACTGCAAAAGCTATTCTTAAGCCTGAGATAAATTCTGAAACAGCAATTCCTTTTGAACCTACCTGAGTACCAATAAAAAGAGCCTGAATAGCTTCCTGGCTGATGCCTGATGAAAGTATAGCAAGTGCTAGTCCAATACTTATAATATTACCTGCATTTTGCATCATTATTCTTACACCTGCTGCTATCCCTCTTCTCTCAATTGGAACCGCGCTCATTATTGAATTTGTATTGGGAGAGAAAAACATACCAGACCCAAAGCCCATTACTATCATCCAGATAATAAGCTCGGTTATAGTGGTAGTAGCTTTAATTCTCATCATTCCCAAAAGTCCAATTGCTGATATGAAAAGTCCTACCGAGCTTAGTTGTCTTGAACCAAAACGGTCTGATAACCATCCGCTTATTGGTGATATAATCATCATTGTTGCAGCAAAAGGTGCCAGCAGCATTCCAGAAATAATGGGGTCTAATGCTTTTATACCCTGGAAATAAAAGACAAGTAAAAACATTACCGAACCCCTTGCCATACCATTTAAAAGATTGCTTATATAAGCAAAGGCTAGCAGCCTTGTTTTAAATAGTTTTAAGTCAAGCATTGGCTGTTCAGTTCTGTTTTCAACAAAAATAAATAGGATAATAAATATAACTGCGGCAAGAAAGAGAATTATGGTAATAATGTTTAACCATCCTATTGTACCCCCAAAAGTCAGTGCCAGTAAAAATGCAAGCATACCAATAGAAAATAATAACGTTCCTTTATAGTCAAATTTCTGTTTTTTAGGAAGTATATGTATTTCCCTTAACTGTATGCCTGCCCATATTGTCCCAATAATACCAATAGGAATATTAATAAAGAAAATAAACCTCCAGCCAAGAGGCATTATAGCTCCGCCAAGTATTGGACCTATTACAAAAGCAACACTAATTGTCATACCGTTTATACCAAGGGCTTTGCCCAGTTCTCTTTTTGAAAATGCATCTGCGATTATAGGGACGCTGCTGGATTCAAGAAGAACCCCTCCCACTGATTGGATAAGCCTAAATGATAGTAGTTGCCAGCCAGACCTGGATAATCCGCACATAAGTGATCCCAACATAAATACTATAAAACCACTTACATACAGTTTTTTTCTGCCAATCATATCAGCAATTCTTCCGACCAGTGGAACAAAGATAGTAAGCACAAACATATAGACCATTACAACCCACATAACTAAAGCTATGCTGGTTTTTAAGTCTTTCATGATTTCTGGAATTGCTATAATCAATGTTGTACCGCTTAAAACTGAAAACAGTGCACCAATAGAGGTACATGAAAGTGCAATCCATTTGTAATTAACTTTTTTCATTAATCAGACTCCTTGGTTATCTAAACTACATTCGTTTTTTATCAAATCTCTTTCTTTTATAGTGTTTCCTTTAATATTTATAAAGAAGTATATTAGTCAATTTAGAAGTTTTATTCAATCAGAAAAATGACATTAATAAGGAAGGTGAATTTCTTTGAATATTATTCATGTTGAAAAACTAAAAAAAAGTTTTGGTGAAATAAAGGCAGTAAAAGAAGTTTCTTTCGATGTTAAAGAGGGGGAGATATTTGGCCTTCTTGGCGACAACTGCACCAGAGACAACTATTATAATTACGAATTAAATTAACTGTAGTTTTATTATCATTTTTATTTTTTGACACGGTTCTGCCTGGGGTAGTAATAGAGTGCTCCCTCCATTAATACTCCAAGCAGAGCTAATTTTTATCACCTCAGATTTATTTATTTTCTGTGCATAAATTAACATTTGATTGACTTTCCCAAAAGGAAATGATAACACTGTTTATAAGATAACATAATAGATAAAATGTTAACTTTCATGCAAAATAACGGTAATTTAAAATATAAGACAAATAATAGAAAACTTCCGGTAGTACTGGAGCCTGAAGAGGTTGCAAGGCTGCTATCCATTCCGAACCGGAGATTTTTGTCAGGATTAAGAAACAAGTCAATGCTAAGATTAATGCTTTCTATGGACTCCAACCTTATCGGCAAATGCTTCTTGAGATAAATTCTTTTTAAGTCTTTCTTGTCTTATCTTATGTCCAAACCTAACAAATATATCTTCTTTCATATAAAAAAGTATAAAGACTTCTATCTTTGAATCTACATACTATAGTTAACTTTTAATATATTTTTTATAAAATAGATAAAGAAAGGTTTAATAAAAATGAATGAACAAATAAAAAAAGAAGATGAAATATATTGCCCGGAATGTGGTAGACCATATCGTACCATAGCAAGAACTTTTAAATTAAAAGTATTAATAAAATATTAACAACACTCAACTGTATTTGCTACACCAAATTACGAAATTTCGAGTCAATTTTTGAATGAATTAATTGAATTAAAAGATTTATTTTAAATCCAAATTATATTATTACTTGTTTTTATTATCTAAGGCTTTCATCTATTACGGTCACTTTTTGATTTTTATTCACTATGAATGGTTCCTTTCAATTATTTTCTTAGTTATCAACCCGATATTAAACCAATAATATCCGCGATTTTGGAGTCTAATTGAGCAGGAATGGCTGCATAGGCGACC
>JAMCSM010000073.1 GCA_023380915.1 Actinomycetota bacterium | reverse complement strand
TAGATTCGGCCGGAAGAACTGTTCTGGTGAAAAATGCGGGGCTTGTAAAGGCACTTGAAAAAAGTTATTCAAATATAAGACGGTATCACTTATCAATTCCGGGTTTGAATTTGATTGTCATTTTATTTCACCTTTTTTTATTACTTGTGACTTATTATGAATTTTTTTAACCTTTGTTTTTTTGTTAACTCTGCTATTTTTATCTTTTATATTTTCAGTGAATCTGATTTTTACGGAATTGTTATGAGCAAGCAAATTTTCAAAATCAGATATAGCCTCAATAAATTTTCTCTCGCTTTTAAGCGCCTCATTATCATAAAAAGTCACAAGTAATAAAAAAAGGTGAAATAAAATGACAATCAAATTCAAACCCGGAATTGATGATCTGCCTGAATATGTTGCAGGTAAAACCATTGATGAGATTAAAGCGAAATATAATCTGAAAGAAGTTCATAAACTTGCTTCAAATGAAAATATTTTCGGACCCTGCAATCAGGTTAAAAGTTTGATAAAGAATTATGGTGAGGGAATGAATTACTATCCCGACAGCGAAGCAAGGGAAATCAGGCAGAAAATAAGTGATAAATTTAAAATATCTCCTGGAAATATCATTATGGGCAATGGAACCGACCAGATTATTGAAATGATTTGTGATTGCTTTATAAATCCATGCGGTCCCTGTGATAATATTGTGATTGCCGATCCCAATTTTCTGATTTATGAAAAGGCAGCCCTGAAGTGCGGTGGTTCAATAAAAAAGGTTCCTTTAAATAATTTCAGGCAGGATATTGGAGCAATGCTGGATTCGGTTGACAGCAGCACGCGGCTTTTCTTTCTTGCAAATCCTCACAATCCTTCAGGTTCCAATATTACAAAAACTGAATTTGCATATGCACTGGATAACTTAAGAAAAGATGTGCTCCTGGTTTTAGATGAAGCTTATTATGAATACCTGCCTGAAAGTGATGATATTGATTCAATAGGCAGCATTTTTAAATTTGAAAATCTTATTGTGCTTAGAACTTTTTCCAAGATATATGGGCTTGCAGGATTAAGAATTGGTTACGGGATAGCAAACAAGGATATTATAACAGGACTTAATAAAATCAGGCTTCCATTTAATGTAAGTTCAATTGCACAGAAAGCAGCTGTGACAGCCCTTGAAAATAGATTATATATAGAAGATATAAGGGAAAAAATTTTAAGGGAGAAAGAAAAGTTCTATGGGAGTTTAAAAAATAATGGAATTGATTATATAAAATCTTATTCCAATTTCATTCTTATAAAGACCGGCACCAAAAGCCTGGAAATTGCCGAAGAACTTTTAAAAAAAGGTTTTATAATAAGACCGGGAGAAAATCTTGGAATAAGTGGATACATAAGGGTTACGATTTCAAAACCTGAAATAAATGACGAATTTTTAGATGCTTATGTATCCACTTATTCCAAGATTTTCTCCCGGTCTTATTATAAAACCTTTTTTTAAAAGTTCTTCGGCAATTTCCAGGCTTTTGGTAAGTGGATACATAAGGGTTACGATTTCAAAACCTGAAATAAATGAAGAATTTTTAGATGCTTTTATAAAAATCTATAAAAGATTATCAAAATATTAATAAATCATAATGATATTAAAAAAAACAGGCAAAAGAAAATGAAAGGATTAAGAAATGGCAACTATAGTTACAGGAAAAAATAAAGAAGTAAAATTCGGCCAGGGTCTCCCAACCGTTATTATTGCCGAAAGGATAAATCCTACGGGTAGAAAGAGTCTTGCTGAAGAATTAAAACAGGGAAAACTTGAAATTGTTGAAATAGACGCAATCAGGCAATCTGAAGCTGGTGCCCAAATCATAGATGTGAATGTGGGTGCCGTAGGAGTTAATGAAGTGGAAATGCTGCCAAAGGCAATAAAAAAAGTAATGGAAGTAACGGATAATCCAATCTGCATGGATTCGGCAAATCCCAAAGCTCTTAAAGCTGCCCTTGAAATATATCCATATAAGGCACTTATTAATTCCGTCAACGGAAAAGAAGAGTCAATGGCCGAAATTCTTCCGCTGATAAAAGAAAGCGGGTGTGCAGTAGTATGCCTTACCATGGATGAATCGGGAATCAAGAATGATGTTGGGTCCAGGGTAAATGTTGCAAGAAAAATTATAAAAAGAGCTGAATCACTTGGTATAAAAAGAGAAGATCTGGTTTTAGATTGCCTGGTTATGACTGCTTCAACAGATTCAAATTCAGCAAGAATTACCCTCGAGACAATGCGCCAGGTTGTTGCTGAATTTGGTGTTTCCACAACCCTTGGAGCCTCAAATATCAGTTTTGGAATGCCAAACAGGGATTTATTAAATATCCATTTCCTGACAATGGGTATCATAAACGGATTAACTGCACCAATTACAGATCCTTTAGTCGAAGGGTTGATACCTGCAATGAAAGCTGCAGATTTTCTGGCAGGGAGAGATCCTTATGGAATGAATTATATTGCGGATTACAGACAGAAATAATAAT
>JAMCSM010000072.1 GCA_023380915.1 Actinomycetota bacterium | reverse complement strand
CTCGAAAAGTATTTTAACGTATTGTAAGACCAACCTTAATAATTTACACTATTTATAAAATCTTCCATTAATTCAACAATATATTGACTTTTTTAATCTAACCTTAGTTTTTTAGAATAGTTTTATTATTCTATTCTGAGTAATCTGAAATCTGATTCAATATATTTAAGATATAAGAATCTTGAAATACTTTCATAATCAATATTAAGAACATCTTCGGGGTCAAGGTATTTATCCAGGTAAATGATTCCAAAATGAAGATGTATTTTTGAATTTGAAGGATCATCTTCAGCTCCGATTGAAGCAATGGAATCCCCCTGATTTATTAATTCTCCTTTGAATACGAATATTTGAAGTAAATTCAAATAAGTTGTTCTTATATTTTCATTATGTTTTATTACAATTGTTCTTCCTCCAATCGGTGAAATGCCTATATAGCTTACAATACCATTGCCTGAGGCCCTTATCTTATTTCCGGGCTCTCCTTCTATATCTATACCTGTATGTCTTCGTTCTGTTTTTAATATGGTATCGATGTAATTCCCCCTGAACTTAAGCAGCACATTTCCATTAAGCGGAACAATAAATGGTACTTTATAATTGCAATATGCAGTCATTGGGAAGGATAAAACAGCAGCAGTTATAATTATTATAAAAAAAAGAAAACTAAAAAAATAAATATTCTTATTTCTTGTCATTTTTTTCTAAAAAAATAAGGTTAGTTAAAACAAAGCTGCTAAGATTATTAAATTTAAAATATGCTTCTTTCAGTACTGTTATTTATCCGGAATATGGAAAAAGCTGCTCCGGCTAAAGTTAAAATAATTATTTTTTTGCAAATATAGCATATTTGGCTATATATGTAAATAGATAAATACTTATATATACATTTATATAGTTATTACGTTTGCGGTGATTTTTTCTGAATTTTGAATCCGGCATTATTAATGAATTGCAGAAAACATAACTATGACAGGTAATTATTGATTAAATAGGCTCCAAATCAAATTTTACCCCTATACGCTCACCATCTTTTCTCAGGTTTTCAATTACTTTCTTAATTATCGGGACGCCGTGTTCTTCATTGAATTTTGCTGTTTCAAATTCTTTTTCACCAGCAATATAGATTCTATCATGACCCTCGGCTTTAGGAGAATTTTTAAGCAGTTCTATCATATCATCTATCTGTTTTTTAAAATCAATTATTGGCCTGAAAGCTTCTATATTTACTGCCATAAAGAAGTGGCTTACATCCGACTGTTTTGGTTCATGGGGAAAGCCAACCTGGGTAAGATGCGAAGCACCCGATAGTGCTGCACATAAAATTTCAACAAGAAGAGCAAGCCCGTACCCTTTATAACCTCTCATTATATCTATGCCTCCGAGGGGCATGAGCGCTCCGGGACCCCCGCTCTGTACCTGTTTTGGATCATCCGTAACATTGCCGCTGTCATCAATACCCCATCCAATTGGGATTTTTAAATTTTTTTCTTCATAAACTTTAATTCTGCCTATAGGAACAGTACTTGTTGCCATATCAAGAACAAACGGATATTGCCTGTATGATGGTGCAGCAAGGCTTATGGGATTGGTCCCCAGTACTGCCGACCTTCCATATGTGGGAGCAACAAGCGGCTGCGAATTTGTAAGGCTTACTCCAATCATATCATGACCTAGCGCCATCATTGAATAATATGCCGCAATTCCGTAATGATTGCTTCTTCTAACTACAGCAATTGCAATATTTGATTTTTTGGCCTTCTCAATGCATTTTTGCATTGCATAATAGGAGACAACCTGGCCAAGGCCGTTACCGCCATCAATTGAAATCGTAGAGGCCGTTTCGCTGATTGTTTTCATAGGAGTAAGCGGATTCATGTATTTTTTTTCGAGTCTGTTGCCGTAGTAAGTATTTATTCTTATAAGCCCGTGTGAATCGACACCCCTTAAGTCTGCAGAAATTAAAACATCGGCGACTATTTTAGCATCATGTGCAGGGATGCCTAATTTTTCCATGTATTTTACGGCAAACACCGTTAAATCCTCTTTTTTGAAACGCAATATATCTTCCATTAGCTCTTCTCCTTTTTGGATTTTATTAAAATCTTATTAAATCAAAAAACAAAAATAACATTTATTTTTTGATTTATAAATTAAGCCAAGTCTTTATTACTGTCAAGAAATAATTAATCTTAAGTTAATATTTACTATCCTGTCCAAAATAAGTATAATTAAAATTTATTAACTTGTCTTAATAAAATATTGCAATTTATTTCATGGGGGGAAAAGTGGCGAAAAGAAGTAATATTTTAATTGTCCTGGCTATTTTATCAATTATATTATTGTTTGGTTCAGCTTTTATCCTTTTACCTTCGGCAGTTCAATCAAGAATAAAACAGATGGCAGGTCTCACCAATACAAGACCTATTGTTATTATGGTGGAAAATAGTGCTGCAGCAAGGCCGCAATCAGGACTCAATGCAGCAGATGTTGTAGTTGAGGCAGTTGATGAATATGGAATTACCCGTTTTGTAACAGTATTTGCAACGAGAGATGCGGGTATTGTGGGGCCAATTAGAAGCTCAAGGCCTTATTACGCCGAGATTGCAAAAAGTTTTGATCCAATTTATGTTTTTTTCGGTACTTACCCCGAGTGTTACAAATATATTCAGGATCTGGGCATGTACACGATGAGTGCAATGACAGATGCATCCGGGCAAAGCTCGATTGTAGGGTTAGCTCCATACTGGCGTGATTGGAACAGAAGCAGTGTACAGGAACATACTGCTTTTACATCTACAATTGCAATAAAACAAAGAGCTGCCAGTGTTGGCTATCCTCTGGAAGGCAATGGAATACCCTTCTCATACAAAGGAGATGCTGCAGAACCGGATAGAGGGGGTATTTCAAATATTTATATAGATTTTTCTACGGACACTTTTGCGCCAAGAGGTTTTAATGTTAATTTCAAATATGATAGAAATTCAAACAGCTATTTAAGATATATGGGCGGCGGTCCGCATATAGACCATGAAACCGGCCGGATAATAACAGTAAAAAATGTAATCGTACTGACTACCGATGTTTTGGGTCCCGTTGATAAATATAATCATATGAATGTAAGGACTACAGGCTCCGGACAGGCATATTACTTTATTGATGGAAATGCAGTGCAGGGAAGCTGGGAAAGAGGAGGAGTCGGAGACCCGTTTACATTTAAAGACGGTAATGGAGATGTGGTTTCATTGAATGCCGGAAGCACCTGGATTTCCATTATTCAGCCTGGAAAAGTAGGATTCAATTAAATCGTAAATTCTTTGATATTAAGGGAATGCAAAGTTAGTATTGAATGTAAGGTAAAACAATCAATTAATTTAGGAACACACGATCTTTTTATCGCTGAAATTGTCTGTGTTAATGCTGATGAAGATTTAGTTTACAAAGATGGAGACATAGATTTTGAAAAACTGAAAATAATTTCTCATAGTTTGGGTAGATATTTTAAAAACAGTTTGACATAATGAGAAATTAAAATTCCCGCCCAACAGCTTTCAAACCTTAAAATCTCTTAAAAATTTTGCACATTTTTCTGGCAGCATTGTATTGATGCTGACCCCGGAGCCAATTTCAAATCCTGCTCTTGTAGTTATACGGGGTAATATCTCAATATGCCAGTGATAATTTCTCTGGCCGCTTTTATCTGTGGGGCAGCTGTCAAAAATATAGTTATAATCCGGATCTCCCAGGAGGCCATATAATTTTTGCAGCACCACTTTTAATATGGAAGAGAGACTCTTATTTTTTATGGCAGGTGTTTCAATAAAGCTTGCATAGTGTTCTTTGGGAATAATCATAATATTGTATTCTACAGTTGAAGCAAATGGAGCAAATGCCAGGAAGTCTTTGTTTTCATATATAATTCTCTTCTTATTTGTTGATTCAAATTTTATCATATCACAATAAACACAGCTGCCAAAATCATCAAAATACCTCTGCGCCTCATTTAATTTATTCCTGACATAATTTGGTACAAATGGAGTTGCAACTATTTGTGAATGAGGGTGTTTTATGGATGAGCCGGCAATTTCTCCGTGATTTCTGAAAATGATTATAAGTTCATATTCTTTATTTTTTGATAAATCAAGATACCTTTGCCGGTATGCCTGGATTATTTGTTCTATATGGGATAATTTCATTTTTACTATGTCATCATTATGAAATGGCGATTCTATTACAATTTCATGACTTCCAATACCATTCATAATAAGATACGATCCGAAAACTCTCCTTATACTGCTTGTCTTTTCCAAATCTATTGGCTCAAGAGCAGGATATTTATTGGGAATTACCCTTACCTCCCATCCCTTTTCGTTGCCTATTGAAAAGATCTCTTTTGGAGTTAAAGCCTCATTACCCATGCAGAAAGGACAGGTTTTTTCAATTTTATCTGTCTCTTCAGGTTTTATATCTTTTTTATATTCCTCTGGTCTTTTTGCCCTGTTCGGAGAAATTATAGTCCAGTCTTTTGTTGAAGGATCCTGTCTCAGTATTGACATTTTATTTTACTCCATAATCTTTTTTCTTTTTTGGTGTTCTTATGTTCTTCACAG
>JAMCSM010000071.1:325-4058 GCA_023380915.1 Actinomycetota bacterium | reverse complement strand
ACCTGCAATAACTGCCTCTATATGATTTTCATTAAAGACGTCTACTGCTTTTTGTATATCCTTACTTGAATAAAATCCCAGGATATTCTCTGGATTTTCCGGCCTGTTTACAAGATATGAAGCATCAATAACTTCAATACCGTTCTTTATTAAAAAATCTTTAAATTCATTATGTCTAATACATATATACTTATTTAATTCATCCGCAAAAGATAGTGCTCTTGGAGGCTCTGTAAAAGATATAAGACCGATTTTTGGTTTTACTGTTCCAGCTTTTTCCATTTTTTTTCCTCATAACACTAAATATTTATAAAATTTGAAATTTATATTTCTTAATTTAAGCAACTGTTTAATTATTTGTATAAATTCCTATTCAAAGATATTAATTCTTTTAATAAGCCAACAATTTTACTATATTAAATAAAAAAATATATTTTGTATATTATATTCCTGCAAATAATTTAGAACATATTTATTTTATCACAAAAAGTATCTGCAAAATAAGCGTGTAATAAAAAACTTATAAAAATTAATTTCAAAAGCTATTTAAATATAATAACAATATAAAAAAGAGAGTGCAGGTCTTGTCTTATTTAAAACGTGCTTCAAATCCGGTAATTATTTCTTTTAATTTCCTCTGTTTTACCTCTGTAAGAGGTCTGGGTTTATGATCTCTGATGATTTCAAGAGCCAACTTTCTTGCATTATCTGTTATGGAAGGTTTGCCTTTGCTTTTCCAATTGTCATAAACATCCCTGTTGGAAACTCTGTAAGATGCATGTTCTCCCAGTTTTAAATATTTCATTGTATGTGGTTCCATCATATAATTTTCATGCTGCCCCACTCTTTTTATAACATCCCTGGATAAAGTATCAGCATTTACTTCTATACCTTTAAGATACCTGTAAACAAAACCTGCCATTTCCGCATCGACAATCAATTGCTCATAGCTGACCGTCATCCCGGTTGAAAACATTCCGGCATTAACAATTAAATTTATCCCCGATTGAAGTGTGGCTATAATATTAAAGATCTTCTCAAATCCATTTTGCTCATCGTAAATATTTGAGTCCGTATCAAAAGCAATACAATGGGAAGGTATTCCGTAATATCTTGCAATCTGTGCACCACCGATTGAAAGCAGACATCTCTCAGGAGTACCAATAAGCACCGCTCCTTTATTCATTTCAAATGTAGTCCATGCGGCTCCGTAAATCATTGGAGCACCTTCATTTAGCAGCTGCGCTAAAACAAGACCTGATAATGTTTCCGCATTATTTGTAACCAAAGTTCCAGCCAGAGTAATCGGTGATGTAACTCCGCAGTAAGGCTGAGGTAAAAAACACAAGGGTAGGCCAGTTTTTGCTACTTCCATCACTCCTTCAATAGTCCCTTTGGACCAGGTAAGTGGACTTATCGGAGAAAGCTGACAAATACCAATCGGTGTTTTTTGTAGGCTCTCACCATCATTAACTGCTTTTAACATTTCAAGTGAAGCTTTTGCCTCATCAGCATTTTCAGGTGAATAAAAAATATGTTTAGAAGTGTTATTTACTACCGCATCTATAGCATGTAAGATTGAAGCTTTCGGATACACATCCTGCGGCATTGCTTCAACTCCGACTATGTGAATATTATCAAGGGCATCCGAGATTTTTGCAAAATTACCGATTTCTTCTTTTGTTGAAAGCCTTCTTTCCATTGTTTCCGTATCAAGAATATAAATTGCATTGTGTCCTGATGCGCTGTAGCCAAGATTTTTACCAAAATCAAGATAATTATCCTTATCCCTCCCATAAAGTTTAAATTCCGAGGGAGATGATTTTATGCATTTCTCTACTAATCTATAGGGTATTTTTACTATATTATTATTATAATCAACTTCACAGCCTGATTTCTTATATATATCTAAGGCATCTTTACTAAAAATTTTAATACCTTCTTCCTCAAGGACTTCTTTTGAAGTTTCATCTATTTTTTTAACTTCTTCAATTGATAAAACTTCGGTTTGGTTTAATTTCATTTATTTCCTCCATTATAATTACACAAATTCTATAAATTTAACATCAATCAAATCAGCAAAATATTTTAATTCTTCCAGCACACTGCCATATCCAATCATCCAATGATGCCCTACTGCATTTTTAGAAACAATATTTAGAAATTTTTCAACACTTATGTTAAACCTTGCACTCAAAGGATTTCCAGGAAAAACCATCTCTGTTTTCTGTGAATAAGCCTCGAGAGCACTTATCCTGTATGTATCTCTTCTTCCGACGATATTTAAAAGAGTTACATTGCCAAGCTTTGGTAAAAATTTGACACAAACTCCGCAATGCTGAAGTCTTACATGACATAAATCAATTTCTTTAATATTTTTGGAAAGGGAAAAATCTCCTGACCCGCAATGTGAAAATACTATTGAATTTTCAGAATCAGGATCCAGTAAATCAGTGTTATGAACCGACACTCCTGTCAAATAATTTAAAATAAGCATTCCAGTTGTTGAATTCATATCACCTTCACATCCTATAACAATGTTTTCTCTGGCAAGAAGTGAAGCCGCAAGACAGACCTGACCCATTATTTCAGGATAACATTCAATTGCAAAACCATCCAAATTATTTTCAAGCGCTATTTTTTTTAATAACAGATAATTTTTAGAGGAAATCAACCCTTCCTTATCACCAACATTAATCTTTATACCGCTGTTTTTTATTTCCAACCATATCTTTTTCGCTTCCAGTTCATTGATGTCTTTTATACCATTAACTATATCATTTATTCCGAAGTGCATGATCCTTGGGCCAAATTTCCTTTTTAATTCAAACTCATCAAAAGTTACCTCGGTCATTCCGGGAACCCTGTATCCAATTAATCCAAACTTTGATTTTCTTAAATAATTTTTAAGTCCTGCTGCTTTTGCTAAACTTATAACTTTTTTCTGAATATTTACATCACCGACATCGCCGTAAAAAATTTCATGTTTCCTGCCAAGTTCATGTAAAACTACTCCCAACTGATGAAACCCGCATAAAGAACCTGTCTGCATTCCAGGCATTGCCCATAGTATTAATGGCGTATTGGTATATTCAAGAATATCAATTACATGATCATCATTGCTCCATGTAGATTCTATACAAAGAAGGAGGTCGATTTTTTTTTCATAAAAAAATTCTCCAGCCATATTAGCACTGACACTATTATCTACGAATTCATTAAAAGGCAAAAAATCAATATTCTCGTATTTTAAAAATTCTTCGATGATTTTATCATAAATTTTTTTCGAATTATCTGCTCCAACCTCAAATTTGTTCTGGATTAAACAAAAACCGATTCTTGGATTAAGATTCTTTATCATATTCCTCCTATATAACTATCATAAAATTATCCGCAATAAAAACTTCATCTACGCTAACAATTACTTTATTTGAATATTACACAAGCTAAAAATCATATTAAATATTACTTTAAAGTTACAAAAGTAAAGATAATTATAACAATTTAAAACGCTTTAAACTATTATAAAAATAATAGTGAACTTTAAATTTATTAAAATAAAAATCAGTTAAATATAAAAACTACTTTTAAGTTAATTAAATATTTAGTTTAAATAAAAAGCTCAATCTTTTAGTGAGCCAGCTATTAATCCCTGGATAAAATATTTCTGCCCCAATAGATATAAGATAATAACTGGTAAAATTGCTATCAACATTCCCATCATCGTTAAAGG
>JAMCSM010000071.1:0-315 GCA_023380915.1 Actinomycetota bacterium | reverse complement strand
TTCTTAATTGATTTTTTTGTAAAAAAATTATGGCAATTAACAAATCATTCCATACCCATATGCCATTAACTGCTATAGTAGCTATTATCGGCGGTTTTGAAATTGGAAGGATTATATTACCAAGAACACGCATAGATGAACAGCCGTCAATTCTTGCAGCATCAATTAATTCTTGCGGTATGGTTTTAAAAAAACTTGTTAAAAGATAAATTGAAAACGGAATTGGCAATAAAGAATAAATTAATATTGCACCCATGTAATTATTAACCAAATTAACTCTTGTCATTAAAACCTTTTTTATTTTTGCCCATTTAA
>JAMCSM010000070.1 GCA_023380915.1 Actinomycetota bacterium | reverse complement strand
GCAAAATAAAAATTTTAAAAAAATAAAAGAACTTAGAGAAACAAGCAGCGGGGAAAATAGAAAAAAATATTCTCTTCTGCTCAAATTCTGCGGGGAAGGATTTATTGAAAGGCAGGTAAAGGAGCTTGTTGATTCTATTGCCGAGGAGGAAGCAAAAACCTTAATTGAGATTGATGGCAGCAAAATCCCGTACAGATATTCTGAAATTTTGCTGTCAAATGAAGGGGACAGGGAAAAAAGAAACAGGATCGACGATAAAAGGAGCAGTAAGGTTGAAGAACAATTCAACATCAAATTATTTGAGTTTTGGAGCAAACTTCACAGTCAGGCAGAAAATCTGGGTTTTTCCAGTTATAGAGAGATGTTTGAATTTCTAAAAGGTGAGGATTTTTCAAAATTAAGTTCCGGTATGGAGGTGCTTCTTGAAAGGACTCAGGATATATATGAAGATAGTTTCGGGAAGCTTCTTTTAAAAGAAGAAGGGGTCGAACTTCAGGGATCGAGGAAAAGTGATTTTGCTTTCTTAAAGCGGGCAAAGAAATTTGATAAATTCTTTACAAAGGATAATATGATACGGCTTTTCAAGGATACTCTTTCCGGGATGGGAATAGATCTGGAGAAACAGCAAAATATTAATCTGGATATCGAAGAAAGAAAAAATAAATCCCCAAGAGCGTTTTGCTGTGCTGTAAAAATTCCCGAAGAAATTTATCTTGTAGTTATGCCCAGGGGTGGAACCGATGATTATGAATCGATGTTTCATGAAGGAGGTCATGCAGAGCACTTTAGCAATACAAAATCATCGCTTGATTTTGAATTTAAATTTCTTGGAGACAATTCCGTAACCGAGGGTTATGCTTTTTCTTTGGAGCATCTTATGAATAATAAAGAATGGCTGGTATATTTTCTGGGGATGAGCCAGGATAATACCAGGGATTTTTTACTTTTTTCCAATATAATGAAATTATGGTTTTGCAGAAGGTATGCCGGAAAGTTTCAATATGAGTTGATTCTTCATGGGGATGATAAAATCTCCGGTAAAGATGAAATTTACAGAGAAATTTTAACTGGAGCAAATCTGATGATGTATAATAAGTCCGATTACCTGAAAGATGTTGATGAAGGTTTTTACTGCACTAATTATATAAGGGCATGGATATTTGAAACACAGCTTAAGGATTACATGCACCGTAAATTCGGTTATGATTGGTTTAAAAAGAAAAAGGCAGGAGATTTTTTAAGGGAATTATGGAGTTACGGACAGAAATACAATGCCGGTGAGATACTGGCACAGCTGGATTTCAAGGGGCTTGATGTTAATTATCTGATTGATTCTCTTATTGAAGAAATCAAAAAATACAGCTAAAACAAGATAATAAGAAAGTTAAGGTTATTTATATCTAAGAGCATTAAAGCCAGGTAGAATTAACCAAAAATTAATTAAATAAATTACTTATGGCAGTTATGAAAGGATCCAAATGAATTTAAAAGAAAAAATCAGAAGCATTCCGGATTTCCCGAAAAAAGGAATAGTTTTCAGGGATATTACACCTTTGATCAGGGATAAAGATGCCTTTAAATATTCAATTGACAAAATGGCCGAACATTTTGAAAATAAAAAAGTTGATGCAATACTGGGAGCGGAAGCCCGGGGTTTCATTTTTGGTGCAGCGCTTGCATATAAAATGGGCAAGGGATTCATACCTGTAAGAAAACCGGGGAAACTGCCATACGAGACCTGCAGCGCTTCATACGATCTTGAGTATGGAACTAATATCCTTGAGATGCATATTGATGCCATACAAAAAAATGACAGGATATTGATTGTAGATGATCTTGCTGCTACTGGTGGAACTGCGAAAGCCAAAGCAGAACTTGTTGAAGGAAGAGGAGGAATGGTAGTGGGTTTTTCTTTTTTAATAGAACTTGTATTTTTAAATCCAAGGAAAGCTCTATCAAATTATGAATTTTTTTCTTTAGTAAAATATGATTCTGAATGAGGGGTGATTGAATTGCCGGAAAAGAAAACCAAAAAGGGCGGAAATGGTGAAGATAAGGAATTAAAAGATAAAGCAGGCGGCATGGATGAAAATCTAAGCGATAAAACGACAAAAGAAACACAAAGTGAAGAAGAAAAGAGAAAAGAAGAAGAATTAATCAGAGAATTTCAGGAGAAAATAGATCAGTTGACAACAAAGGATATTCTAATTCAAATGATGATGTCCCTTTCAAGCCTTGCTTACAAAAAGATGGGTTTACCAGTTGGAACCAATGATAAATATAAAGATAAAATGCAGGCAAAAATGGCTATCGATTCTTTTGATGCACTGCTGAAAGTTATTGCTGATGAAATTAGTGCCGAAGAAACGGAAAACTTGAGGTCTTCGCTGTCCAATTTACAGGTTAATTTTGTCAGAATCTTTATTTAAAAAAATTATTTAACTTTAATATAATTATTTAATGTGGGTGAAGATTTAGTTACATTCAAAAATAATAATTTTTACACTGTTTACTGTAAATTTAATTATCATACTTTTTTAGTCTTTTATAAAAGGAGGAATAAAAAATGGCAATTTGGAAATGTTCAAGCTGCGGTTATGAAAAAGAAAGCAGATGCAAACCAAAAAAGTGTGACTGCGGCGCCAAAGACAGTTTTGAGAAAAAATAATAAAACATTTCTTTGCTTTATGCAGTAATCCCAAGCACTGTTTTTGCCTTTTCAACAGCAATTTTTACAGCTTCTGCCGGCGAAGTTGCAATTATAATTTGAGGCTGGTGTTCAATTTCTTCACAATATGGTTCTATTTTCCAGGTATTCAGACCTATAAGTGGTTTACCATAAGATAGTGCATAACCTATTTCAGATAAAGTGCCAAAGCTTCCGTCTATGGCAATAACTGCATGGCCTGACTTTACAACAAGGACATTTCTTGCATAGCCCATTCCTGTCGGTATCTTTATATCAACATATTTATTTGCAGAATTTTCATCGTCTGCAGGGAGAACGCCAATTGTAAGCCCTCCTGCGTCCTTAGCGCCCTTACAGCATGCTTCCATAACACCGGTCAAACCTCCGCAAACAAGAATCGCATCATTTCTTGCAATCTCCATGCCAACCTCGTAGGCCTGGTTGAAAACTTCTATTTCACAGCTGCTTCCGCCGATTACTGAAATTTTTATAATTTTACCTTCAATTTTAATCATAATTGATTCCTGTCAATAAAAAATTTCTAATTTAAAAAATGTTAATCAATAATAAAATAAATGCGAAGTAAATACAAAGTAAATTTGTTAAAAGTTCAACTAAAAATCCGGAATATAAAAATCATTAATATTGAAAATACAATTAGTGATTTGACAATATGGGTTTTAATGGATATACTCATATATGTAAAGATACAATAACTATTAAAAAGAGGTTATTCAATATGGAAAAAAAGCAGGATTATTTCAGGGTACCTATTACAATGCCTTCGGATATGGTTTTCTTCCTGGAGAATCTGGGTATCGAGTGTAAAAAATCGGGCGGTCATAAAATAGCAAATACTGTAATAGTCAGGTGCTTGATAAAATTATTGATGGATCTTGATCTCGATATTTCCGGCGTCAAATCGGAAGAAGAGCTTGAAGCAAGAATAAAAGATGCTGCCAGAAGGTATAAATAGAAACTAAATGAATTAAAGATATTATTTTTACTGGCAATAATTTCAAGGTATTCACCA
>JAMCSM010000069.1 GCA_023380915.1 Actinomycetota bacterium | reverse complement strand
CTTGATCTCGATATTTCCGGCGTCAAATCGGAAGAAGAGCTTGAAGCAAGAATAAAAGATGCTGCCAGAAGGTATAAATAGAAACTAAATGAATTAAAGATATTATTTTTACTGGCAATAATTTCAGGTGTTATAACAATTTCAGATTAATTTTATAAATTTTAAAATCTATATTAGATAAAGTTCACACATAGTTATTTAATATATCTGAATTTAATATATCTAAACAATTAAACGGCTCAGAGGTCGTTTATTTTTTTATCTTTAACGGTTTAAATTTAACTCCTAAATATTTATAATGTAGTTTGGAATATTAAACAAATGAAAAAGATTAGAACAGATTTATTAATAATAGGTGCAGGACCTGCTGGATTAGGAGCGGCTCTTTATGCTGTAAGAGCTGCAACTGATTTTAAAATAATAGATAAATTGATGGCTGGCGGCCAGATTACAACTACAGAGTATATTGAAAATTATCTTGGTTTTAAGGACACTATATCTGGATTTGACCTAATGCAGAATATGGTTGAACACTGCAGGAAGTTTGATATAAAAATTGGTGAATACCTTGAAATTAATTCCATAAGCAAAATAAAAAGTGATTCCGGTAAAACAAATTTTATCTGCATAGCAAGTGACGACTCTATTGAATCAAAAGCATTGATAATTGCAACAGGTGCAAGCCCCAGAAGGCTTTTTGTGGAAGGAGAGAGCGAATATATAGGTAAAGGAATTTCTTTCTGTGCCACCTGTGATGGGGCCCTGTACAGGGGAAAAGAAGTTGCAGTAATAGGAGGAGGAAATACCGCTCTTCAGGAAGCTCTTTTTCTGACTAAATTTGCAGAAAAAGTTTATATAATCCACAGAAGGGATGAGCTTAGAGCTGTTAAAATTCTGCAAAAAAGAGCATTTGAAAATGCTAAGATAGAATTTTTATGGAATTCAGTTATAGATAAATTTGCTGGAAGCAGCCATCTTGAAGAAATATCAATACTTGATTTAAAAAACAATAAAAAAAGTATAAAAAAAGTAGATGGTGTATTTGAGTATGTGGGTATAATACCAAATAATGAACTGGTCAGGGACGTGGTCAAACTGGATGAAAATGGATTCATAATTACCAATGAGAAAATGCAAACTTCTGCAAAAGGTATTTTTGCAGCCGGGGACGTGCGTAATACAATGCTGCGACAGGTAATTACTGCGGTGGCAGATGGAGCTGTTGCAGCTACTTATGCAGATAAATACCTGAGTGATCTGTGTTGATTTAAGAATTTAAAATAATAATAATAATGATGATAATAATAAAGGTCTTGTTTAATTGGAAAAGTTAAAAAAAGGTTTCACTGGTGAAAAAGTTGTGGATATACAGAGGAGACTCAGACTTCTTGGATATAATCTTGGCGAATTTGAAATTGACGGAATCATGGGTCCCCGGACAATAAACGCAATAAAAAAATTCCAGCAGGAAAGAGGGTTGCTTTCATCGGGAATTGTAGATGAAGAAACATGGCAGGAACTTGTGGACGCCGGATACAAAACTGGTGACAGATTTCTTTATCTTAAGAATCCGCCATTCAGGGGTGATGATGTGAAAATGCTCCAATTCTGGTTAAAATCACTGGGTTTTTATTTGTATGATGAAAATGGTATTTTTAGTGAAAGCACCCGGAAGGCTCTGATTGAATTTCAAAAAAATATGAATATTCCTGCGGATGGTGTACTTGGGAAAGAAACACTGCAAAATCTCATAAGTTTGAAGAGAATAATAAATTCGCATAAGACTTCCAATTTTCCCCAGATCAGGCAATATATTGACGACCATACTTTTGAAAAAATAAAAGTAATATTCGATTTTGGAGAAAATTTTGAAAATGGAACAGAAAACGCCAAATTTTATAAAGATAAGATCTATATTTGCAAAAGCATTGCAAATTTCTGCAAGAATATTCTTACCCGACAGGGCATCGAGTCGCTGCTAACTGTAAATGAAAATGAGAATATGAGCCTTTTTCTTTTTGACAGGATTAATTATGCAAATAAAAGTAATTCTGATATTCTCATAAGTCTTAATTTAAGTTATTCTTCTGATGAAGATGCCAACGGAAGCAGCTGCTTTTATTTTCAGGGAGTAAAGTCATATTCCATCCCCGGAAAAAATATTGCAAATTTAATTCAGGATAAGCTAGTAGCAAATCTCGATATCCTGGATTGCAGGGTTCATGGCGCAAGCTATGCAATACTTAAAGAAACGACAATGACTTCTGTTTTGGTTGAACCTGCTTTTATTTCAAATAAGAATGACAGGTTAAATTTAAGGAATACTGAATATCAGATGGGAATCAACAAATGTATAACAGAAGCAATAACCTCTTATTTAACCGAATGAATTTTATGCCATGCATATAATTTATGATGATTTTTATTTAAAACATGATGCAGGCCCTTCCCATATAGAAAATCCTGCAAGATTAAAATTTATCATAGAAGAAATCAATAATTTCAGATACAGAGAAAAATTAAATTTTGTTGAACCTTTTGAAGCCAGCCAGAAACAAGTTGCCGCTTTGCATGATATAAGTTACATCAACGAGGTTAAAAGGCTTTCTGCCGAAGGCGGATATCATTATCTTGACCTGGATACAATCGTTTCTGAAAATACTTTTAAGTGCGCAATGCTTGCAGCCGGAGGTTGTTTTAAGGGGATCGATCTTATATTGGGCGGTAATCATATAAATTATATGAAACAAAAAAGTGAAGCAGCAAGCGGCAT
>JAMCSM010000068.1 GCA_023380915.1 Actinomycetota bacterium | reverse complement strand
TCCCTGCATTCTGTTCTGGCCCATCTAATGTTGGTGTATCTGCACCTACTGCTTTTATCTCTTTAGAAATAAGATAATCTGCAGTTTCAGGTGAAAAATAAGGAAAATCAGTAAAATAGTTTTCTCTATATTTATTTTCCTCCCATCCAGTTCTGATAATTAATATATCACCTTTTTTTATATCTAACTTTTTTATATCTTTAAGTGTTATTTTTTCATTTTTATTTTTAATTATCTCAGCAAATAAAGCTTCTCCTATAAAATTATCGAGTGGCATCTTATCAACTGATGTAGCATTATTAAGAAGGTGAAGTGGTACATCAATATGGGTTCCGCTATGAGTGCCCATGTTTAATGAAAGTACATTGTATCCTTTATCTCTATATTTAATCTTTTGATAAAGATTAACTACCGGATCACCGGGATAAGTTGGCAGTTCATTACTTATTAACAAAGATAAATCATAAATTTTAATTTTAAAGTCTCCTAATTTTTTTATTTCTAATTTTAATTTATTATTTAAGGCATAGATTTATTTTCTATCTCATCTGCTCATAAAGAAAAGCAATCCTTGCAGTTTCTTCGACAAGCTCAGCAATATCAAAGCAGTTCCCAAGCCCCTTATCCCAGGAAATCAGTCCATGGGCTTCAAGAGTCAATGCTTTTACATATTCAGGGCAGCTTTTAATGCATTCAGCAACAAAATCTGCAAGCTCGGCAGAACCAGGACTGGCATATCCTACAATGGGAACTTTTCTTAGCTTTAATTTTGAAGAAGCTGTAAGTATCGGTACAGCCCTCTTTTTTACAGAATAAGCTGTACAGTAAGGCGGATGAACATGAATTACACTATCAATGCCAGGTCTATATCTGTAAACATTTAAATGCAGGGAAGTTTCTTTTGAAGGCTTTTGTCCATTACTGCCCTCAACTGTATTACCATTTTCATCTACTATAATTATATCTTTTTCTGTAACATCTCTTAAGGAGATACCGCCTGCTGTTATTAAAAACAAATTTTTGCATCTTGCACTTACATTTCCACCAGCTGCGCCGACAAGCCCTCTCTGGTATGAGAGGTTTGAATATCCTGCAATTTCTTTTTTTAAATCTTCTAGCACTCTACCTCCTTAAATTCTCTTGGCACCCAATTCTGCAGCAAGTTCTATTGCCTTAACAAGATTTGCCTCATCAGCTATATTTTTGCCTGCAATATCAAAAGCTGTACCATGCCCTGTAGATGTTCTAATAATGGGAACACCTGCAAGTAGCGTTACAACGCTTCCAAAACCTAAAAGCTTAATAGCTATATTTGCCTGGTCATGATACATGGAAAGCACAAGATCATACTTACCGTTTTTAGCTTTAACAAATACTATATCAGCAGGCACAGGACCTACTACATTTATACCCATTTTCCTTGCTTTTTGAATAGCAGGAATTATATAATCAATTTCTTCCCTGCCGAAAATACCGCCTTCTCCTGCATGAGGATTTAATGCTGAAACAGCTATAACAGGATTCTCAAGGTTAAAAAATTTAAGTCCCTCATTTGATAGTATTATCTTTTGAAGAATTCCTTCATAGGTCACTTTATCACAAGCTTTCCGCAATGCCATGTGTGTGCTATACATCATAATTCTTAAATCATCCAGTACAAGCATCATGCCATAGTTTTTTGATTTGGCAAGCTCACCCAAAATTTCTGTCTGGCCTTCATAATTATAACCTGCAGCCCTCATTGATTCTTTGTTTAGCGGTGCTGAAACTATTGCCTGAATTCTTCCCTCAAGAGCCATCTTGCCTGCAGCAGTGGTGTATTTTACAGCAGCTTTTCCACATATACTATCTACTATGCCAAATTTTAACTTCTCTATATCAATATTATCATAATCCAGCACGTCAACAGTTCCATATTTATATTGGCAGTCTTTTATATCTTTAACTGAATTTACTTTAAGATCTAAATTACAGATATTTATTATTTGTTTTATAACTTTAGCATCACCCAATATAAATGGATTGCATTTCTCGTAGATAAAGGCATTTTTAAGTGATTTAGCTGATATCTCAGGGCCAATACCTGCTGCATCTCCCATTGTGATTCCAATAATTGGTTTTTGCATAATAATCCCTTATTAATATAGTACTACCAGGTTATTTATCATTAAATATTCATTTTAATTAAACATCATTCTTACAACAGCATCTTCATTTCCTACTGAGCCACCTTTTATAGAAATCTCCTTGCCTGCGAGGATTCCATCCGAAATTACTCCATAATCTATGCCATCTTCAATTTTACCTATGATTTGAATAGTTTTAGTATTTAGGGCTTTTAAAATATAGAAACTGGTTTCTCCGCCTACAAGAATAAGCCTATCAACACTTATAATTGTTTTTACTTTACAAAATAACTTTTCTAAAATAGTTACTAAAACTTTTAAAATAATTTTTTCTATTCTTTTTGTTTTAATTTTTTCTCCAACTTCCGGGATTATAAATATATTATTTTTTTCAAATTCAGATTTAATCATCTTTATATTGATATTTAAATTATCTTCAAATTCTTTAGAATTACAAAAATTAATATCAACCAGGCAGTTATCTAAATCCTTACCAAAAACATTAATAACATTAGAATCATCAGCAAAATTACTCTTAATGTATTTATTTATATCAATCTTTATTATTTTTATAAGTCCCATATCCTCTGCGTTTCTTATTTGTATCTTTGTTTTTCCAAGTGCGCTTGCAGAAACTCCCAGTATTTTTTTTGTTTTTGTCTTAGGTTTTAATTTATATTCTGGCTTATTTTTATAAATGTTGAGCCTATCATCACCAGTATTATAATTCTTAAACAAGTAATTACTAAGTGATTGAATCAATCCTAAAGAGCCAACCCATAATATCTTTTCCCGGGTATGATCTCTATATAATTTATGAGCTGCAGTTATTATGTTTTCGATATCTGAATTTGAAACTGAATCAAAAATCAACACTTTTATGTTTTCGTTTACGCTATTTTCAATCTTATTCTGAATATCTTCCAGCCCTTTTTTAACATCTCTAAGACTAACTAATCCCAATTTTTCTTTAAGATTTTCACCAAGTATATCAGGTATAAAAGAGCTTTTGTTTTTTTCGTAGGGGTCATTTGTAAATTCTGTATTTTCCAGTATCTTTCCATTTATGATTTGAAAACCACCAATAGTTATTCTGTCCATTGATGGAACAGAGTTGATGATAAAGCATAACTCCCAATTTAGAGCCTTAATAATAGTATCAAGCTCAATTGCAACATTACCTCTGTATGCAGTATCAATTTTTTTTATAATTATCCTTTTGCCAAGGCCGGGTATAAGCTTTGATAATTTTTTAATTTTTACATAAGCCTGTTTCTTTTCTTCTGTCCTGGTATTAGTATTAAGAACCAATACTTCATTCTCCTTAAGAGAATTTATAACTTTTTTAGACATGTTTGTAGGATCTATAAGTACATTAATACCTGTATTTTTAATAAAATAGGATGCGCTATTACATGCTCCTGTCAAGTCGTCTGATATAATTAAAACATTACTCATCGGTTTATTCATTTTTTTAAATTTCTTTTTTGTGTCTGATTGTCTCGGCCCCTACAGCCACTATGAGCAATAGTCCCTTTGCTATACTTTGATAAAAACTATGAACATTTAAAATAATCATACCATTGGTTAGCACACCTATAATCAAGGCACCTAACAGGGTCCCCTGAATCGACCCAATTCCACCAAAAATACTTGTTCCACCAACGACAATGGCAATTATTACATCAAATTCAAAACCTTCACCCGCAGTAGGCAACCCGACACCAAGTCTTGAAGCGGTCATAACTCCTGCCAATCCTGTTAATAAACCTGTGATTGCAAAAATCAGGACTATATTGAGTTCATCCCTTATACCTGATAATTTAGCTGCTACTCTGTTGCCACCAATAGCATACATATATATTGAAAATGCTGTTTTTTGTTGAATAAAAAGAAAAATCAGTAAAAAGATAATCATAATTATTATAGGTACAGGTATAACCCATATATGACCCCGGCCAATCCATAAAAAACTATCGGGTAAATTAAATATAGCTTTCCCATCAGAAATAATTAAAGCAACACCCCTTATAGCAATCATCATACCAAGTGTTGCAAGCAACGGAGGGATATTTATCTTGGTTACAATTAAACCATTAATAGTTCCAACTAATCCACCTAAAAGTACTGCTAATAATAATGCTAATAATATGGGAACATTAAATCTGGATATAAGGATTGCTGAAACAACTCCGCATAAGCCAACAGTGGACCCGATTGACAGATCCATCCCGCCAGCAATAATTAAAAAAGTAAAACCTGTAGCCACAATTACTAAAATTGATACCTGTCTTAATATATTTATAAGATTCTCAGCCGTAAGAAATGATTTACTGACTAATGAAAAAAAGATAAAAATTATTATAAAAACTATAGCTGTCCCAATGCCCTTAACATTTAAGATTTTTCTTAGTAAATTACTATTTTTTTTCTCAATGCCTGCCAAAGTTCCCCCTTATTTTAATAACTCTTTTAGAATATTACGTTGATTAATTTCCTGAGATTCAAAAATTTTACTTACATTTCCCTTTTTAAGTATCAATATCTTATCGCATATATTGCAAAGCTCAGGGATTTCCGGAGAAAAAACTACAATTGTCTTACCCTGTTGTGAGTACTCTACTAGAATTTGATGAATTTCGAATTTTGATCCAACATCAATTCCTTTTGTTGGTTCATTTAATATAATAATATCAGTATTCCTGGATAAACACTTTGCAAATAATACCTTTTGCTGGTTTCCCCCACTAAGGCCGCTTACCAGCTGATTGTAAGAGGAGCACTTAATATTTAATCTGCTTTGATATTTTTTAAATATCTCTACAAGTTTTTTTTCATTAATGAGTCCAGCCTTACTCATTAATTTATTTATACTCATCATAAGTGAGTTTAATAAAACATTCAGATTGAAAAATAAACCTTGCGTCTTTCTCTCATCAGTGACATAAGAAATCGATTTATTGATAGCATCAAATGGGGATTTTAAATGAACAGGTTTATTATTCAAAAAAATATCCCCGGATGTTGATTTGTAAATGCCTGCTAAAATCTTTGCTAATTCAAGTCTTCCGGAACCCACTAAACCCAATATTCCAAAAATTTCCCCCTTCGGGACCTTAAAATTAATGTTTTTTAATACATTTTTATAAGATAAATTCTCAATTTTTAAAATAATTTCCTTATTTTTATTTGACTCTCTTATGTTTATTCTATCTTCCTTTAATTTTCTTCCAATCATGCGCTCTATTATTATTTCCTTTGTAACCTTTGAAATTGGATCTGTAGAAATAAGTCTTCCATCTCTTAAAACTGAAACTGAATCCGCAATCTCAAAAATCTCTTCAAGCCTATGCGAAACGTAAATTATGGCAATATCGTGCATCTTTAAATTTCTTATTAAATCAAACAAATTTTTCAATTCCTTACTTGAAAGTGAAGCTGACGGTTCATCCATGAGTATAATCCTAGCTTCGTGTACAAGTGCCTTGCATATTGCTATTACTTGCTGATCAGCAATCGGCAAATTCTTTACTGGTATAGACAAATCAATAACGGATCCCATTTTCTTCAAATTTTCTTCTGCTATCAATCTCATTCTTTTTTTATCCAAGACTTTACTAATTTTTGTTTTTAATTCGAAACCTAGAAAAATATTTGCCAGGCTACCTAATTGTGGTACTAAATCTAACTCTTGATAGATTACAGCAATTCCATTGTCTATTGCTGATTTAGGATTATTGAAAAAGACTTCTTTACTATCTAATAAAACCTGACCACTATCTGGTTTATGTGCACCAGCAATAATTTTAATAAATGTACTTTTACCTGCTCCATTCTCTCCAACCAGAGCTCTTACTTCACATTTGGAAATGGCAAAATTTATATCATTTAAAGCCTGGGTAGCCTGAAATTTTTTCGATATCCCTTTTACTTCTAAAATTACATTACTGTTCATATTTATCCTCATTATAATTGGTTAACTAGTTGTGTCGTACAACTAGTTAACCTTCCAATCATTTAATACAAAATCACTTCATTATTTCTCCAGTAATTTAAATCCTGCTTTTTGGAGCCATATGTTAGTTTGATCTATGTACTGATCACGGTTTTCCCTTGTAAGAGCAAGATAACCGAAGTCAATATAATCTTTAGGTACCTCGCTGCCTTTACCTTGAACAAATTTAATAGCAGCTTCTGTCATTCGTGCACCTAATTCTACAAAACATCTTTTAAAAGCTACATCGAATGCCCAACCACCCTTCTGAGGATACAATGGTTTCTTCAATCCTGCAATTGAAACAGGTTCCCCACCAACTCCAAATAAACTGATATCTTTTCTTCCGGCATTTTCCACTGCAGCTAATGCGCCCTGGGTACAAGTATCATTTATACCATATATAGTATTTATTTCCGGATGAGCCTGGAGAACTGATTCTGTAACTGTAAGTCCCTTCTCGGCATTGCCCTCTGCATCTTGTTGGGCAACAATTACAGCCTCGGGCATATTCTTCTTTAAATAATCTACAAAATAAGTTGCTCTTTTCTGTGGTTCAGGTATTTTTGGTATATCAAGAATAAGTATTTTTGGTGTTTCATTTGACCTGTTTTCTTTCCACCATTTTACAAACATTTCGCCAGCCATCAAGCCTGCATCCTTCTCGTCAGTGACCATGCCAAGATCTTCACCTGCTACATGGTTACCCTCAGTTATTGTGATTATTCCCTTTGCTTTCATTTCTTTAAATATTGGTTCAAGTGCATTTGAATCAATAGGATAACCAATCCATGCATCAATTCCTTTTCCTAAATAACTTTCAGTTATTGAGACTTGTTCTTCAACTTTTGAATGCGGGTCTTCAACACTTACCTCCGCTTTTATTCCATCAGGTACAATTTTAAAACCTGCTGCTAACTGCTGAAGTGCTTCATGCTCCATTGTGAGAACAAAACCAACAATTTTTATAGGTCTATCAACACCCGGCACTGCAGCTGCTGTTGTTGCAGCGGCTGTTGTCGTTGCAGCAGCTGTGGTTGCAGCAGTTGTAATCTCTGCGGCAGCGGTAGTTTCTGCAGCAGCTTTTTGCTTACATCCTACTGCAAAGAATGAAACTAACATAGTAATTACTATAGCCGTTATTGCTACTAATAATAGCTTTTTTTTCATTTTTATTTCCTCCAATAATATTTAATATCAACAATTTAAAAGTATTTTTTAGAATTTTTTTATATCACCTCCCTAATAATAAATTGGATATTATTCTTTTTCACCTCCTCTCCCGTGTAAGATTCTAAATTTTACTGGTTAGTAATCTTTTAACTTCTAATACTCCGCTCCTGGGACTTGTCAATATTCTTTTGGCCAGATCTTCATAAAGGTTTTCTATAATTTTTGCCATAGAAACCTGTGCTAGTACAATTATATCTACCTTACTTAACAACTCTTCTATTCCTCTTATAATTATTTCATCATGTTTTTTAGTATTTCCACTGATTAATTCCTTAAAAGCTTCAGAATAAAGCATGGTGGTAATATTTACTTTTTTACTTATTTTTTTGGCTTTTTTTTCTAAAAGCCTGTATGTTGGACCGGCAGTAGTGTCTAAGGTAGCAATAACCCCTATATTAGAAGATCTGGCTACGGCTTCCTCCGCCATTTTTTCATCTATTCTTATTATAGGAATTTCAAAAATCCTTTTCGCTGTATCAACGATCTCCCCAATAGATGAACAAACATTAAGTACACAATCTGAGCCGGAGTATTCAGCAGATTTTATATGCAGCAGTATCTTTTGAATAACATTCTTTGTTATTCCGCCTTTTTTAATAACCTCTTTTAATAAACTGTCATCTACCATATGCATCAATTCTATGCCTGGAAGTATCTCCTTGAACATTTCTGTTAAATATTCCACTGATGCAAAGCTGGTATGAATAAGTGTTACCTTTTTCACACTTATATCCTCTCCTATTGTAATAATGTTAACTTACGCTCATAATTTACTTTAATAATTAACAATTTTTTCCTCAGTTATTTTCTTCTAACGTACTTAACACCTTTTTAGTAATCATACAGCTGCTTAAACCATACTTTTCTCTTAACTCCACAGGCAGTCCGCTTTCTGTAAATATATCAGGTACAGCTAAAGGGTATACATATTTTGGGTATGAATTACTCAATACCTCGCATACAGCTGAATAGAGGCCTCCTATAATATTATGTTCTTCAATGGTC
>JAMCSM010000067.1 GCA_023380915.1 Actinomycetota bacterium | reverse complement strand
TGGCAGCTGCTGTCAGCGATATTATTCCTGTAAAGGAATTTAATTATAAGTTAAAAAAGAATGATGATATAATATCCAAATTGAATTTCAAAGAGAATATTAATATATTGCAGCTTCTGTCAAAAAGAAAAAATACTAAACAATTCCTTGCAGGTTTTTCAGCTGAAAGTGGAGAAAATATCGAAAATGCAAAAGAAAAAATTGCAGGTAAAAAAATCGATATGATAATTTTAAATGATATTTCAAGAAACGATATCGGATTCGGGAGTGACTATAATGAAGTCATATTAATAGACAAAAAAGGAATACTTAAAAAAATTCCAAAAAACAAAAAAAATATAATTTCACGTCTCATCTGGGATGAAATTGTGAATAATTTGAAAAATTAAACTGAGGTTAAATTAATTTCCGGATTTAAATTGAGAATCTGTAAAAAATTTCTTGATATCCGTAATAACAATAAAAAAATAAATAATAACGGGAGGATCTTATGACAGGAAAAGGGACTTATGTTTTTACATCTGAATCGGTTACCGAAGGACATCCTGACAAAATGGCAGATCAGATTTCAGATGCTATTTTAGATGCAATAATAGCTGAAGACCCAAAATGCAGAGTAGCAATTGAAACATTACTTAAAACTGGAATTGTTATAGTGGCAGGTGAGGTTACAACCGATGTTTATGTGGAAATTCCTGATATTGTCAGAGATACCGTTAAAAACATAGGTTATACGAGAGCAAAATATGGATTTGATTATGAAACATGCGGAATTTTGGTTTCCATTGGAAAGCAATCTCAAAATATTGCACAGGGTGTCAATAAATCTTATGAAGCAAGAGAGGGCAATGGCTATAATGATGAAATGGACCAGGTTGGAGCGGGGGACCAGGGGATGATGTTTGGATTCGCCTGTACCGAAACTCCCGAATATATGCCCCTTCCGATACATCTTGCACATAAGCTTGCACACAAATTGTCTGAAGTGAGAAAATCAGGGATATTATCATATCTTAGACCCGATGGAAAAACACAGGTCACGATAAATTATGAAAACTGGAAGCCAATAAAAGTAAATACAATTGTGGTGGCATGCCAGCATGCACCAATGATAGATATTGATGCTCAAATCCTGCCTGATATTAAAGAATTTGTAGTAAAACCCATAATTCCCGAACAATATATGAATGATAAAATTAAATTATTTGTAAATCCAACCGGTGAATTTACGATTGGCGGACCTATGGGCGATACGGGTCTTACCGGCAGAAAAATAATAGTTGATACTTATGGTGGTTATGCAAGACACGGCGGGGGATGTTTCTCGGGAAAAGATCCATCCAAAGTTGACAGATCGGCCTCTTATGCCGCAAGACATGTAGCAAAAAACCTGGTTGCAGCAGGAGTTGCTGAAAAACTTGAAATTGAAATTGCCTACGCCATAGGAGTAGCGCATCCCATCTCCATAATGGTTGATACCTTTAATACTGAAAAGGTAGATAAACTAAAAATTGAAGAGGCTGTCAGGGAAATATTCGATTTAAGACCTGCAGCAATCATAAAAAATCTTGATTTGATAAGGCCAATTTATAAAAAAACGGCTTCTTATGGACATTTCGGAAGACATGACAGAGATTTTACCTGGGAAAGATTAGATAAGGTCGATGATATAAAAAGATTTTTTAATCTTTAAAAAACAAAAATAAATCCAATAATGACTGATATTGATCAAATAGCAGAGGTTTATCTGGAAATTAAAGCTCTCGGGTTGGATCATGCTTTCGATTATAAAATACCTCAGGAAATGACAGGAAAACTGAATATCGGAGACGCCGTATCGGTTCCATTCAAAAACAGGTATGAAACAGGTTATATTTCAAGATTGAAAACAAAATCAGGTATTCCTGATGAAAACCTGAAGAATATTAAAAGAATAATAAGCAGCATCCCCATATTCAATAAACAAAGATTGAGATTGATCCACTGGATGAGTTTTTATTATATTCAATCTGTGGGAAAGATAATCGAATTATTTCTCCCACCTGGTACAAAAAAAAATCTTAATAAATTATCAAATCCTGAATATTTCTTTAAATTTGATATATTTATATATTCAAGTGACAAAAACCTTCAGCAATACATAAAAGAAATAAATATCAAAAAAAATTATGCAAAAAAAAAGATTTTTGATTTTTTAATTCAAAATAAGTACCGTTAAAAAAAGATCCGGTATTGATAATGAAAGGATAAATTTTTCTGTAAATAACAAGATTAACAATAAAAAATCCCCAATAACCTTTCAGACTAACTGGTTGAACACTATCAAAGACTTAATAGGAAGAAATACTTTTAAATGCATTCTTATGGAGGGGCTGGAAAAGAATGAAAAAACAGGCATATACAAGGAATTATGCCTGGAAACTACCAATAAAGGTAAAAAAGTTCTGATCCTCACACCGGAAATATTATTTGCACCGGTACTTTTTGAAAATATAAAAGATGAATTCAGGGGTAGAACAGGTCTTTATCATTCCGGCATGAGTGATTCGAGGAGATTCGAACAGTGGTTTAATATTTTCAATAATAATTATGATATCCTTATAGGTACAAGGTCGGCACTCTTTACTCCGCTTAATGACATTGGTCTGGTAATAATTGACGAAGCGGAAGATCCTTCTTATAAAGAAAATACAATAATAAGGTACAATGCCCAGGATATTGCAATAAAGCTTGGCAGGATATTCAAAATTCCTGTCATTTACAGTAGTAAAACTCCGGCTGTATCAATGAAATATAAATCCCTCAATGACCACAATTTTATGAATGTTATAATACCGGAAAGCCATAAAGGTGTTCCCCCTCTTATCAAAGAATCCATAGATTTAAAATCAGTTGATAAAAAAAGAGAAGATCTGGTAATTACAAATGAGCTCTATAAAGCTGTAAAGCAAGAGCTGGAAAAAAATAATAAGGCTATAATTTTCATCAATAAAAGAGGCTACAGCACTTTTTTGTTATGCAGAGATTGTGGTTACATTCCAAAATGTCCTTCATGTAATGTTTCATACAGGTTTCACAGATCAACAAAAAAGTTGAACTGTCATCAATGTGGGAAAGAAATAATTTATGATGGAAATTGCATTAACTGCGGAGGTGATAATATTTCTTTTCAGGGTACAGGCATTGAAAAAGTAGAATCTAAACTTAAAACCAGGTTCAAAAACGTTCCTATAATAAGGATTGACACGGATTCAACAAAAAATACCAGGTTATATAACGAAACAATTAAAAAAATAAGGAATACCAGGGCTGCAATTCTTGTTGGAACACAAATTCTGGCGAGACTCCAGGGTGTTGAAAATATAACACTTGTCGGAATTATCAATTGTGATAATATGCTCGAACTTCCTGATTACAGCATCAATGAAAAAGTTTACCAGTTAATCACCAATATTGTTGATAAGGTTGATGTAAATAATAAAAAAACCCGTGTAATAATACAATCTTATAATCCGGACAATATTGTAATAAAAAATTTTACAAACGGTACCTACTCTGATTTTTACAATGCTGAACTGGCAAACAGAGAAGAGCTTTTTTATCCACCTTTTTCAAATCTTGTAAATATTATTGTTTCAGGAAAAATTGAAAATGAAGTAAAAACTGATGCATTGAAAATATATAATGAACTATCAAAAATAAAAAATGATATTTTCAAAATAACGGGACCATCACCAGCACCTTTTTATAAAATAAACCTTTTTTACCGCTGGCATATATTGCTAAAAACCGGAAATCTAAAAATCTTAAATTTAAAATTGAGCCGGCTGATGAAAAC
>JAMCSM010000066.1 GCA_023380915.1 Actinomycetota bacterium | reverse complement strand
AATATATAAATACGTTTTGGAGCCTCTTTTGCCGGTTAATTTAAAATTCATTTTAAGCAATAATTATTATTGGGTTGTTGAACTGTAAATCCTATTTTATAAGGATCAGGATACCCAATTAAAATAATTGAGCCCGCTTTTGGTTTATTAAAATCAAAGGCGGGCTTTTCATTTCAGCAGGACTTACCGCAATTGTTGTTGAGCCTTATCTTAAGCCTTATAAAAGTGTTTAACCTTATAAAATTGTTGAGCTTTATAAAACGTATTTATATATTTAAAATTTATATACTAATTTATATACTTAAAGACCTTTATTAAGATATAAAAATTCATGCATGTTTTCACATGCTTTGGTTCCTGCTTTTAAAATTCTGCCATATTGCAAAGAGCAGTATTCCGCCGATTATAATCGATGTAATTAAAATAATATAAAAACTTCTATCACTTCCGTTAAAAATCATGCTGCCTGATTGTTTGGATGAATCAATTGCATTCTGGTAATTGTTAGGCTGTAGTGGTGCAAGACTATTGTCAGCCCATATTCTGCTTTGCATTCCAAAAAAGCCCCAGACAGTAATGGAAAAGCTGAAAATAAATTTTAAAAATTTACTAAATTTTTGTGACATAATTATTCCGCCTGTTTGCTGAACCCCCGCAAAATAAAAAACCGGCCAAATAAATATCATTATTTAGTCGGTTACGCTACTGGCTCTGCTTCCCTCATAAGCGTCCAAATAAGCGAGAAAAGCTTCAAAGCCCCTAAATTTTAAAGAAATATTTAGTTTTTAAATTAATATTAATCTTAGTATGCAAATAACTATTATAATAATATTAAATTAAATGTCAAGATTTTAAATTAAAAATATATAAAAGTTTATGCAAACATAGTATTAATTAATAATTAAATTATTTATTTAATATTATTTGCCTCTTTTATTTGCCTCTTTTCGTATTGAAATTAGAAAATTGGAGGAAAATACAAAAGAAATAAAAAATCATTGTTGAATAGATCAGTTATAGAGATAAAAAAATAAGTGCAATTAGGAAAGCATACATAAAGAATATAAGGAAACAATTGCCAAAATAAATTAATGACCTTCCGTAAGAGCCTTAATCATTATTCCAATATAGCATAATGCCACAGGAATAGTACTTATAAGAGTCAGTTTCAATCCTTTTGTTATATTACTGACTTTTCTGGATTCCTTAATATTAAAAATAAGGCTTACAAGATAAAGTATTCCTGAAACCAGTATCATAAATCCTAAAAAAGCTGCAAAATAAAAACCTGTTGTCTCCATATTGATCTTGTGCAGTTCAGAGCCAATAAAAATGGTTGAAGGATACAGTGCCAGTGTGAAAAAACCAATTATTATAATTGAAATTCCAAGCCTGTAATTCCTTTTTGTAATTCCAGTTTCATTAAAGTCCATTTATACTCCCTATCTCTTTGGTTAAACCAGTTTTAATAATTATTTTAAAAATGCTTGCTCAGAGAACCGGTATCTTATATCCCAGCAGGTATGCAACGAGAAAATAATAAGCTGCAAAAAAGAATATTATTATCAACGAGGATATTATCATTCCTCCAAAATTTTCACGCAGTACAATCCGGAGTTCTATGAAATAGAATAAAAGTTTCCAGATAAATATTGCAACCAGTATCGTTGCAAGGATAATTGAGAACGGAGTTGTTCCAAAAATCATTATTCCTTTCGGTACAAAAAGATGTGTAAGAAGCAGGTAAAGCAAAAACATCGCCGTTGGAACATAACTGAAACCCCATGTAGAAAATATTTCTATAAAAGCTATTTTTTTCTTCCTGATGATGGAAGCAAGCTTTAAAACCAGGCATGCGAGAGGATATGTTGCAATAACTACAAAAAAATTTATAAAAAAACCTGAAATTGCCTGTTTTAAGTTTACTCCACTTCCAGGTATCGATACAGGTATGAACATTAAGGGAATTATAAGAAGTGCGGTTATTATAACAATAATCAGCGCAGGCAGATATTTTTTATTATCCCTGTACCTGGCTATAAGTTTATGAGGAGAATTTACCAGCCCGCCGACCAATTTAAAAAAATACAAACCTACATTCCTCCAAAAGTAAAGAATGATATGACAATTTTATCGAACATGCCGCCTAATGAAAACCTGGCTATTAATGTTATTGCCAGAGAAAGGGGCAAAACCAGCTTCCATGGCTTTTCAAATATGAGCCTCTCAATGAATGTATATCCCCTGCTATTTTCCATGCCATTTCCAAACAAGCCTGGATGATTTATCAGTTTTGAAAGTAATTCATCCTTGTAAGCCTGCCTGGGTTTAATGTTTTTTTCAAGGATTTTTATTGTTTTTTCAATTTTTAGATCATCCATATTTTTTTTATTAGAATTTTCCATTTTCAAATTTTCCATTTTTAAATCACCTTAACAAAATTAATAATTTTTCTTAAACTCGATCTTTGCTCTCTGTAAAATCCCGTCTACTGCCTTTGGAGTTCTTTTTAATATTTTTGCTATCTCCTTAATGCTATATCCGTCAATATATTTCAGAAGCAGCGAATACCTGTAAACCGGCAACAATTTATCCAAAACATCTAATACCTTTTCTTTTTCAGGATTCCATGTTACCGATTCTTCTGTTCCATTTTCCTTACTCATTGCTGATCTTTCAGGATTTGTCTTATAAGAAAATATATCATTTTGTAAAAGTTTATTTTTTGGTATCTCCTGCCTGTAATAATCTGCTATCTTGTGTTTAGCAATACCGTAAATCCAGGTTTTAACAGCACTTTTCCCTTCAAATTTTTCAAAACCTCTTGCTGCTGCAAAAAAAATTTCCTGAACAATATCTTCAACATTTGAAGTCCTGCCTGCAAGCCTCAAATAAACAAATCCATATATGGAATCGAAGTTCTCCTCATAAATTTCCCTGAATTTATCTTTTTTATTATTCATGTTGCTGTTTATATTAGTCGTCAAAAGGAATGGAAATACCCCACCCCCTGATTATAAAACTTATTTAAACTTAAAACTTATTGTAAGATTTACATATCAAAATAATTAAATTTTTTTTGCTTTAAACTCTTCAACTGTCGGAGATGAAGATTGTAAAGTTAACAAGATACATGAACTTCGGATTAAATTTGAGATAATAAAAATAGATTCTTATGTAATAAAAAATCCTTCTTTTCCGGCAGCTTTTAACAAAATTTTATCCCGGCATAAAAACATAATTTCTTCTTTTAGCTTACGCTTCAGTATTATTGCGGATGCCAGATGTATTGAATCAAATCCTCTTATGTTATATTTTTCAGCCAAATCTCCGGCTAATAATATAAGCAGGTTATCAATATTTATAATAAGATAATTATTCCAGTCGCTTCTGAAATTGGAAATACATTTGTAATAGTCTTTTCCTGATAATATTTTTTCATGAAATCCTCTTGAAAATGCCGCCCTTGCTTCAGCATATGCAACAATGGAAGTAGCTGATATCCTGGATTTATTTACAGTATTAAAAACTTTCTCAGTATCAGATTCATTAACATATAATTTGACCAGAGCACTGGTATCAAGATAACAAATCATCTTCTGTCCTTTATGACAATTTCAGAAATAGATTTTCCTGTTTTTACCTGAACCGGTGTACTGATGTTTACAGGCTTGCCGCTATTCCATGCAGCGCTACCTTCCTTAATCAATTCATGAATTTCTTTATAACTTGAAAAATCCAGTGGCTGTATCAATGCCATATCTCTATTTCTGTCGGTTATTATCAAAACTTCACCTTCTTTGACCTTTTTTAGATAACGGCTTAATTTATTTTTTAATTCTCTTATTCCAACCCGCAGCATAAAAATCATTACTTAAAAAATTAATGTAGCTATATTATAAATAAAATATAGCTACATTGCAACTTACAATTATTTTACTGGTTACGGGGCTTAAAAACAAAAATTTGAGACGGTCTTCTTAAAAATATCTTTTTTCAAATATTTTGTCAGCCTGCAAAAACCAAAAAAATCAAATTATGGTAAAATAATTTTGGAGAATATAAAGAGATTTTCACTCTATGATGGTCCAGGAATAGGAACAAGAGTTTTTTAGAGACCAGTAATAATAAATGTATAGAATGAAAATCAATAAATAATAAATTTTATTCAGCTAAAAATATTGAAAGTCTTTTAAAATGGAACTTTACAATTACTGTCCTGCAGCAAAAGAAAATTTCATTCTAAGGGAATCATCTGTCAAGTTTTTGAATAAAAAAAACATAAGAAAATTTATACTCACATTTGATTCCCCTGTAAGGACAAACATTAAGGAAAATGATGTTGTTTATTCTGAGCTTTTTCTTGCACCTGACAAAAAAATGCCGGATCATGGCAAAACTCCTGCTCATTTGATGATTTTAGTTCATGGATTCAATAGCAAAGTCAACTGGCTTAAAAATTATTATTGCTTTATTAATGACGCCCTTCAAAATGACATTTCATGTCTTTTTATAAATCTTCCTTACCACCTTTACAGAACTCCGGCTGGCCAGACAAGCGGCCAGAAGCTGATGAGTAATGATGATGCCGGTACGCTGGAATTTTTTAACCAGGCTGTACTTGATATCAAAAAAGCAATTAAAATTATTGATCAAATTTTTCCTGAAAGCAACTTCAGCTTTTCCATATGCGGAATGAGCCTTGGGGGCATTGTTTCAGCAATAGCAATGGCCTGGGATAAGAGAATTGAAAGAGGTGCTTTCCTGATTTGCGGAGGCAACTGGGATGAGATTTACTGGAATGGAGTTGCTTCCATGATGTTAAAAGGAAATGTTGTAAAGAGGGAAAAAATTACCAGAACACAGGCAAAAGAATTCTATTCATCATTACCAGAATTTATCGATGCTTTTAAAAAAATAAATCCAATTTCTATAGACAGCGAAATGGAAGATTATCCTGAACTTAAAAAATTTATAGCCCAAAAATGGTTCCTATGTGATCCTGTAACTTTTGGCCATAAAATTATTCCGCGCAAAGTTATTATGATAAATTCCAGATTTGATGTTATTTTCAATAAAGAATCTGCCCTTCAATTGTGCCACGAGATTGGCTGCCCTAAAATATACTGGCTGAATAATTTTCATACAACTGCAATCCTGAGGAGTAAAAAAGTCCGGCAATTGGTTTATGATTTTTTCCTGTCTTCAGTTACTTTGAAAAAAGCTTAATAATTTTTATTTTCAACCTGGTAACTGTCTACTTTTGCAACAATTACAGAATCAATGCTTTTATCTCTTGTCTCATCTGTTTGTCTGGCAGAACTTCCATTCACAACAAGGACTTTCTCACCAATACCTACACCAATTATATCAACAGCAACTACAAAGGGATCAAGTATTTTACCTTCAAGGTCAATAGATTTGACTATTAAAAGTTTTTTGCTTACAAGACTTTTATCTTTTTGCGTAGACACTATATTTCCTACTACCTGGCCTAATATCATTAAGTGTTTCTCCTGTTTTTTTAATTGTAATTATCTTATTTTTGCGGGTGATTTTTATTTCATCAATTTTTAAATTTAATATCTTTTTTCCGGATTTCCGTTTTATATTTATATCTTTTCCTGTTTTTTCTTTTCGAAATTTACAGTCTCGATTATTGATACTATTGTTGCGTCGGTTGGAACATCGTTACTTTCAAAAGCCCATGTAGCTTCCATGCCATCTTCAAATCCTACAAAATCACCAATACCTGAATCAGTTGCATCAAGAGCTACCAGGAAACTTCCTGCATTCTTACCGGTTTCCATACTGACGGGCTGGATTATCTGGAGCTTTTTGCCTATAAGCCCTTTATATTTAATAGTTGAAACTATATTGCCTATGACTTTTGCGTAAAACATTTTTATTATTTTCCCATTACTTTAAGGATTATACTATTTTTCTTTTTTTTTGTCTTTTTTGATATAAATTACTACTTAATGCCAGCAATACGTTTGGCAGCTTTTAAAGTATTAGCCAGGAGCATTGTAACAGTCATCACTCCAACACCGCCAGGTACAGGTGTAATGTAGCTTGCTTTTGGCTCAACTTTCAGGAAATCCACATCACCGATAAGAGTCGAACCTTTTGTATCAAAGTCAGCTTTTCGCCACTGAAGCAATTCCGGACTAGCCTTATCGGGTGTAATTTTATTTATACCTACGTCTATTACAACTGCACCTTCTTTAACCATATCACCTTTAATAAGATAGGGCACCCCGGTTGCAACAATCAAAATATCAGCATCGATAGTGTGCATTTTCAGATTTCTTGTTTCTATATGGCATATGGTAACTGTTGCCCATTCGTTTAAAAGCAGCAGCGTACATGGTTTTCCAACTATTTCGCTGTGGCCGACCATTGTTGCATTTGCGCCCTTCATGGTTATCTTTTCCCTCTTCAGCATCTCAATGATTCCGGAAGCTGTTGCCGGTAGAAGACATTCCTGCTGGGCTACGAGCCTGCCCATATTTACAGGATGGAATCCATCAACATCCTTTTCAACAAGAATAGCTTCAAGTACCTTGTTTTTATCTATTTGGGGAGGGAGAGGAAGCTGAACCAGAAGCCCATGAACATCATTTCTCTTATTTAACCTGTCTATTTGTACAAGGACATCTTCAGTTGAAGAAGTATCAGGCATTTTAATAGTTTCAGAAGCAAAACCTACTTCATTGCAGCCTTTTTCCTTATTAGCCACATAAACTTTTGATGCAGGATTTTCTCCTACTAGAATTACAGCCAGCCCTGGTTTTACCCCTTTTGTTCTTATAAGCTCTGATGTTTCCTGCTTTATTTCATTTTTAATATCTGCAGAAATTTTATTTCCATCAATCAATTCAGCCATTTTAGCTACCCCTTAATATTATTTTTTAATAAATATCAATAAAATTAGAAATATGAAAAAATTTATAAAATAATAAAAATTATTTTAATTGTCGGAATATCTTAAATGACTTTAAAATAAGCCAACTATATTTCCTTTTTCATCAATATCAACTTTTGTGCCGGCAGGTACTTTAGGCAATCCCGGCATCGTCCTCATTTCTCCAAGAAGCGGATATAAGAAACCTGCACCAACTGAAGCCCTGACATCTCTTATAGGTATCCTGTAACCTCTTGGTCTTCCCTTCATATTTGGGTCATGGCTTAATGAAAGATGGGTTTTTGCCATGCAGATAGGAAGCTTGTCAAATCCCTGTTTTGTATAAAGGGCAATTTTGCTTTCAGCCATCGGAAGATAATCTACTCCGTCAGCACCATAAATTTTTGTGGCTATCGTTTCAATCTTTTTCTTAATTGGCCATTCAAGAGGATAAAGGAACTGGAAATCAGACGGTTTTTCTGCAGCTTTAACAACTGCCTCAGCAAGTTCCCTGCCGCCTTCTCCGCCTTTAAGCCAAACCCGGCTTACTATGGCATCCTCTGCACCTGCTGCTTTTGCCCTTTCCCTTATTGCTTCAATTTCATCTTTTGTATCAGAATCAAAATTGTTTACTGCAACTACAACCTGGACTCCAAACATTTTCATGTTTTCAATCATCTTCTCAAGATTTTCGCAGCCTTTTAAAACTGCAGAGATATTTGGTTTTTCCATAAGTTCCTTATCAACTGGCTGTCCGGGAATGAACTGGAATCCGCCGCCGTGCATCTTGAGGGCCCTGACCGTGCAGACAATTACTACAGCATCAGGCTTCAGACCGCTGTAGCGGCACTTAATATCCATGAATTTTTCAGCACCCATATCGGCTCCAAATCCGCTTTCTGTAACCACATATTCTCCAAGTTTTATTGCCATCTGGTCGGCAAGGATTGAGCTGTTACCATGCGCTATATTTGCAAATGGGCCTGCGTGAACAAAACATGCGCCATGTTCAAGTGTTTGGAGGAGGTTTGGCTTTATGGCATCTTTTAAAAGAACCGTCATTGCACCTGCACATTTCAAATCTTCGGCTGTAACAGCCTTTCCATCATTTGTTGTACCAACTACCATTCTTGCAAGCCTCTGCCTTAAATCTTTAAGGCTTGTTGTCAGGGCAAGTATTGCCATAACTTCAGATGCAACAGTAATGTCATAACCCGTTTCACGCGGCAAACCATTCTGGGGGCCGCCCAGGCCGACTATTATATTTCTTAGAACTCTGTCGCTTACATCGACTGCTCTATTGAGGGTAATGCTAAAGGGATCTATATTTAATTCATTTCCCTTCATAAGGTGTGTATCGAGAAATGCTGCGAGCAGATTATGTGCAATGCCTACTGCATGTATATCACCTGTCAGGTGAAGATTGAAATCTTCCATTGGAAGAACCTGAGAGAAACCGCCGCCGGCAGCGCCGCCTTTTATTCCAAATACTGGTCCAAGGGAAGGCTGTCTTATGCATGTTATGGTTTTTTTGCCGATCTTATTTAATGCCTGGCTCAATCCAATGGTGGTTACTGTCTTACCTTCTCCAAGAGGTGTGGGTGTAATTGCTGTTACATCGATATACTTCCCGTCAGGCCTATCCTTTAATTCTTCAAGAATGTCCAGCTGGACTTTTGCCTTGTAATTGCCATAAAGTTCAAGATATTTTTCATCAATTCCAATCGATTCTGCTATTTCTTTTATGTTTTTCATTTTTGCGGCTTGTGCGATCTCAATATCACTTTTCAAAGTATACCC
>JAMCSM010000065.1:9206-9696 GCA_023380915.1 Actinomycetota bacterium | reverse complement strand
ATTTAAAAAAAAATGATATTTAAAAAAAAATTATTAAAAACAAATAAAACATCTATTAATAGTAATGAATACAAATCTACTATATTATATAGAGGGCGTTTAGGTATAAAAGCCTTAAATAAAGGTAAAAATGTTATTGTAGAAAAACCAATGAGCATAACCTATGAAAGTGCCTTAAGAATGGTGAAAGCTGCTGAAAAAAATAAGAAAAATTTATTTGTTCATCACAGCACTCTTTGGGATAGAGATTATGTATTTGTTAGGGATACAATTAAGTCTGGAATGTTAGGTAAAATTTTAGTAATTCAATCAAGAGCAATGTTCTGGGGTGAAATGTGGGCTGGCTGGGGTATTGACGGTATGGAAAATCCCTGGAGAATAAGAAAAGAATATGGCGGTGGGCTGTTAATGGATTGGGGTCCTCATCTAATTGGTCAGTTGCTGCAAATTATAAAAAAAGAACCAATTGGTGTATTTGCCCTAAATTCTC
>JAMCSM010000065.1:0-9196 GCA_023380915.1 Actinomycetota bacterium | reverse complement strand
ATTAGTTTGATAATGATTTAATTTGCCAGATAGAAGCCAGTAATAATTGCAGGATTGCAATTCCAAGATGGTATGTGATAGGTACAAAAGGAACTTTGGTAGTACCAGCATTTTTAACAAATATATGGGACAAAATAGAAGTAAATTATGAAAAAGAGGATGGAAAAAAGGAAATAATGGAAATTAAATTGGTTGGGCACCCGGGGGGAGGTCTTGAGCCAGGTTTTTATGAAGCTCTTGTTAAGTATGAACAAGGGGATAAATGTGCATTGGTTTCTATGTATGAGTCCTTAACTGGAATGAAATTAATACATATGATAATGAAATCAAGCAAGGAAAATAATTATATAGAATATTAAGTCTTATATTAAGAAAATAAAAATAGTTTTAATGATAGATAAGATTGAAAATAAAATAATGTTTAACTATAAAGTCTAAATAAAAATAAAATTGGAGGAAAAATGTTAGCGGGAGTATTTTTAGGAAATGGTAAATTTGAAGTGCGGGAGGTCTCAAAACCAAAGATTGATGAGAAAAATAATATTTTACTAAAAAACAAGATGGCAAGTATTTGTGGTACTGATTTAAAGATTTTAAGTGTTCCGCAGCAACATCCTGGGAGATTCGGCAATATATTGGGTCATGAATATTGTGGTCAGGTTGAGGAAATTGGATCAAATGTTAAGTATATTAAGCCGGGGGATAGGGTAGTAATAGATGCCAACTACAATTGCGGTTATTGTTACTACTGCCAGCATAATTTGCCGGAATATTGTCAGAATCAATCTTCGATAGGTATTATGCAGGATGGAGGTTTTGCAGAGTACAGTGTTGTGCCTGAAAAGTCATTAATTAAAATGCCTGATGATATTAGCTTTGAAGAAGGTGCATTCGCAGAAGTTATAGCTACAATGATAAATGGATTTTGGAAATTGAATTTTTCAATTGGTCAATCAGCAGTTATATTTGGAGCTGGTCCTATTGGATGTCTCTTTATACAAATGCTGAGAAAATCAGGGGCTAGTAAAATATACTCTGTTGAGATAAGAGAATTTAGGGCAAATTATGCAAAAACAATTGGCGGTGATTTATCTTATAACGCTTCCGTAACTCCAATAGATGAAATTACGGGCGATATTCTTTCAAAAGAACCATACGGTGTGGATGCTGCAATTGATGTAGGGTATGGAGTATCTCTGCCTGATTGTATTAAACTTGCAAGAAAAGGTGGGAAAGTTTTACTTTTTGGTGTAAATTCACAGGCAGTACAAACAATAAAACAGTATGATATAACTACCCGGGGACTGCAGGTTATAGGAAATTGGATTTATAATTACATAAATCCTTTCAGCACAGCTTTTAAACTCCTTCAGGAAAAAATAGTTGACACCAACTCACTTATTACCAGAAGGCTGAATCTTAAAGATATGAATGAGGGGATTGAGAGCTTAAAAAAGGGGTTAGAAATTAAAGTAATGGTTAATTGTAGTTAGGATTCAGTGAAAATAGGTCCTTTTGAAAAGGAAGGCTTTGGAAGGATATATTTTATTGATAGAATATTGAAAAACCACAAAACTGCTAAATGGGTTAATTTAACTGTGAATTTTTATAAGCTCTAAATATTAATTTTTTAATAGGATAAACAGGCTTCAACACCATTAATAGTCTATTGCATTCACACTAAAAATATGATATATTTTTAGTAAAACGTTACACGGTTTCTAAAATTTAATTGTTGTAATTGTAAGTTTATTTTTAATTTTATTAAAAAATTTTTAAAAAATACTATAACATAAGAACTTTTTTTATTTGAAGGGAGTTACAAATGGCAAAATTAGCAATTAATGGTGGAAAGCAAGTTCTGCCAAAAGGAATGCTGGGAATTGATAATGTGGACTTGGGAACGCTTCCAAAATGGCCGATTATAACCGAAAAGGAAAAAAATGCTGTAATGGGAGTACTTGATTCAGGAACTTTGATGGGTGCTTTTGCTCCCCAGGTGAAAGCTTTGCAGAAAGAATGGGCGGAGTATGTAGGAACAAAATATTGTCTTGCAACAGGAAGCGGGACCTCAGCAATCCATATTGCAGTTAAAGGTGCAGGTATAAAAGCGGGAGATGAAGTAATAACATCTGCATTAACCTTTGTTGCAAGCGCCTTTGGCGTACTTAATACGAATGCAATACCTGTATTTGTTGATATTGATCCTTTAACTTATAACATTGACCCTTTAAAAATTGAAGCGAAAATAACTGATAAAACCAGAGCGATATTACCAGTGCACCTGCATGGTATGCCGGCAGATATGGATGAAATTAAAGCTATTGCAAAAAAGTATAATCTGGTTGTCATAGAAGATGCCTGCCAGGCACATGGAGCAACTTATAAAGGCAAAAAGGCAGGCGCTTTAGGTGATATTTCTGCATTTAGCTTAAACGGAAGCAAAAATTTACCTGGTGCTGAAGGTGGTCTCTTTAATACGGATAATGATAAATTTTATTTTGAAGCAAAAAAAGTCAGGGATTTAGGAGAGATCATAGAAGAAGGTGTGGAAAGAGACTATAATGCGTATGAAGTAGGCTGGATGTACAGATATAATGAAATTCTTGCAGCATTCACACGAATAAGACTTCAAAGCCTTGATATTGAAAATGAAATTAGGATAAAAAATGCAAATTATCTTTCAGAAAAACTTAGTAAATTAAAAGGAATAATTACCCCTTATGTTCCAGATGATAGGACAAGTGTTTTTCATTTGTATAGAATAAGATTAGTGCCGTCTAAAATCGGCCTTGATGTTCCACCCAAGGAATTCAGGGCAAAAGTTCAAAAAGCATTAAGGGCTGAAGGTGTTCAGGCTAATAGATGGCAAAATAGGCCGGTGCCAATGCAAAATATATTTCAGGATAGAATTGGCTACGGTTATGGCTGTCCATGGACATGTCCATACGGGAAAGGCTTTAATGTAACCTACAAGGAAGAAGATTTTATTGAAACCAGAAAAGTAGTGGATGATTCATTTGTTATCCACAGTGCTATCTATCCGCCTAACGGTTTTGAACTTTTAGATAAATATGTGGAAGCCTTCACCAAATTATGGGATAACCTTGACGAAGTTTTAGAAGTTAAAATTAATCCCAGGGAAATATATTTAAAGGATTAAAAGTTTATTTTGATAGATATTGCACTCAGAGGAATTGTGAAATAAATAGTCAGTAAAGTGAGGGATATAGAATGCTTTTTTCTTACGAAAAAGTATCGGAGCTAATGGATAAGGCCAAAATTGATCTTTTGTTGGCTAATACAAAAACAAATGTAAGTTATTTTACTGATTATTATTCACATTTTATGAATGAAGATTTTTTTTTAGATGATGGAAGTGCCCAATATATAAGTTTTACAGGCATACCAAAAGAAAAAAGTAAAGAACCTTTTTTTACTCCTAATTCTCAAGATGGGGAGGATTTGATAGCTAAGGAAACATGGATTAAGGATTTAAGATTTCATGGTCCCTATGCTGATTATTCATATCTTAGAAAAAGCACAGAGAAACCATGGGTTATAAAACACGAAAATGTTGTTGATTGTGTTTTTGAAGCTATAACAGATAAGGATTTGGAGAACAGCACTATTGGAGTAGAAATGGCAAGAATCCCTGCAGGTATTTTTTTTAAACTTCATGAAAAATTACCAAAAGCTAAATTTGTAGATGGTACGGATGTAATAAGACAACTTAGATTGATTAAATCAATAGAAGAAATTAAAAGAATTGAAAGAGCAGCACAATTAACAGATAAGGCAATGGATACGGTTTTTAGTAATTTGGAAAAAGGCATGAGTGAATTGTATTGTGAAAAGATACTAAAAACTGAAATTATTACATCAGGAGGGGATTTTTCCTGGGATCATGTTGCTTTTGGCCCAAGATCAATATCTTTACCAACAGATAGAAAAATTAAAGCAGGAGAAACTGTTAGAATCGATTTTGGAGGCAGGTTTAATGGATATATTTGTGACATATGCAGGACAAAAGTATTAGGGAAACCAAATAAAGGACAAATAAGAATGCATAATGCTGTTCTTAATACATTAAAAGCGGTTAAAAAAGAGGTCGCTCCTGGAATTAAATGCTCAAATCTTTATAATATTGGCAAGAGTGTTATAGAAAAATATGGATATAAACTTTTTTCACCATCAGTGGGGCATGGTGTTGGTCGAGATGTGCATGAGATGCCTTTTTTAACTAAAGACAATAATATGTTACTTGAGCCCGGGATGGTATTTACCATTGAAATTTATACTATCAAAGAAGACTGGACAATTGCAATAAATTTAGAAGACCAGATATTGGTCACAGAGAGTGGTTATAAGGATTTTAATTTTCTCGATCTGGATTTATAGAATATGAAAGTGAAACAAAAATTGAAAATTTTAATCGGGTCCTTTATGTTTGAAGGCAACACTTTTAATAAATCTCTTGTCGATTTCAAACAGTTCAAAAATTACTCCTTGGTAAATGATAAAGACATATTGGATAAATATAGGAATACCGGCACCGAATTAGGTGGATTTATAGAGGTTCTTGAGAAGAATAATATTAGCATAACCCCTACAATATCAAATTCAGTTTTTGTAGCTGGCAGGCTTGAGGAAGAAGTTTACTTGTCTCAAAAAAGGGAATTGATCAAAAGAATTAACAAAAATAAGAATATAGACGGAATATTGCTAGCTCTGCATGGAAACATGTTATCTGAAAAAAATGATGATTGCGAAGGTGAAATTTTAGAAGAAATAAGACAAATTGTCGGGGATGAAGTATATGTAGTATGCACCTTGGACAAACACGCAATCGTGACAGATAAAATGGTAAAATTTGCAGATGATTTAATTAGTTATGATACCGCCCCGCATATTGATATGTTTGAGACAGGCGAACGTGCTGCAAGTATTCTTCTAAAATTAATTGAAAATAAAATCAAGACTTATATTTCATTTCAAAAGCTGCCCGCACTTTTTCATGGAGATAAAATGATATCAACTAAAGAGCCATTGTCTTCTTTTTTAAGAGAGGCTAAAGTTGTCAGTGAACAAAATGAAGTAATATCTGTATCTGTTTTTTTTGGGTGTCCGACCCTTGATATAAAAGAGGCAGGCCCGAGTATTATTGTTACAACGGAAATAAACAAAAAAGAACAAGCTGATCGAGAATCTTTGGCATTGGCCAAAAAATTCTGGGATCTTAGGGAAAATTTTCTCATAAAGCATATTCCGATTGAAGAAGCAATAAACAAAGCTTTAAAAATTGATGGTGGCCCTGTTATTTTTTTGGATCCGGCGGATAACATTAATGCAGGAGCCTATGGAGATACAACTTGTATATTGCAAGGGCTGATTAGAGAAAAAGTTGATGATGCAGCTCTTGCAGTAATAATTGACTCTGAGTCTGTAAAAAAAGCTATAAGGCTGGGAGTAGGCAAGAAAGCTGAATTCGAACTCGGAGGTAAATTAGACAAAATAAACAGCAAACCGCTTAAGATTATCAGTTATATAAAAATGATTTCAGATGGTAAATATATTTACAAAGGGCATTTATTTAAGGGTACATTGGCAAATATGGGCAGAACTTTAGTATTAGAAGTTAATGGTATATATGTGATAATTACCGAAAATCAACCTGCCAACGTTGCAGACCCGGAACTTTTTAGAAGTTTAGGTATTGAACCTATGGATAAGAAAATAATCGTATTAAAAGATGGGCTGCATTTTCGGGCTAATTATGAGAAATTTGCAAGGGAGATATTTTATATAGATTGCCCAGGTTCAAGTGATGTAAATTTTGATCATATTAAATACTGCAAAGTACCGCGTCCAATATTTCCCTTAGATAAAAAAGTTAAATTTCTTTAATAAAAACCAGTATCCAATGCTGAAAATAAAAAAAGAATCGAATATTAGGAATATAGCAAGAAGGGAGATGTTCAATTTTAAATGGAAAAAGTAAATGTAGCTGTAATAGGGGTGGGCAGGATAGGTCCGACTCACATTGAAAACCTGGTGAGATTGTCCAAGAAAGTTAAAATTGTTGCTGTTTGTGACTTGATTGAAGAAAGAGCTAATAATAACGCAAAAATCGCCGAGGCTAAGCCATATATTGATTACAGAAAAATGATTGAAAAAGAAGAAATTGATGCTGTTTATGTAACAACACCAACCAATCAACATGATTATATAGTAAAAGATTGTGCCGAAGCAGGAAAAGATATTTTTTGTGAAAAACCTATTGCAGAGAATTTGGAAAAAGCCATGGGAATGTGTGAGTATGTCAGAAAATATAATGTAAGATTTCAAATTGGTTATCAGAGAAGATTTTGTGACGAACACATTGCAGCTAAGCAATTAATAGATGCCGGAAAGATAGGAAGACCCTTGTTATTCAAGGCTACTTCAAAGGACCCTTTTCCGCCTCCTGAATGGGCCTTGAATCCAAAGACCGGAGGAGGTATTTATATTGATATGAGTACACATGACTACGATCTGGCAAGATGGTTTATGAATGATGAAGTTGTCCAACTTTATGCAAACGATGCAAATCTTTTAGGATTAAAATATGAAATTCCTCATCTTATTGATAATTCTATAGTTACAATGAAATTCTCAAAAGGTACAATTGGAGTAGTTGATGGAAACTGGAATTCTATAGGCGGAAATGATGCAAGGATTGAAATATCAGGCAGTGACGGTACAATCTTTATTGGGAAATTAAATTCCACACCGGTATATATTTTTAATTCTGATGGTTTATCTAATGTTTTTACATTTCAAACTGATGAACATCCTCATTTTATAAATAGATTCAGGGAAGGTTATTTTAATGAAGATAAGGCTTTTATGGAATGTATTCTGGAAGGCAAAAATCCTTTAGTTAGTGAAAAGGATGGTATGGCTGCGCTAAAAATATCCATGGCAGCGCTAAAATCATCTGAAACTAATTCCATTGTGAGTCTTTAAACAATTTATTATTTTTATTTTTTTAAAATTTTATTAGAGGAGAAGCTAGTGAAAGCAGTTGTTATTAAAGGTATAAACAGATTATCGGTGGATGATGTAGAGGTAAAAAAACCGCAAGGAGATGAAGTTTTAATAAAAGTTGACATAGCTGGTTTGTGTGGAACTGACGTGCATATGTGGGCAGGAACTAATTTTGAAGGCACCTATCCGTTTGTACCAGGGCATGAGTGGATTGGTCATATAGTTGAAACTGGTCCTGATGTTAAGACATTAAAACTTGGAGATAGGGTTACTGGTGATAATTTTATAGCTTGCAGGAAATGTGATGTTTGCAAGAGTGGCGGAGCCCCGCATTTCTGTTTAAACCACGATGCCTACGGTTATACACCTGATTTCCCTGGTGCAATGGCTGAATATCATTGGTCTCCCGAAGAAAGATTATATAAGATTCCTGATAATATATCTGATGAAGAAGGTGTGTTAACCGAAGTTGTATCTGTACCTTATCATGCAATATGGGCAAGATCTGGAGGCATTGGTCCACATGATAGAGTTGCAATTATAGGAACTGGTCCTGTAGGGTTACTTGCAATTCAAATATCACTCATTACCGGGGCAAAAGTAATAGTCATTGAGCCAGAGCCAAATAGAGCTAAATTGGCAGAACAATTGGGTGCAAAATTTATAATAAATCCGTCTATAGGTAATCCTGCAAAAGAAGTGATAAACTTAACTAAGGGTTTAGGAGTCACCAGAATAATTGAGTGTTCCGGAAGTACAGGTGGAATTGCTTTAACGGTAGATATAATTTCTGTGGATGGTATCATAGTATTAACAGGACAAAGCATCGGTACCAAAGTGCCAATAGAAATTGGAAAAATAATATGGAAACATGCAAAAATAGTAGGCTCTTGCGGAGCTCCTTACTTTTTTCCAAATACTATAGATTTTTTATCAAAGCATTTAATTGATGCAACAATGGTCGTTACAAACAGGTTTTCTATAAATGAGGCACAATTGGCATTTGATATGGGGCTTAAAGCAACTTCGGGTAAAATATTGATATATTCCGATGTTTCAAAAATGCCTAAATAATACATTTATTTTAAAAAATTCTTTATATTATTATAAAAATATTATGCATTGTATTTAGTTTAATATAAAAGGGCAAATCTGGGAAAAGATCTAATTTACAAAATATTATTATGCGAGGTTGATATGAAGGCAGCAATATTTAAGGAGCCTTATAAAGTAGAAATAACTAATATAAAAATACCAAAAATAAGGTCTGATGAAGCGTTGGTTAAAGTAATCTATGCAGGTATATGCGGCACAGATATAGATATTTATAAAAATGAAGCTCATTTTGAAGTAAAATACCCGCAAATAGGTGGTCATGAATGGGCTGGAATTGTGGCAGATATAGGCAAAGAAGTAAAATTGCTTAAAGTAGGGGATAAGGTCGTCGGAGATGGAGTAGTTAGTTGTAATGATTGTGCTAATTGTGTATACGGGGACTATTCTCATTGTTTAAATGTTAAAAGTGTAGGGACATCCAAGCCTTCAGTTGACGGCGCTTTTAAGGAATATATGATATTGCCCGAGCGCCATCTTTTTAAAATTCCAGAGGGTGTTAAAATGATGGATGCAGCCCTTGCAGAACCTGCAGGAGTTGCCGCAAGATCTTTTGACCAGATAGGCCTTCATCCAGGTGAAGTAGTTTTTGTGTCAGGAACGGGTGCAATTGGTTATTTTTCGATACAGTACGCAAGATTGATGGGAGCCCAGCTGGTGATATTTTCAGGCAGAAATGATAAAAAACTGGAGATTGGGAAAAAATACAGTGGGGCGGATTTTACTATTAATGTAAGAAAAGAGAATTTATTTGAAAGAGTAAAAGAATTGCTGCAAGATGAGAAAATAAATCTTGCAGTAGAAGCATCGGGAAATCTTCAGGCCCTTGTTGATATTCTGGAAATAATTGGAAGTTTTGGAAGGATAACAATTCCCGGCAGCTACACCTGCAAAACGGCAGAAATAGATCTTAGTATTTTTCCGGCCAAAGAAATAAGGTGGATTTTTATAAATGGGCTTGGTGGTGCAGAAATGTTCAATAAGATTCTCAAGCTGATGCACACAGAAAGATTAAATACCAGAGGGCTTGTTACCGAGATTTATTACAAAAGCT
>JAMCSM010000064.1 GCA_023380915.1 Actinomycetota bacterium | reverse complement strand
CTGGGAGTGCGTGCTAAGGATTTTAAAAAATTCCCTTAGGATAGAAAAAACTTTCATACTAGGTCATTCCTGGGGAAGTATGTTGGCGGCTGAATATGCAATAAAATATCCACATGAAATTAAAGCTTTAATTCTCTCGGGTACTTTTTTGAGCGTTCCGCTTTGGATTAGAGATACAAATCGTCTGAAAAAAGGTTTATCGAAAAATACACAAGAAGTAATCCATAAAAATGAAAAAGCAGGTACTTTAAACTCGAAAGAATATCAAAAAGCAACTTTAGAATTTTATAAAAAGCACCTATGTCGCATATACCCCTATCCAAAACCTTTTCAGGAAGAGCAAGATAATGCTGGAATGGATGTATATTTAACAATGTGGGGACCAACAGAATTTAATTGTACAGGCAATCTCAAAAGTTATGATTTAACCTCACAACTTCATAAAATAAAAGTTCCTGTCTTGTTGCTTTGCGGAAGATATGATGAGGCAAGGCCGGAAACAGTGAGATACTATAAATCACTTTTTCCAAATGCAGTGATGAAAGTATTTGAGAAAAGTTCACACATGTCATATCTTGAAGAAAGAGATAATTATATTAAAACTGTAGAGGAATTTCTAAAAAAGGTTGAATAAAAATTGTGTTTTGTAGTAATTTTATATCGGAATAAAATCTGGTATTTGTAAATAATTAGCCTTAAAATAGGTCCGAATAGCGTCTATGTCCCCCAGCCAGCGCTTTTTAAGCAGTTTAGACTTTCTTTACATTCTAAAGCATCTATTTAACCCGAAAAGGATTCGGACTTCTGATATAATTTTATTATGATTTCTCCCAATGCAAAAATAGGAAAAAATACTAAAATATACGATCAAAATCTTTCCTATATAGAAGAATGTGAAATTGGTGAAAACTGCAAAATTCATCCCTTCGTCACCATACAAGATAATGTAAAGGTGGGAAACTTTTGTAAAATAGAGCATTATGTCTTCATTCCCTCAAGTGTAGAAATTGAAGATGAAGTATTTGTTGGACAGGGAGTAAAATTTACGAATGACAAATATCCGAGAGCAACTATTGATGGAAGGTTAAAAAAAAATGGAGACTATAAAGAACTGTCAACTATAGTAAAGAAAGGTGTAAGTATAGGATCAAATTCAACAATCTTATGTGGAATTACTATAGGAGAAGGATCTTTAATTGGAGCAGGGTCGGTTGTAACTAAAGATGTCCCACCTCATACATTGGTTATAGGAAATCCTGCTCGTGTAGTTAAAAACCTAAAATAATTATTTCTATAAAAAGTTCCAATATATTCAACTAATGCCAGCCCAAGTTTTAGATGTAATTTAACCTTGGAAACCCCGCAATTACTCCTTGAAGATATTTGATAGAATTGTTTAATGAGAAAAATTATTGTTGTCGAATTTATTACACTGGATGGCGTAATCCAAGCTCCGGGTGGGTCTAAAGAAGATACAGCCGAAGGATTTAAATATGGTGGATGGATGGCCCCCTATTTTGATGAAGCTGGCGGGAAAGAAATGGGAAAACAAATGAAAGAAACCGATGGATTACTCCTTGGGCGAAAAACATATGATATCTTTTCAGGATTTTGGCCGCATCACGCTACAGAAGCTGAAGGCTGGCCGCAAATAAACAAAGTTCCAAAATATGTCGTATCCACAACATTAAAAAACCCAGCTTGGGAAAACACAGAAGTTTTAAAAGATATTACTGAATTAAAAAAGCTAAAGAAATCAACGGGTCCGGATTTACAAGTGTACGGTAGCGCTAATCTTATTCAATCACTAATGGAAAATGATTTAGTAGATGAACTTTGGCTAAAAATATTTCCTCTTACACTTGGTACAGGAAAAAGGTTATTTGAAAAAGGTACAATTCCTGCCGCTTTTAAGCTATTTAAATCTAAAGTTACCCCAAGCGGGGTTTTCTTTGGTTACTATAAACGTACGGGAGAAGTCAAAACCAAAGACATAGCGTAAAAAGTTCCCACATAGTCAACCAGTGCCAGCAGTGAAGTAGATCCAAAAAAAATTTGGATCACTTCACTGTCCCAAAGTGAACTTTGTTCTACTTCGGGACCCTGAATGTTTCTTAAAGAAACAAAATAAGTAAACTTCTTAATTGTATTTACGTTTTATTAAGTCTCAAAGATAAAAAGTTTTATACTGGTAGTCTAAAATAATAGATTGAAGCTAAGGCTACTGAATCAGTACCTTTTATTTTATCTTAGGGAGCTGGGCCGTACAATATTTACACCGTTTAGCTTTAATTGGTATGATGCTTAAACATTCCGGACATGCCTTATCGTTGACTTCTACCTTTTCCCCTTTTTTCATCCGCGTGAGCATTTTATTCATGGGTAATATGACGCCAAAGTAAATAACGGCGCTTATAATAAGAAAGGAAATGAGAGCGTTAAAGAAATCGCCGACCATGAATTTGCTGTTGTTCACCGTAAAGTAAATTTTTGAAAAATCGGGTTGTCCTCCTATGGCACTCAAAAGAGGAGTGATAAGGTCTTTTACCAAGGCGTTTACAATAGCACCGAAAGCAGCTCCAATTACGACAGCTACCGCAAGATCAATAACATTACCCCGCAATATAAAATCCCTAAATCCTTTTAACATAAAATTATACTTCTGCGGGTTATTGTAACATATTTTTTTAAGGCGAACAAGAAATCTAAACTCCTTTACTTTATATTTAACTTTTGTTAGATTTAAAAATAATGCAACTTCCGAAGCCATTGAAAACAGTAACACCGCTATCAAAAACTCTGGCATTAATTCTTTTTATTCTTTTACCGGTTCTTGCATTTTTTTTAGGCAGAATATACCAAAAAACAATTTATGAATCTACGCAAACCTCAGTTGTAATTCCAAGTAATGCGACTATATTAAAAGTGGCTCCCACTATTACTTCTCAAACTTTAAATAACGATTCTTTTGTAATGGCCAATTCTGATAAAACCGTAACATTAAACCCGGCGATAAAAACTCATTTAACTATTCCTAAAGGAGCATCCTATCAAATAGACGCTAATGGATGGGGAATCAATATACGCCTTAGTCCGAATATCCTTATCGAAATGTGTGCTGGATGTCAACAAATATCTCTATTTAATAAATGCGGTCAAGGATATGGCATGTCAGGTGAAGGTATTTGTTCTGTCCGTAAAATTACACTTAGTAATATTGTAATGAATGCCAATGTATTGAAAAACGATCCAAACTACGTCATGTTTATTGATGGACAGATCGGACCTTTGTCTATTGGAATAGAAACAAATAATAAAAAATTATTAACTTACGATGAAGAAGCAACAGTAAATAAATTGTTAACAACGATAAAAACAGAACAATAAATATTGTCTTAATGGGAAATTTAGAAATAAAAACATTAAATAATTACATTGACTTAAATGTGGTTATTCTTCCAAATAAAGAAATATCAACAAAACTAATAAAATGGAGCAAATTTATCGCTTCAAAATTTAAATCAGACTACATCTTAGATACAAAAAAACATTTGCCTCATCTCTCGCTTTATTCAGCTCGCTATCCCTTAAAAAATAGAAGACTTCTAGTAAAGGCAGTCAATGATATTGTTAAGTCGGTAAAACTATTTTCTTGAGGAAGCATTTC
>JAMCSM010000063.1 GCA_023380915.1 Actinomycetota bacterium | reverse complement strand
TCAGGTTAGGAATAAGAACAATTCAGGCATTACTGGATGTTGCGCCTAAAGGAATGAAAGAAAAAATAATAAAAGAAGTTGAAAATATTGAAGGGGTAATGGATTGCCATAATGTAAGAATGCGGCATTCAGGATCAAAGCTTTTCCTGGATATTCATATACTGGTCGATGGGAATAAAAGCTTAAAAGAAGTCCACGACCTCACTGAGGTAATAGAAAAAAGAATAACCACAATAGTTCCTGATTCAGATGTTACCGTACATCCTGAACCTGGAATAAAGAAAACGACATGAAAAAAATTCTAAAGAAATAAATTTTAAGTCAAAAAAATCCTTCAATATAGATGTCAGATAAATTTGTTATAATATAATATGGATTAATATTTTATATATTATTTAGCATTGAATTAATTATGATAAAACAATCTCTTCTTTTAAAAATATACGAAGCTGCCAGCATGCAGAGGTGGAATGATCAGATAAGAATGGTTGAATTAACTGAACTTGATAAACAGGCCCATAAAATGATAGCCGCATATATTCTGGGCAAGTGCCAGGAAAATAATAATTTTTCGGATAACTATAATGGCAGAGAGACCGGTAATGTCAGCTGGTTATCGGTAATTGAAGCAGGATTATTTGAATATCTCCAAAGAATCATTCTTACAGACTTAAAACCCCCGCTTTTTTATCAGATAAAACAGGATAAAAAAAAATACAGAAAATTGAACCAATGGGTATTTGAAAAAATAAATCCTGTAATTTCCTGTCTTGGTGAAAGATTCTGCAACAGATTTTATAATTATTTGATGAATCCGACAGAAGACATTAATCGTGAAATTATAGGAGCTGCTCATTTTTATATAACAAAATGGGAGTTTGAAATAATCCGGCGTTTTAATCCGAAGGGTTATCAGATAGAAGAAATTGAAAAAAGCATTAATAAAGAACAGGAAAAATATAACAATATATATCCTATGAAAAGATTAATGCAAACGAAGGATCTGGTTTCATTTATAGATATATGTGGTCAGCTTCGTTTTCAAATCAGATGGAGCCATTTATACAGAGTCCCAAAAACTTCAGTACTTGGTCACATGCTGATTGTGGCAATTTTTTCATATCTCTTTTCTTTAATAGCAGGAGAAAATGAAGAAAAGTGCATCAATAATTATTTTACAGGGTTGTTCCATGATTTGCCGGAGGTTTTGACCAGGGATATAATAAATCCAGTGAAAAAATCGGTTGAAGGACTTGATGATTTAATAAAAGAATATGAAAAAAGTGAAATGGATAAAAAGATCTACAAGCTTATTCCTGTCGAGTGGCATACCGACATGAGAATGTATACGGAGAATGAGTTTGAAAATACTGCTAATCGTGATGGAAAAATGGTAAAAGCTGCAGATGATCTGGCTGCCTTTATTGAAGCTTATCTTTCAGTCAAAAATGGGATTCATAATGAAAACCTTATGCTGGCAATGGATAATTTAAGGTCAAAATACAATAACAAAATTATATCAGGAATTGATTTTGGCCTGGTTTATAAAGAGTTTGAATAAAAAATTCATAAAATGGAGGATTTAAATGCAAAAGAAAAAAAGCTGGGTTGAAAAATTGCATGATTCAAAAGATTTGCCAAAAGTCGAAGAAATAACCGGTAAAATGAGCACCAGATGGGGCGAAGGCACCGTAGTTATTCCCGCACCTTTTGAGGTTGATATAATAATGAAAAGTGTTCCTGAAGGAAAAATAATTACAATAAATAAAATAAGGGATATTCTTGCAGAAAGGCATGAAGCCACAATTGGCTGTCCTATTACAACTGGAATTTTTGCCTGGATAGCTGCAAATGCAGCAGAGGAGGAAAAAGCAGGGGGTAAGATTGATACCACTCCTTACTGGAGAACCCTGAAATCCGATGGTTCATTAAATGAAAAATATCCCGGGGGTATAGATCAGCAAAAATTTTACCTCGAGGCCGAAGGGCACGGGATAATTCAGAGAGGTAAGAGGTATATAGTAAAAGATTATGAAAAAAAGATAGCAAAAATTTAAAACAGTCAGCAAAAAAATTCAAAAATCTTTCAAATTTCTGCCTGGTTTTAATGTTTATTAAAGATTTATAATCTTTATTTTTATGGAAGTAAAAGATAAATTAATTTCAAAATCAGCTTTTTTAACAGGGCTTCAATGCCCTAAATATTTATGGTATTACATGAATGAAAGGGAAAATATTCCTCAACCGGATCAGAGAGTCCAATTTATTTTTGATCAGGGCCATCTTGTTGGAGAATTTGCAAAAAAATTGTTTCCCGATGGCATTGAAGTGGGATATGATGGTGATTTCGAGGAAAATCTTAAAAGAACAGCTGATGCTCTCAAGATTAAAAAGCCTTTGTTTGAAGCCGGTATAGTCTCCGATGGAATGTACTGCAAGCTTTATGCCAGAGCAGATATTCTGGTACCTTCCGGGCATATGGCTGATTCAAGGGGTTATTTAAATAATGATGTTTGGGATATCTTCGAAGTAAAGAGTTCAACAGGTATTAAAGAAATCAATTTATATGATGTTGCATTTCAAAAATATTGTTTTGAAAGGGCAGGATTAAATATAGGGAATTGTTACCTTGTTTATCTTAATAATCAGTATATAAAGAACGGAGAAATTGATCCGGAACAATTATTTACAAAGGCTGATGTGACTGATGAAACAAATGAACTTTATTTAAAAATTGAAAAAAATGTTTTGCAGATTTTAAAAATAGTAACTGAGGATTATTGTCCTGAGATAAATATTGGCAAACACTGTGAAAGCCCGTTCCTGTGTCCTTTAAAGGAATCCTGCTGGGCTTTTCTTCCCGAAAACAATGTTTTTAACTTATATGCAGGTATGGAGAAGGCAAGTTATCTTTTTAACAGTGACAGCAGGGTAACGTTAATTAAAGACATACCGGATGATTTCAGTTTAAATATCAAACAAAAAATCCAGGTGGAATGTGTAAAAAATTCAAATACAAGAATTGAAAAAGAAGCAATATCTGAATTTTTAAAAAAATTTGAATATCCTCTGTATTTTCTGGATTTTGAAACTTTTGCAACCGCAGTGCCTGTATTTGACGGTACAAAGCCTTATCAGAATATACCCTTCCAATTTTCCTTACATATTTTAAAAAATGCGGATGTGCAGCCCGTGCATTATTCATTTCTACATAATGGCGCAGGAGATCCGCGAATTGATTTTATCGAGGCTTTGAAGAAAAATATTGGGGAACAGGGCAGTATTGTTGTTTATTATGACTTATTCGAAAAAGGTATTCTTAAAGAACTTGCAAAATCTTTTCCGGAATACCGGCACTGGATTAATTCAATAATTGCAAGGATTGTCGATCTTTATGAACCATTTGGAAAATTTCATTATTATCATTATAAGCAAAAAGGTAGCGCATCTCTCAAAAAAGTACTGCCGGCCTTAACAGAGAAAAGCTATGAAGATATGGAAATTTCAAATGGCGAACTGGCAAATATTTCTTTTTTAAAAATATCAGGACTTTTCAATAAACTTTTCAGCGAGATACCGGCAAATAATAAAAATATTTTTAGTGCCTCTGAAGATGAAATTGCTAAAACCAGGTTAAACCTTGAGCAGTACTGCAAACTTGACACAGAAGGTTTGATACATATAATGAGGGAACTGGAAAAACTGGTAAAAGATTAAGGAATCCATTTACAATTTAGAATATTTATTTTTTTTATGATAATATTACTTACCTGTCTTTTTATTTAATTTAAGCATTGATAGTTATTAAAAAAATGATTGATTTGGAGGCGAGATGGCAAAACCAGAAAAGACCGCAGAGGGAGACAAAATATTAAGGAAGTGTATTGAATGCGGGAAAGAGATAAAAACCGATTCGGAATCTGTATATTGTGAAAAATGTGATGAGGCACTGGACAAAAAGTTTGAACAAATTGAAGATAATATTATGATTTATAAAGAACTTATGGATTCTGAAATAGCTATTTTAAACAAATTCGAAAAAGAAGACATAACCGACCTTTATTTGAGAGTTTTTGAAGTTTTTAAAGAAGATGGTGAATTTACCGAAGAAGAAGCCAGAGTGCTTGCCTTGATGAGAAATACTTTTCATTTGACAGAAAAAGATGTGGGAAAAGATAAAATAATCGAATTCAATGAGAAGATTCAGATTAAAAAGACAGATAAATCCAAATGCCCGGACTGTGGTAAGGATGTTAAGGAAGATTTTAACCTGTGCCCTTATTGCGGCTATAAGTTAAAAATATGATTTTTAAAAATATAGTTTTGTGACAGAAATCTTCAAAAATTTTCGATTTTTGCAGTTTATAAATCCTTGTCTGTGTTTATTGATATCATGCTGTTATAATCTGCAGGTATGAAAATAAATAAAAAAATTTTATTAAAAATTTTAATTCCTTCTTTATCGTTAATACTTTCAGCTTTATTTATTTTCCTCCTTATATCCTGCTGCATAAATTTAGGATTGATTGGAGGAACTGCTAATACTGCTGTAACTGCTTCTAATGAAATTACAGCACAAAATTCATCAGAAACTGCTTCGGTACAAGGGCAGTCTTTATTCCAAAAACCGGATCTTTTTATTATTAGTGAGCTGAAAGTTCCCGGACAGGCAATCGACGTTAAAATTTCAGGAGATTATGCATATCTTACAAATGATCTGGGAATCCTTTATGTAATTGACATAAGTAATAAGGAAAAACCTGAAATTATAGGCAAATGTCCGGGAATTGATTCGGCTAATGTAGTAATGGTACAGGGTGACTATGCTTATATTTCATATACGAGCTGGGTTATTCCAGAAACACAAAGCAGTGAAACTACAGGCAGCAGCATTAATATTTACAGTATTTGCGGTTTTAAAATAATTGATATAAGTGACAAGAAGAATCCTGAAATAGTTGGAGACTATATATCAGGAAAAAATGAACAAAAATCTGTCCAGGGAATTTTCATAAAGAATAATTATGCTTACCTTAACAGTACAAAATCATCAGGCGCATCAGAAGAGGGCAGCCTTGAAATTATTAATATCGAAAATAAAAAAAATCCGGTCCTGCTGAGCAAATGCAAAATTGAGGGCTCGCCAAGCGGCATCTTTGTTGAAGGAAATTTTGTCTATATAAACAATGATTATTTCGATTACCAGACTAAACAATATAAGGAGAAGAGTAAATTGTTTGTTGTGGATGTACTGGATAAAAAGCATCCGGAGGTTGTAGGTTCATGTGAAGTCCCTGCAAATTCGTGGAGTGTATTAGCAAGGGGTAATTTTGCTTATGCTACAAGCAGCATTTATGATGAAAACACAAAAAAATACAACAACAGCGTACTTCAAATTATTGATATAAAAAATAAAAATAATCCTGTCCTCAAGGGAAGTTGTGAAGTCCCGGATGGTGCATGGGAGATCGATATTAAGGATAATTATCTTTTTGTTTCAAATAATGCCGGGGGAGTAAATGCAATAGATATAAGTGACGCTAATAATCCTGTAATTGTTAATAGTCTTAATTTTACGGGAAATTCTTATGATATTGTGATAGAGGGAGATTACGGTTATGTCGCCAATGGCTTTGGAGGTTTTATTATAGCAGGTTTGCAAAAAAAGGGCATCCAGGCACAGAATCCACAATCTGAAAATGGGACAAACCCGGGTAATTCAGCGCCAATTGCAGAGATTAAAGTATCGGGAGATATGCTGAATACAAGCAGTTTTATTGTTGAAAACCCTGTTTATTTTGATGGCAGGGATTCTTATGATCCTGATAGTGACAGTCTTACTTTTATATGGAAAGTGAATGGAAATGAAATTTTTGGAACCACAAAAGGAACAATTCTTTCAGGGGACAAAAATGAATTAGCATGCATATTCGAACAACCAGGGCTATATAACGTAACACTCACAGTTTATGACGGCAGTCTATCAAATACGACCATGGCAGAAATAAAAGTAGAAAACCAGAAGACAGTTATTAACGAGATTAAAAGACATGATTTCAATGTTGAAATCAAATGTATTTTGACAAATAATAGCAATATATTATTAAAAAACATTGAGTGTTATCTAAGGGCACCTCAAACCTACGGGCCATATCAGGCAGCAAATAATATTTCAACGAATATAAGTTCTGTTGATAAAATATTTGATGACAGCTGGAATCTGCTTTACCATTTTAAATTCAACGGTAACACACTTAAGAAGGGAGACAAAATTGAAGCCTTAATTGACAGCCAAATCACCATGTACGAATATAATTTTCAAAATTTAAAAACATCAGATTTGAATTATGAGCAAGGTGATGAAGATCTTATAACTTATACGGGAGATGATCTATTTATTGATACAGATAACTCAACGATACAAACAGCTGCAAAAAAAGTAACAGGTAGCGAAACAAGACCAATAGTAAAAGCCAGATTACTTTATAATTTTGTAGCCAATAAGCTGGCTTATGATTTTAAAAGGGCACAGGACAAAAATTATAAGTTTATGTATGCATCGGAAATATTAAAAACCGGAAAAGGAGTTTGTGCAGATTATGCTATTCTATATACTGCTCTTTTAAGGGCTGCTGGTATTCCATCGAGAGTGGTTGGGGGAATTCCTGTATTTTTAATTCTTGGTGAAAAAAATAAGGAAATTGATGTCGGTCATGCCTGGGTTGAGCTCAAATTGCCAGGATTCGGCTGGATTCCGGTAAATATAACCCAGGAGGATGGTTTTATGACTGCTGATTATTACCTTGATCTGGCAACTGAAAAAGGTTCGAGCTTTTTATACGAAAGTCAAACTATGGACTGGACAAGCTATTATCTCGATGGTTTTAAATTTAAATGGGATGGAGCATCGGCACCATCAGTTGATCAGAAAATGCTTTTTAGTATAAAAAATCTGGATTTCACGGATATGAGTGTAAACAGTGGCTAAGTTTTGGGCAGGCAGATCAGGCGGACTTGTTAACCTGTTTCGGGTGGAATTCAAAGATTCTTTTTAACTTTCAGTGTGTAATATGATTTTTGGGATATGGTGGGCGATACTGGATTTGAACCAGTGACCTCTGCGATGTCGACGCAGCGCTCTAACCAACTGAGCTAACCGCCCGGTTTCGTCAACAAAGATTTTATCAATGGCATTCGATCTAAGTCAAATAAGATATTCTGAAAACCAAAAAATATCATAAATTTCCAAAGTTTCTTTTGAATTGAAGGCATTAATCATGATATTTCAGGTAAAAACATAATTATATACTTTGTGGTTTAATGTTTTTTGAAAATAAACTCGCAATTTTTATTGCCGTTGCATATGCGCGATCGCAGCTCAAACTTGATGTTTCCCTCAAACTCACCGCTGAATATAGAATATTCTGTATTGCAGATTGATGAACCTATTTTTTCAGAAAGAGTTTTACGTCCGGACTTAATCATAATTTCATGCCAGGGGCAATAATTGATACTTACTTTTATTGTGTCTCCAGACTTATTTGTGCCAATAGATTGGTAATTTTTATTTTTTATTAAGTTGAATTTAAAATTATCATTTTTCAGCTTGATTTTTAAACATTCAAGAAATATATCAGCTTCATTTTCAGCCTCAAGTTTTGATTTAAGAATGCGAGCCTGAATTTTAGGTATTATTTTCCACACTTCTCTGTCAATTTCAAGTGCTTTATCAAAACCAAATTTTTCTTCTGTTTTCATAAACCAAAGGCCGTCAACCTTTGCATAACTTTGATAAAGATAATCTATTATGTCAATGTTACTGAGCTTTTTCATGTCTAAAAATTAATTTTAAAATAAGATTGATTGATAATATTCAAATTATTATTTTGTTTTGGTTATAACAGTATAATGAAAAAAAACAAAAATTAAAGCATAAATATATTTTGATAAAGTAAAATGAAAGATTTATACCTTGAAATATCTGCTGTTATTTTTAACTCTGGCAACCTCAGGGTAGAAAAAATAATAAATGTCGGGCTATAATTACAAAAATCATGGATAATAATAATTAGATTATATAAAATTCAAACTATGAAAAAATTTTTATTATGCACATTATGTTCAATTTTGATCTGCATCCTTTTTGCAACAGTAATAGCTTCATGTTCAGCAGGAAAAATTCAAAATGAAAACAACAAAATTCTAGCGGAATATAATGCAAAAATAAGTGAAAATCAGAAACTTCAAAATGAAAACCAACAGCTCAAAGATGCTGCAAGGCAGAAAGATGAAAAAATGAAAAATTTGCAGGATGAACTTAGTCAAAAAAATGATTTGAATAATTATGTAGCAAAAGAGGAATATAATGAATTGTTGTCAGATTATTTGAAGGAGAAAGGAAATGTAAGCGATCTGGAAAAGAAAATTACCTCTTTACAAAATGAGCCTGAAAAACTTAAAGCTTTTCTTGATAATCTTAATAAAATGCTTAGAAATGTATTTATGGGATCATCAGATCCTGATCCCATTCAATATACTTTTACAGCTTTTTCAATAGGGTATAAGGGAGAATATTATATAATTACAGCTGGTCATTGTGTGCAGGATAATTATGGGGCAGATGGCAAGTTTAAATTTAAGGCTAATTTCAATGGCGAATGGATTTTTCCTAAACTTCTGACATACAAGGCTGAATTCTGGAATCTTGATGATTATGGAATATTTTCTACAGATAAATTTAGCAGCGGATTAGAGATTGGCAGTGAAAGAACTACAGATGTATATGCACTTGGCAGTACAGAAAAGGGATTAAACATATTCAGGAATCTAAATACTTCAATTCAAAAGA
>JAMCSM010000062.1 GCA_023380915.1 Actinomycetota bacterium | reverse complement strand
AGCTAATCTGTATAATATTGATCGCTTTATTACATATTATACTGGAGTTGCTTCCTTTGTCGTAGACGATCCTTTTGATTTTTAAATTTTCTCTTTTTCCTTGGCTTTAATTCTCGACTTATCATATTATTCATACTATACTCCCTTATAGTATATCTAGTAATATTATTACATATAAAGCTTGTTATGACAGCTTCTTTCTCCATCTCTTGTAAAATAGGCTCTAGTCTGTCTTTTGCAAGGCTTTTTTTCATGAAGCAGTATATTTCTTCGGCATTTGGAAAATACTTAAAATAAGCAAAATATTTTATGACTAACAATATCTCCTTTTTTAATCTCATCTTAATAAATAAGAATGTTTTTAAAATTTCGCCTTTATTTTCTCATTTTTATCACTATTTGACAAATACGTCAAATATTAGATAAAATTATTATGAAAAGTGAACGAATTAATTCAATACCTGACCAATAAAGGAATAGTAAATCCCGCTTCAAAAGAAAAACAGATTAATGGCGGATCTGATTTGTCAAGTTATTTAAGAGATGATGTAAAAAATATCGTTTTTAGCTCTCCTCATGGAATAACAGCCACGGAAATTGCAAATCATTTTGGCTTCAATTCACCAGAAAAAAATAGGATTAAGAATAATGATTTTTCAGGATATTGGGGAATTTTAGGAGCATTAGATTATCTTACTGGAGGATATGAAGGAACGTATTCAAAAAAAAAGCAGAAAGTAATTAAGATTATTTCCACAACTGTCTTGCCCATTAATCCGATTTTTTATCCGTCAGATTAGATTAAATAATTTTTCTCTAATAACCATGGTTATAAACCTGATTAATCTCAATTGCCTTCTCCATCTCCAAGGTTGAGTCATCAAGCGGTATAACCATTCCATACCAATTTTTCTAATCCATGGCGGCGCCTGGACTACTATTTTGCCTTCCAAATCAAATCCCTGTCCAACACCAAGGCAAATTTTGCCTTTAAGAAGGTCCTTGTTCCTAAAAAACCACAGTTCCTGATCCGGTGAACCAAAAGCTGTTAATACGATATGTGGCTTAAAGTCAGCTACTATAGAAAATAAACGTTTTTTTTCACTCTCCGTCTGTTTTTTGATATCAGAAAAACCTTCGAGGCCAAAAAAATTCGATTTTGGGTATTTTTCTTGATAGCACTGAGATATCTTGTTTGCTAATCCTGGTCTACCACCTATAAGAAGCATCCGTAAGCGTAACTCACCAGCTGTTTTTACCAGCTCTCGCATCATCTCAACACCGGTCAACCTGTCCCCTACCCTAACTCCAAGTATCGAACCTGCAATCTTCACCCCTATACCATCCAAAATCTGTATTTGGGCTGTCTCAATAGCCCTTTTGAAAATAGAATTTTCGCTAGCAAGCACGAATATTTCAGGATTTAGTGAAACAATGTGAAAAAAATCAGTAGGATTTAACAAATACTTTTTAATTTTCTCTAGGACTGTTTTTTGATTTGTGGGGAAAATCCTAATTCCTAAAATTGTATTTTTCATATGAAGATAATAATTATTACAGGATATTATACAATATTTTTTAAATACATTTATATAAGTTTTTGTTCAAATTATTTATTAAAATAATCTATTTATTACTTTATTTAATACAAGTTTTTAAACAAAAATATTTGTTATAAGAATATTTACTATAAATTAGTATGTAATTTTATATAGTATTTAATAGACATAAAATATTTTCGTCCTCAGTCTTTTTAATATACAATTATAGGATTAATTCTTTATTATTTAAATATTTACCTAATAGCATCTTTATAACTGTCGAGATTTTCTATCGCCATACCGACTCCTCGAATTACACAAAACAAAGGATCGTCTACGACAAAGGAAGCAACTCCAGTATAATATGTAATAAAGCGATCAATATTATACAGATTAGCTGTCCCTCCCGACAAAACAATGCCTTTATCAACTATATCTGCGGCAAGTTCGGGTGGAGTTTCAGCTAGGACCTGTTTAATGCCCTCAATAATATGCTTTAAGGGTTTTTGCATCGCCTCATTCACACTTTCTTCCCCTAATTCCAATATTCTTGGCAAACCTGTCTGAAAATCTCTCCCTCTAACTTCCATAACACGTTTCTTAATAACATTTTTATTACCTGATAATTTAGCTGAATCCGTGCCATTTTCAGGTTTAACTGTCTTTATTAAAGCATTACCAACTTTCATCTTAATTTCCTCGGCTGTCCTTTCACCAATTATCAAGTTATGATGTTTTTTGAGCTGGTAGATTATGGATTCATCAAGCTTAGTGCCTGCGACTCTCACTGTCTTATAAACAACAAGCTGACCCAATGAAATGACAGCTATTTCAGTCGTCCCGCCGCCTAAATTAATGATCATATGACCTGAAGCTTGAGAGATTGGGATTTTAGCACCAATTGCTGCAGCTAAGGGTTCTTCGATCAAATATACGTCAGACGCACCAGCTTGCTTACAGGCCGCAACAACAGCACGTTTTTCAACCTGACTTGCTCCACCTGGGATGGAAATCATTACCTCTGGCCATAAAATACGTCCCTTTAACGCCTTTTTTAAAAAATATGTAATCATGGCTGAAGTAGTTTTGTAATCGGCAATCACACCTTCACGCATGGGTCTAGCAGCTACGATTGATCCAGGCGTACGGCCAAGCATGTCCCTGGCGTCTTCGCCAACAGCCAATATTTTTTTATCCTCAAGAGAATAAGCAACGACGGTCGGTTCATTTAAAGCTATACCGCTTCCTGCAACGTAAACTAAAGTATTTGCTGTACCGAGATCGATTCCAATCTTTTTGCGGAAGAACATACCCTAATATTGTATAATACTAAAGAGTAATATTGTGATATTGTTATTATAGACAAAAAAAAAGTTTTATTGGAATATTAAA
>JAMCSM010000061.1 GCA_023380915.1 Actinomycetota bacterium | reverse complement strand
ACATTAAATCATTTTTTTTTGAAAAAACAAGAACCATAGAAAAGAAATTAAGAAAGGTTCAGTCCCTCCCGGCACCTTCTCCCGGTTCGGATCTTAAGGAGCTTGAGTTTGAAGAAGAATCTGCAGATGAGGAAGAAAATAAAATAGAAGATAAATAAAATTTAAATATATTAATAATTTTCTATAAATATTTCAAGTTGTAAATATTATACTTTAAAATATTATATTGTTATAATTTTTTTTATAAAATCATTAATAAAAATTTTTTAAAACTTTAAAATATGATTATTGAGAGAAAGGTAATTTAATGCAAGGATATTATTTTGGGTGGCTTCCTGATTTTCCTGATTTACGTGATTACACGATAAATAAAAACCTGATATCAGAGAAAGTGAAGAGGGCAGGTGCCAGGTATTCTGTAAAGGAAATGGCATTGAAAACAGGAATTATTGATAAAAATTCAAAGAAAAAACTTCCTGCTGCCACCGATTTAAGAAAATGGTGTACCCCTGTGGAAAACCAGGGCAACCTTGGTTCATGTACGGCAAATGCAGGAGTAGGGCTGCTTGAATATTTTGAAAATAAGGCTTATGGGAAATATCTTGATGGTTCAAGACTTTTTCTTTATAAAGTATCCAGGAATCTTCTTCAGAAAAAAGGAGATTACGGTTCTCATATCAGAACAACGATGATGGCGATGGTTTTATTTGGCATCCCTCCCGAAAAATATTTGCCCTATCAAGTTGAAAAATTTGATGAAGAACCTGATTCATTCTGTTATGCTTTTGCACAAAATTTCCAGGCAGCTCAATATTTCAGGCTGGACCCTGTCGGTTTAACAAAGGATAAAGTTCTTGAGCAGATTAAAATTAATCTTGCAGCATCAATTCCATCAATTTTTGGCTTTACAGTTTACAGTTCATTAAGTCAGGCTGGAAAAGATGGAAAAATACCTTTTCCCGGTCTAAATGAAAAAGTAGAGGGCGGACATGCTGTAATGGCTGTCGGTTATGATGATAAGATGAAAATTACAAATAACAACAATGAAGAAAAAACAACTGGTGCACTATTAATAAGAAATTCATGGGGAACAGATTGGGGTGAAAAGGGATATGGGTGGCTGCCTTACAAATATGTTATGGATGGGCTGGCAATAGACTGGTGGACATTACTTGATAATGAGTGGATTGATACCGGAAATTTTGCAGTTAAAGAATGATTATTTTAATATTAACATTAATCAGCATTAATATTAATAAAGATAATTGATAATTACATGATTTAAAATGCTGATTTTAAAAATAAATATTAACAAAAAATGAACTGAGGGGATTTAAATGGAAAAAATAAAAGAAACAGAAAAAAAGAAATATTGGATTACCATGAAAAGTATTGCGTGGGTTATAACTCTGGTTGTAAGCTTTTTTGTATTTTTCCCGGTCTTTGTGGCATTGTTGATATTGTGGGCAATAGGAAAAATAAAAGTTGAGGATTAAAAAGTTGAGGATTAAAAAGTTGAGAATTAATTCTGAAAAGGAAGTAAAAATATGAATCATGCTGCAATAAAAAGAAAAAAAATAACACTTTTGATTATCATATCAATATTGTCAATATTAATATCCTCATTTGTTTTATCAGGATGCAGAGCAACTGTTTCAACTGAGACAACTACTGCTGCTACAACAAATACCGTGACAGCTGGCTCTTCAGGTGTTGTGAAATTCACAGACGAGCAACTGGTTATTTCAGGTTCAACAACACTCCTTGAAGTATCACAAGCCTGGGCGGAAGAATTTATGAATGAATTTGGGGGTTCTGTTACAATCAATGGCGGGGGTTCCGGTGTTGGCATATCAGATTTAATCAATGGAACAAATGATCTGGCAAATTCCTCGAGGGCAATAACTTCTGATGAGATAGCCCGGGCGAAGGCAGCAGGAATAGATGTAAAAGAGTACAAGGCATTGATTGATGGTGTCTGCATTATAACGAGTAGAAATGTCAATATATCTGAACTGTCAATAAGACAGTTATCAGATATTTATATTGGCAATTATACCAGCTGGAAACAGATAGGGGGAATAGATGCCCCTATCGTAGCAATGGCACGTGACTCCAGTTCCGGTACAGGAGAGTTTTTCCTTCAAAAAGTTGTTCAATTAGGAGGTAATGCAAAATCAAATGACTATAGTGCTTCGACACTTAGACTGCAATCCAATGCTGATGTTGTAACCCAGATTGAAGACAACATTAATGCCATCGGTTACATTGGATTGGGGTATCTTAAAGATGCGGGGGATAAGGTTAATCTGATTAAAGTAAAATCTTCAGACAGTGATACCGCTGTTGCTCCAAATGAACAAACGATTTCGGATTTTACTTATCCGATCTCAAGATATTGCTATATTTATGCAAATGGAAATAAAATATCAAAAATTGCCCGGGCATATATTGATTTTGTTTTAAGTCCTGCGGGTCAGGCTTTAGTGGAACAGGCTGGTTTTGTAAAGGTAAAATGATGAATGAAGTCCGGAAGGAATAAAACGCTCCCGGACTAATATTATAGCTGTAGTGCAAAAATTATTTTACCTCATAATTCAGGTATTTCTTGGCAAGAGGATCATTTATTCTTTTCCAGAGGATTGCACCAAATATTGTTCCAACAGGGAAATAAACAACCATGGTAACAACCAATGCAGCTCTTCCAAGTGGGATTGCAAATGCTTTTCTCATGTGAATTCCAACAAGTTCAACAACATACACTGCAAGCACAACCAGGCTGAAATTAGGACCAGGAAATCCAATGCTTATGGATCCCCAATTAAATGGAAAACCGTGGAAAACATTACCGGCCTGGTTGGCACTGAAGGTTAAAAAGCCGATGCCTGTTAATATTGCAACTACCCATAATAAGGTAATTACACCCTGTAATATTTTTCTAGAGCTTTTTAGTTCTTCTTCCGTTAATTCTGCCATTTCTTTTACTCCTTTTTTGTA
>JAMCSM010000060.1 GCA_023380915.1 Actinomycetota bacterium | reverse complement strand
CGATCTTGGTATTTCTGGTCTTTTGTTAAAAATAATCGAAATAAATTTGTTAATGATTGAGGCTATATTATCGGTCTTCGCTTTATCCAGTTCATTTCAATCATTTTAACCATTTTCTTAAGATTTAAATTAAGTGATTTTTCTTCGGACAAACTCGTAGAGACACTATGATTATTTTTTTACATTGGATCCTTTTGCTTTATATCTTCATTGTATAATCTAAATTATTTGGTTTATCGGGGTTCAAATTTTTCTTAATAGTTTTTATGTAAGCTAACATCTGAAATACAGGAATATTTATAAATGATTTAATAAAATCAAACTTAAATTCTGAATTATAAAGTAAATAATCTATATTTTTATTATCAACTCCACTTATACTATTATAGCCTATAACTATAACCTTGGAACCTAAATTTAAAATTTCCTTAATGATCTCCTCATTTTTAAACAGATTTTTGCTCAAAGTTAAAATTAAACACAGGCTATCTTTATCCAGCAAAGACTTGGGCCCATGATTAAATTCATACAGATGATAGGAATAAGAAGGTATTTGAGACATCTCCTTCATTTTTAAATCTGCTTCTACAGCCAACCCATAATTAAATCCACTCCCCAGTGCAAAATAAGAACCGAAGTTATTTTTATCTAAACAACTTTTAATAGCATTGAATAAATTAGAAATATTTTCATTTAAATAATCAATTAAATATTTAAATTCATTTAACATCTCTTTATCACCAAAATATTTTGCTAACATTAAACAATATGCAAATAACATGCTTGAAAATGACACTGTCATAACAATACTTTTTTCAGCCGCACCTCTACAAATAAAATGATTATCAGAAAAATCTTTAATAGCGCTTCCTTTCTTGCAGGAAAAAGTGAGTGATGTTATATTGTTTCTTTCTTTTAATTGCCTTACTACATTAATACTCTCAGTTGTTTCACCCGATCTTGAAAATCCTATAATTAAATATTTTCTATTTTTACAAATATATGTATCAGTGTTTACTAATAACTCCGAACTTGGTAATGCCAGACAGCTTCTCTCATTAGACAGCAACTTAGTAAAAAATGAAGCTGATTGAGAAAGATTATAGGAAGAACCACAACCAAAAAATATTATTTCATCATAATCATCAGAAAAAATACTTAAATCTAAATCGAATTTCTTACCAACAACATCGCTATATACATTCTCCCAGCTTTCTACCTGAGTAATTATTTCTCTATAAGTATAATTCTGATTTTTCAATTTATTCGCCCTTTACTCTTTAAATATAATTTATAAAAATTAGACATCTGAATTGAAAAAATAAATCCCTTTATCACTCTCTTTATTATCGCTTAACTTTATCACCATTGTATTAATATTTATATCTTTTATATGCAGCAATAAAATGCTGTAATATTCTTATATTTTAGTTTTTTTCTAATCTACCTCTTTATTAATTCTTTTAACTGCCGAAATCTTTCTACAGGACCAAGACCCCCAAAAAATTCAATACTTTTTTCACCGCAAAAATTTGCAAATTCTAATGTCTTATTTGGTTTAAAGTTATTAAGAAATCCATAAATAAATCCTGCATTAAAATTATCACCTGCACCTGTTCCATCCTTGAAATTTTTATTCAGTTTATTTATACACTCACCTTTAAAATACTTTTTATTTATTTTGGCTAAATAACCTTCTTTTCCCATTTTTACAACTACTTTATCAACAAACTTACTTAATTTTTCAATGGCTCCCTGAACTTTATTTTCATTGGAAATTTTTAAAACTTCTTTTTTATTTAAAAATAAAATATCGATATTTTTAATTGTGTCATAAATTTCTTCCCCCCACTTATCTTCAGGATCATCGTTTGTATCTAGTGAGAATGTGATATTATAAAATTTCTTTTTAATTTTTTTGATCAGCTCTACATAACTTTTTTTCAAACTATCCATCATATAGTATGAGGAAAAATGAACATGTCTTAAATTTTCAAAATTATCTATCGTAATTTCGTCTAACTTCATACTTTTTATTAAATCTAGTTTTGATATCTGACTCTTACCCTTTTCATATGACAAGCTTACCGTAAGTCCAGTTTCTTCACCATCTTGAATAATAATACTATCAGTGTCTACCCCATATCTTTTTATTTCAGTAAATAGAAAATTACCAAAATAATCATTACCTATTTTAGATATTATGGAGGTCTGTATCCCCAAGTTAGATAGAACAGCAGTGAATATCCCACCCGAACCTCCAATAGTAAAAAAATAATTCTTTGCTAAAATTTCCTTTCCTAACTCAGGATATCCATTCAAATCGCTAATAATAAGATCTGTATTCAAATCTCCGATTACCAGACATTTTGAGTTCATAATTAAAACCCTAACTAATAAATTTTTAACTTTTCATTTAAATCAATTAAATTAAAGCTTCTAAAATATTTATCCATTCCTGCTTCTATTTTCATTAAAACCCAGTTTTGGGGATCAATTCCATTTTGCTCTAAATTTTTATAAAGTTCATATTGCGATAATTTCACCTTTGGCTGTGCCCAAACATACCTGCTACATGTTTTAATTATTAATTCCTTTTTTTCAGTACTTAATGAGTTCAAATTTTTTTCATCGTTTCTAAGCCATTTTTTCCATCTGTTTGATTTTACTATAGCTTTTTCCAAAACATTTTTAAAATTGGATTTTTTCCCAACTTTGTTTTTTTTATATAATTCATCTTCAATTTGAGCAAGTTCAGCTAATGCATCATATTCTATCATTGTAAACTCAGGTCCTACGTTTGCAGCCCCCATGCCACTCTTTGGATAATCCTCAGGATTTGAAACAAAATCACTATAATGGCCTTGGTATGTTTGGGCACAGCCAAAGGTGATATCTACCAACTTTTTAGCAATATTAATGTCAAATAAAGTTGTATATAGATCTGTTCCAACTTTTCCTACTATGAAAATTGGCCAAATATTATCTAATCCCTTAAGTTTTAAACCTTTTTTCATCAAAAGAAGAAATTTGTTAAAGACACTGATATCTGCAAGACCGCCGTGTACTTCTTCGGTGCCAACTTCATATGATATAGGCCCGATTCTTTTTGTTTTGCGGAAATTTTCTATGTGTGAAATTAATTCTATGGTCCGGTTCACTACAGTTTCAATCTCTATCTGTTCGTTAAAAATATCAACCGTAGGATCTATATGTATCAAATCATAACCTGCTGCAATTGCGTCTTCAAAAGATTTTTTTATCCATGACATGCATTTGTCTAAATTCCAACGCTCTATTGCTTGGATATCCTTTAGCCAAGGACCTCCATGGTCCATTGCTGTAATAATTGGCCCATCAAAACCAATACCATAAGAAATTTCTTTAATCTTTCGGATAAGATCTTTTTGAGTCCACCCAGTATATCCACCATCTGCATCAACCTGGTTTAGAGTTGCCGCAAACATAATCGGAGCATTTGCTCTTTTTGCTGAACGAATCGCAGCAGTAAGAACATTTTCAGAATTTGGGCAAACAGCAAAGAGAGTACAATTAGTTTTATGTATTTGCGAAACTATTTTTAACTTCTTTAAAAGTAATCCAACTATCGGAATACAACTTTTATCAGATTCTTCTCTTATTCTGCTATTATCAATTTTTTCACTTATTTCCATATATTATCTTTAGTATTTAAAATAATAATATTCAGTAAGCTAGTGTACTGCGTCTAACGCTTCTTTACATTTGGCAATCTTCTCCAGTATACGTTCCACCGGTGCACTCCACACAAATACCTGCGGATTTTGGTTGTGACTGTCAAGATATTCTTTAATAGCCTTTATTAAAACTGATACGTTCTTAAATGATCCACGTCTTATTCTCTTATTTGTAATCTCAGCAAAAAATCTCTCTACAAGATTTAACCAGGAAGAAGAAGTTGGGGTAAAGTGAAGATGAAAGCGTGGATGGACTTCCAGCCAGGACTTTACCTGTGGATGTTTGTGAGTAGAGTAATTGTCTACTATTAAATGAAGGTCAAGCCCAAAGGCGGTCTCTTTGTTTATTTTTTTTAAAAATCTTATAAACTCATGATGGCGGTGACGCGGCATGCAGCCTCCAATAACTTTTCCATCAAGCATGCTTAGAGCTGCAAACAGGGTAGTTGTGCCGTTTCGTTTATAATCATGGGTATAATAAGTGCCACACCGGCCTTTCTTTATTGGCAGAGACGGCTGAGTACGCTCAAGAGCCTGGATTTGACTCTTTTCATCTACACACAGTACAAGAGACCTGTCCGGAGGATTTAGATAAAGGCCAACGATATCATAGAGTTTTTGGACAAAGTGCCTGTCGCTGCTTAGCTTAAATGTTTTTCTAAGGTGTGGCTTTAAGTTATGCTTTTTCCATATCCTTCGCACAGTTGCTTCGCTAAGTCCCTGAGCTTTTGCCATGCTTCTTGTACTCCAGTGTGTTGCATTGGGAGGTACTGTATTTATAGTTGCCTCTATTACTGCTTTTATTTTAGCCTGGGAAATTTTGGGGATACGGCCTGGACGTGGTGCATCTTTTTTTAAGCCAGACAGTCTTAAAGATAGAAAACGGGACCTCCATAGCTGTACAGTAGGGCGCGAAATGCCCAGTTTTTTTGCAATATCCTGATTTAGTATACCACTAGCTGCCATGACAATAATCTGAGCACGCTGTACCAATCTTAAGGGAATACTTCTTACGTTTGCCCAGGTATTTAAGACCTGATATTCTTCAGAAGATAATATAATGTTTTCTGTTGTTCTCACAATAAACATTGTACAATATCCATATTATTTGTCAAGTTATTTATGACGCACTACAATAGCTTTTTATGAATTAATCTTTATGAATTCATTTACTCTATCTCTTTTGAACACACCTTCCATAGGACCCAATTTTGTAGTATTTAAAGCTCCACAGGCATTTGCTAAAATACCACAATCGCTCATACTCTTTTCTTCAAGAAGCCCACATAAAAAACCAGCATCAAACGCATCGCCTGCACCTGTAGGATCAACTACTTTTACTCCAATATCAAGGGAAGGACAAATTACAGGATCTTCTTTATCCCTTGAATAGATTTCACAACCTTTGCTTCCCAACTTTAATACAACATGATGAGCATTATCTAAAGCTTTTTTGATTGCAGCTTCTTTGTTATGTTCACTAGTTATTAGTAACAATTCTTCCAAACCAGGAAGTATAATAAATGATAAACCTATAATTGTATGAATAGCTTTTTCTATATAGGGTTTATTCATTAATTCCTTCCTTATATTGGGATCAAATGATACAATTCCTCCGTATTTTTTAATCTTTCTCGCAGTATCAACAATTTTATTGGCTACAGATTCTTTGATCATAAGAGAAACACCCATAATGTGAAATACTTTTATATTTTTTATTAAATTCTCATCCAGGTTTCCAAGATCGCTTGCAGCAGAATCCCTTATATGAAAAATGAACTTCCTGCTTCCATCTTCAAAATAGGATACAAATGCAACACCAGTTGGAAGCTTACTTATCTTTATTCCAGTTGTTTCTACACCATCTTTTTCTAACTTTGAAAGAATCAATTTACCAAATCCATCATTTCCAACACCTCCAATAATTGCAGATTTATGACCTAAGTTTGCTGCAGTATCAATGAATATTGCTGGAGCACCACTTGGAAACGGCCCTTTAAAAATATCTTTTTTATCTAAAGGGATACCTTTCTTTGGACGCATTATTTCAACCAGCAGTTCACCTATAATTAAAATTTCAATCATTTTTATAACCATTCCTTTCGCTTCGCTCAAGGCACAAAACGGGATGAAAAACTGTTGTCCTTAAGCTTAATTTATTTTATAAATATATTATTTATATTGCAGGCAACTACAAACCACGTGGAGGTGAGTGCGCTGCTTCTTTGGGAGCAGACCGCATTTTTATATGTGTAGATTGTCTATTCAAGCACAAATAAGTGTGACATAGGATCACGGAGACTTATCTTTGTATAAACAATACTCGTTTATAGCTGGATGATCAGTTAATGCCTG
>JAMCSM010000059.1 GCA_023380915.1 Actinomycetota bacterium | reverse complement strand
ATTTGCCAGAAGCATATTTTGGCGGGGTACAACCACAATGCCATGCACATATACTCTCATCTTTTTCATTCATCGATACAATATCCATTAAAAAAGGCGTTGAATTTGAAATATTCTTAAGAAGCATCATATCAATTGCTCCTAATACATCTCCTTCACATGCAACAGGAATTCCCATATCAGTAAATCTTGCAACAGAGGAACATGGTGCTGCGCCAAAATCTTCCATAAGCTCCGGCCAGCAGCCTAAAGCTATAGTGTCAAAACTATATTGTTCTATAAGCTCTTCCAATAACAAATCAATTTTTGCTGCCTTTAATAATTCTTTCAATGGAAGTTTTACAGTAGTATGGTTTTTTATCTGGCTTACTTTCATTTCTACAGAATCCTCTTTAAAACTCTCCAATCTTTTTTTTAACTCCTTATAGTCTATTTTTATTACTTCAACACCATACTTATTATTTATTTCTTTTTCATCAATACAAAAGTCAAAAAAACCCGGCACCAATCCCACCAGCCAGCCGATTTTCGTATTCTTTAAAATTTTTAGGCTTCTTAACGATTTAAATGTTATTTCGAATCTTTTTGATAAAATATTGTCATCGGGCCAGCCATAAAAATATTTGAATGGATAAGATCTTTTTAAATATTCCCGTGCAATTGAACTGACTAGATTTGCACCCATTAGACTGTTTAAAGGCAGTGGTCCGCTTGATGTCGGTTCCGGTACAGACCAAATTCCTATAGGCCAGAGTTTTGAAATTACAGGAAGAACTGCTTCCCCTCTTGGGCCTGTTCCAATTAACATAACAATAAAATCTATTTTTTCTACTTCAAGTTTTCTAATAATCTCATTTGATTCTTCAGATGTTCTGATCTTTTTATTTATAACTTTTAATTCCAAATTAAAATTATTTGAGAGCTTTTCAAAGTATTTAACACTCTTTGGAAAAACCTCATACTTGTCTCCGTTATAGTCATAGTTATCAAAATATAATAATGCAATTTTTAGTTTGTTTTCTTTACTATTTAGGAGATTAATTTTACCGCTCAATTTATTGCCTCCTGCATCTTAATATGTGTAATCGATAACATACTGCTTAAATATTATTCACTGTATATTTTAATGTTTTTAGATTACTATATGAGAATTACCATGCGCCATAATGCCCTAACTTTTCGGTAGCAATTTCTGTACCATATTTAAGACACTTTTTTATGTTCCCATCAGTTTTTATATGTTCTGCTAAAAAAGCACCAATAAAAGCATCTCCGCACCCTAATGAATCCACTCTTGCTGCAACTATCGGTTCTTGAGAAAAGACCTCTTTATTTTTTAAAGCCATACTCCCGTTTTTACCTAGTGTTAATACAATTAGTGAACCGTTACTAAAGTATCCTTGAATATTTTTTAAAAACTCTTTGACAAAAATATCTCCTTTAGACCCCATAGAGAAAAATGCAATATCTATATACGAAGAAAGACTGATAATATAATTTAAATCAGCAATATTTGAAAAATCGAAAGCAAGCAAGTCAGAATATTTTTTAATTTCTGGCAATAATCTTAAATTTTTATTTTTTATATTATCTTGCTCATTTTCTGCATCACTGATCCATGAGGTAAATCCTGAGTAAAAATTGATTCTGGAATCTTTTAAAACATCTAAAAAATTATCTGATAAATCAAAATAATTCTGAACACCAATATTATCGTCTAAAAAAACTCTATCCCCATTATTAAAACCCACTATGGTAAAACCTGTCTTACCCTCCATAGTTTTGCAGTAATCCAAATTCACTCCTTCTTTTAATAAATTGCTTTTAAGGATTTCTCCATATATATCATTACCAAAAATTCCATAATAGCACACACTCAAACCCTGTCTTCTTGCAATGACTGAAACATTTACCGCATTGCCGCCAGGATAAAATTCCTTTTTCTCCTGATTGTAAATATCTACACAGTTGTCACCTATGCTAATCAAGTCAAAATATTTTTTCATATTTTTTAGGGTTAAAGAATTATTTTAATGATAATCCACAACATGCATATAAATATATTCATCAAGATCAATATTTCTAATAACTGACATATACAGGATAAACCAGTTTATTTTAGGAAATACATAAAATGGAGATAATAATGGATTGGTTTTATAATTATTTTCTTTTAAATCGAATTTAAAAGTTCTTGCACCATATTTCTCACAAAAATTAAAAGTCCTTTCAGTATATACCCTCGAATCGTCATTTCCCAATAGAAATCCTATTGTAGGCTTGCCATTTCCCACAATTTCCAAAGTCCCATGCCTGAATTCACAACCATTAAGAATAGCTGCATCCATCCGCAAATATTCAGTAAAAACAGTCATTGCGGTTTGATAACCTAAGCCAAAGAGTGGACCGTCAGCACATAAATAAAACATATTTGAGTTAGCCACTTTGGATGCTAATTCCTTTGCCGGCATTTCCGAATCTTTGACAATTTTTTCCAGTCGCAGAGGCAGCTCCAATAATTCTTTTTCAATTTCATTATATTTATTAAATTCTGAATTTTTGTTTAAGAAATCTAAAACAAACAGGTATAATTCAAATAAAGCTGAGATATACAGCGATTTTGAATCATAGTTAATGTTATAATCAGTCATTCTGGCCAGCTCAGAATCACTTTTATTTGTTATTGACATTGTCTTGCATTTATACTCTTTTAAAAAAGAAGCTGCATCTAAAGTATCTTCAGTAGTACCAGAATAACTTGCAAGAATTGCAACAGTATTTTTAGTGATGAATTTTGGTTTCATGGATACTAATTCCGGTCCAAAGAACAGATAGCATGGTATACTGGAAAATTTGGAAATAAGATAAAATCCTGAATACATTGTAGACCAGGAGTTTCCGCTTCCCACAAAAATAATCCTGTCGGGCTTTTTTTCAAACACCCTTGACACGAGTTCC
>JAMCSM010000058.1 GCA_023380915.1 Actinomycetota bacterium | reverse complement strand
GGACTACTTTTATTCCTACATATTTCAATAAGATAGTAGTTATTAAAATCGGCGGAAGCATGATGGAAGATGACGGGATACTGCTAAGTGTCCTTGATGACATTATCTTAATGAAATATGTAGGAATAAAAGTAGTCCTGATTCATGGCGGCGGTAAGCAGATAACGGAGCTTATGGAGGAACGAAACATAAAGGTTGAATTCGTGGATGGTCTCAGGGTTACAAATGAAGAAACAATGGATGTCGTAAAAATGGTTTTGATTGGCAGTATAAATACAAAAATTGTATCTTTTCTTAATAAGCATGGAGACATTGCAGTTGGAATTTCCGGAAATGATGCAAATTTCATTAAGTGCACGAAGAAATATTATAAAAAGAACGGTAAAAAGATAGATCTGGGGTTTGTAGGCGAGGTTGTAAAAGTTGATTCCGAATTCATTAAAAATATTTTATCCGGAGAATATATACCTGTTATAGCCACACTTGGTACAGATGCAAATGGAAATATATACAATATAAATGCGGATTCCTGTGCCAGCGATATTGCAGTATCACTTAACGCAAAAAAAATGATACTTTTAACTGATGTAGACGGTATCAAGATGAAATCCAATGATACAAATAATAAGACGGATACAACGCAAGAGAAGCTTATTTCCCGCCTTAGTTCCGATAAATGTATGGAACTTATAAAAAATGGGGAAATAAGCAAAGGGATGATCCCGAAAGTGATGGCGTGTATAAATTCATTAAAGAGTGGAGTAGAGAGAACTTATATTTTAAATGGAACCAGGATTCATTCAATTTTAATTGAAATATTCACTGATAAGGGTATTGGAACAATGATTACTTTATAAAAGACTACGATGGAAGATCATATAAAATGAAAGAATATAAGAAAGAAGAAGTTATTGATAAAAATTTAAAGATTTTCGAAGAAGGCGGTAAATATTTGATGCCTACCTACGGCAGGTTTCCTGTAGTATTTACAAAGGCAAAGATGCAATATCTATGGGATGCCAATGGTGAAAGATATACAGACTTTATAGCAGGTTACGGCTGCCTGAATGTCGGGCACAGTAACAAATTTATTGTTAACAGCTTAAAAAAGCAGATTGGGAAGATAATCCAGCCTTCCAATGTTTATTACAATGAACCGCAGATTGAACTGGCTAAAAAATTATGTGAAATAACCGGTTTTGGAAAAAAGGTGTTTTTTGCAAACAGTGGAACAGAAGCAATAGAAGGGGCAATTAAGCTTGCCAGGAAATATTCAAGGGAAAATATTTCACCATTGAAATTCAAGATTATTTCTTTTTACAAATCTTTTCATGGAAGAACAATGGGGGCACTTTCTGCAACTGCTCAGGAAGAAAAACAAAAAGTGTTTGAACCTATGCTTGAAGGTTTCGGGTATGCAAAAATAAATGACATAAACTCTGTAAAAGAAAAAATTGATGAAAATACCTGCGCTATATTGATTGAACCCATACAGGGTGAAGGTGGTATAAATGTTTCAGAAAAAGACTTCATTATCGAACTGAGAAAGATTTGCGATAAAGAAAAAATATTATTGATATTGGATGAAGTTCAAACCGGGTTTGGCAGGACAGGTAAAATGTTTGCTTTTCAAAATTATTCAGTTATTCCAGATATACTTGTTGTCGCTAAAAGTCTTGGCGGCGGGATGCCGATAGGAGCAATAATATCGGATAATAAAATAAGCTCGGTTTTCACACCCGGAAGCCATGGCTCGACATTTGGAGGTAATGCTGCTTCAACTGTTTCAGGATGTGCTGTAATTGATTATATACTGAAAAACCATTTACCTGAAAAGGCTGAAAAACTTGGCAAATATTTAATAAATTGTCTTATGAAACTAAAAAACAAATATCCTGTCATTAAAGATATACGGGGGATGGGACTTATGATTGGTATGGAATTTAATAAACCCATTGCTGATCGATTGGTAAGAGAGGCCCTAAAAAGCCATCTTGTAATCAATAAAGTTTCTGATATGACTTTAAGATTTCTGCCGCCGCTTATTATCACCAAAAGTGATCTGGATATACTGGTAAAATGGCTGGATGGTATGCTAAAGGCAGAAAATCATCAGGGGGATTTACAGTGAAAGAAAAATTAAAAAATAAACATAAGGATTTTTTAACTTTAAAAGACTATGCAAAAGAAGAAATCGAATATCTTATAAACCTTGCAGATAAGGTTAAAAAAGATAAACAAGCTTATGCAAATGTCCTGAAAGAAAAAAACATTGCCCTTCTTTTTGATAAACATTCTACAAGAACAAGGCTTTCATTCAATGCCGGCATTAACCAGCTTGGAGGCAATTGCTTATACCTTGATGCTGACACCCTTCAAATAAAAAGGGGAGAGACAACGGAGGATAGTGCAAAGATATTTTCACTTTATCTTGATGGTGTAGTCATTAGAACATACAAACAGGAAAAAGTTGAGGCCTTTGCAAAAAATGGTACTATTCCTGTAATTAATGGCCTTACCGACCTTTACCATCCCTGCCAGGTATTATCAGATCTTTTTACTTTGGATGAAATGGGACTCCTTAAAAAAGATGTTAAATTTACATATATAGGGGATTGCAATAATGTTTTAAACAGTCTTCTTGTCGGTTTTACCAAATTAGGTCTTAACATAACAATCGGCTGTCCCGTAAAGTATCAGCCGGCCGGTGATATAATGAATTATATAAATGAACAGTCAAAAATTGTAAAAAATAAAGTAAGCATCAAATTTGAACCGATTGAAGCAGTAAAAGATGCTGATGTAATCTATACCGATGTCTGGGTTAGTATGGGAGATGAAGAATCCGAAAAGAAAATTAAGGATTTGCAGGAATTTCAGGTAAATTCAAAACTCGTTTCCTATGCAAAAAAAGGTGTTAAAATTATGCATTGTCTCCCTGCGCACAGGGAACAGGAAATTACATCGGAAGTTCTGGATGGCAAAAACTCTATAGTCCTGCAGCAGGCTGAAAACCGTCTACATGCGCAGAAAGCATTGCTGGTGTATTTATATGAATAGATCTGAAAGGCTCAAGGCTATAAGAGAATTAATAAAAGAAAATAAAGTGACTTCACAGGAGGAACTGCTGGATCTGCTTTCAAAAAAGGGTTTCATGGTAACTCAATCCACCGTATCAAGAGATATGAAAGATCTAAAGCTTTCAAAAGTTCGCAATTCGCTGCAGGAAGAATTTTATACACTGGGCGGCAAATATTCGGGCAATACTTATGTGGATATCCAGAAAGTCAAAACAAAATTTCGTGAAAATGTAATTTCAATTGACAGGGCAAATAATATTCTTGTAATAAAAACCAGCCCTGGGGAAGCACAGGGTGTTGCAGCAACCATAGACGGGGCAAATTTTAAGGAGATTCTTGGTACAGTAGGCGGCGATGATACGATAATTTGTGTAATTGAAAGTGATTTAAGTGCAGAAAAAATTGTGAAACTTTTTAAAGAGTTTTAATTTTATTATTTTTTTAAAACAACAGTACTGGAAAATTAGAAAAGTAAAATAAGAAGGGGAATCGGGGAAATGAATGACAAAGTAATTCTTGCATACTCAGGGGGGCTTGACACCTCGGTATCAATAAAATGGATTAAGGAAAATTACAATATGGATGTAGTTGCAGTCCTTGTAGACTGCGGGCAGCCCGATGATTTAAACGAAGCTTATGAAAGAGCTATAGCTAATAAGGCTTTAAAAGCTGAAATAATTGACGCAAAAGAAGAATTCATTAAAGACTTCATCCTGCCCTCAATAAAGGGTAACTTAAAATATGAAAAAAATTATCCTCTTGCAACCGCGCTTGCAAGGCCTTTAATTGTAAAAAAACTTGTTGAGGCAGCTAAAAAAGAAAGAGCAAAAGCAATAGCTCATGGATGTACCGCAAAAGGGAATGACCAGGTAAGATTTGATGTGGGGATAAGAAGTTTAAATCCTGACCTGAAAATTATAGCACCGCTGCGTGAATGGAAACTCTCGAGAGAAGAAGAAATAGAATATGCACATAAATATGGTATAAAAATAAATGTAACTAAAAAAAGCCCCTACAGTACAGATGAAAATTTATGGGGAAGAAGCATCGAATGCGGCGTTCTTGAAGATCCATGGACTGAGCCTCCTGAGAAAATATATGAATGGACCAAAATAAAGAAAAATCCCGGGAACAGTGAATATCTGGAAATAGATTTTGTCAAAGGTATTCCTGTAGCATTGAATGGGAATAAAATCTCTGCTCTTGATTTAATCAGGAAAATAAATACCACTGCGGGTGCCTATGGAATAGGCAGGGTTGATATGATTGAAAACAGGTTGATTGGTATAAAATCAAGGGAAATATATGAAGCACCTGCCGCAGTCATATTGATAGAAGCCCACAGGCAGCTTGAAAATATGGTTCTGGACCGGGAGATGATACATTACAAATACCTGGTTGAGGAAAAAATGTCTGAAATGATCTATTATGGTTTGTGGTTTACACCACTGATGAACTGTTTAAAAAGTTTTGTCGAAGAAAGCCAGGATTACGTAACCGGTACAATAAAAATTAAGCTTGAATATAAGAATTTTTCAATAACCGGAAGAAAATCAAATTATTCCTTATATGATTTTAATCTTGCAACCTATGATAAGGAAGATGCTTTTGATCCCAGGCATTCGGAAAGTTTTATTAAAATCTGGGGTTACCCTTATGAAATAATGGGGAAAAAAGAGAGGACTATTAAATAATGGCAGATAAATTATGGAAGGGAAGAATTTCAAAAGATCCGGATACCACCACCGAAAAATTTACTTCTTCTATAAATATTGACAGGGACCTTTATCTGTATGACATTACCGGAACAGCAGCATATGCAATTGGACTTGAAAATATTGGGATAATTTCAGGTAGTGAATTGAAAGAGGTTCTTGCCGGTCTTAAAGAAATAAAGATTAAAATCGAAAATGGTAAAATAGAACCTGGAAATTATGAGGATATACATAGCCTGGTCGAATATGAACTTGGAAAAATAATTGGAGAGACTGCCGGCAAAATACATACCGGCAGAAGCAGAAATGACCAGATAGTTGTAGATGAACTATTATTTTTAAAAGATGCCGTTATTGAGTCAATAAAACGGGTAATCGACCTGGAAAAAGTTATCCTGACCTCTGCAGAGTTAAATTCAGATCTGATTTTTCCTGCGTATACCCATATGCAAAAGGCTCAGCCTGTGCTGGTATCGCATTACCTGCTTTCTTTTTATGAAAAGTTTTTAAGGAATATAAATAAGCTATTTGAATGCTTTGAAGATTGTGACTTTATGCCTCTCGGGGCTGCAGCCTGTGCCGGAAGCGGATATGACATAAATATTCAACTGCTTACTCAAATTCTTAAGTTTAAAAAAGCCGGTTCCAACAGCATGGATATTGTTGGCAGCAGGGATTATTTCCTTGATTTTATCTACTGCTGCAGCAGCCTGATGATCAATTTGAGTAGATTTTCAGAAGACTTGATAATCTATAATACAAATGAATTTTTCTTTATCGACATAGATGATGCATTTTGCACAGGCAGCAGTATAATGCCCCAGAAAAAAAACCCGGATATCCTGGAACTTGTGAGGGGAAAATGCTCACTTGTTGTTGGAAACCTTATGCAGCTTATGATGCTTCTCAAGGGGCTTCCGTCAACCTATAACAGTGACATGCAGGAAGATAAAAAGATCACGTTTTCTGCTTATGAGGAAACCAGAACCAGCCTCGCAGTATTTGCGAAGCTGCTGAAAAATATAAGTTTTAAAAGGAAAACTATTGAAAAAAGCCTTAAAAGCGGTTTTATTGAGGCAACAGATGCAGCTGATTATCTGGTAAAAAAAGGATTAAGTTTCAGGAAATCTCATAATATTACAGGCAAATTAGTCAAATATTGTATTGAAAATAATATCAGCTTAACTGATGTCTCTGTTGAAAAATTAAAGGAATTTTCCAAAAACTTTGATAATGATTTTTATACTGCAATAAAAATTGAAAACTGCATTGATGCCAAAGTTACACCTTGTGGTACCAATAAAAAAAATGTCCTCGGGAAAATCAAATCAAACAAAAAAATTATAGAAAATCTTGAGAAAAAATTAGCTGATTTGGTTGGCAGGATTCCAATTTTTGATGAAATCATTGCTCAATATCTTAAATAAATAAAACAATATCTTCAATAAAATGCAAAAAATAGAACTGGTATCTCCTGCAGGCGGATGGGATCATTTGAAAGCTGCCATAAATGGCGGAGCTGATGCTGTTTATCTTGGATATAAGAAATTCGGCGCAAGGGCATATGCTGAAAATTTTGATTTTAACAATTTAAAAAAAGCCGTATCTTTTGCTCACAGAAACAGTGTCAAAGTTTATTTAACATTAAATACCTTACTTAAGGATTCCGAATTCGAAGAATTAGCCATTTTTTTGAATGAATATTCAATGATTTGCAGGGATGGAATAATAATCCAGGATTTTGGGCTTTATAAAGTATTAAGGGATCTTTATCCATTCCAAAGAATACATGCAAGCACCCAGTTGAATATCCATAATCTGTATTCAGTTGAATTATTAAAAAAACTTGATTTTTCAAGAGTGGTGCTTGCGAGGGAAATGACTCTTGATGAGATCGGCGATATTTCAGATAAAAAAATAATGGAAATAGAGGTATTTGCTCATGGTTCCCAGTGCTATTCCTATTCCGGCAGCTGCTATTTCAGCTCTTTTACGGGCGAGAGGAGCGGCAACCGGGGAAGGTGCACACAGCCCTGCAGAATGAAATACAAATTAATTTCCATCAATAAAAATGAACACAGATTATGTGGGGAGGGATATTTACTTAGCAAGAGTGATTTATGCACTCTGGAATTAATTCCTGAACTGGTTAAAACCGGCATAAATGCTGTGAAACTGGAAGGGAGGATGAAATCTCCTGACTATGTGGGAATAATTACCAGAATTTACAGAAAATACATTGATTTATTTTATGAAGATCCTGGCAATTACTCGGTTTCTGAAGAAGATATGTACAAAATAACTCAAATTTTTTCAAGAGATCTTGGTACCGGTTATTTTAGAGCAAAATATCCTAAAGATATTATTTCCTTAAAGAAAGCAGGAAGTATTGGAAATTTTCTGGGAAGAATTTTTGACATCGATTTCGAGAAAAAATCCGGAAAGCCTGAAAAAACAGGCAAAACGGGGGGAAAAGGCAAAACTGTCAAAGTAGTATCAAAGGTTAGTGCAATTTATTTAAAAAGCAAATGGAAAATAAACAGTGGAGATATAATTGAAATCTGGACAAACAGGGGGAATGAAAGGATTGTAATAAAAAACTTTATTTACCAGGGAAATGAAAATTCTAAGAACATTTATAAAATTCCTGTAAACAAGATCATAAATGTTTCGATTGGAGACAGGGTATTTAAGTTTTTTGATAAAGAACTTGAATTGGAAGCTAAACAATTATATGAGGATGAAAATAAAAACCATAGTTTTAAAAAAAATATACGGGGGTGGAGCTCTTCAGTCAGTACTGGTCTGAATTTATATGCTGATATAGAAAAATTGGGTAAAAACATCATTGGCGATTACCTGGGAAAATTTTTCCTGCCATTATCCAGACCAGGAAAACCTGATATTTCGAATATAAAAGAAAAAAAATATTTGAGTTTGGCAGCAACTGTATATGATAAAATGCCTGCTTTTATTGCCGCAGATGCCGGTGCAGATAAAATCATTTATGATGGTTTTAATGAAGGTTATGGTAATGATGATGACCATGGCAGAAGTAAAATCAAAGATATCGTCGGGATAGAAAAATATTGTGAAAATAAAAACATCGATTTTATCATCAAAACTCCTCAAATTTTGTATGATGCCGATTTTATGGAATTAAAAAAGAATATTATTGATTCAAAAGGTCCGGCAATTAAGAACTTTTTAGTTTCAAATCTGGGAATGTTGGGATTCTTGACCGGTGAGTTCAACAGTAACAGTATCCATATCTTTCTGGGATCTCCTTTAAATATATTCAATGCTCTTTCCGTTAATTGTTTTAAGAATTTATATCCAAATTTTATAAAAGGAGTAAGCCTGTCACCGGAGTTAAGTGCTGAGGAAATTTCAAATGTTACAGCCAATTCGGAAAATTTTTTGGAGGAGAATTTTAATTTTTCAGTTTATGGTTATGGCTATTATCCAATAATAAATTCAAGATATAAACTGTCGTTCCTTGATGAGAAATATGACAGCAAAAAAGAGTATTATGTACAGGATCTAAAAGGTTATAAATTCAGGATATACCCCGGTTATAATGAAAATATTATATTATTTAATTCCAGGAAAATATGTCTGATTTTTGATCTTTATAAATTAATAAAAAGCGGTATTAATATGCTGGAGATAGACACAAGATTCTTAACAGATGAAGAGTGCTCTAAAGTTATAAAAATCTTTAAAAATGCTGCAGGTTTTTTGAGGGAATCCAATGAGGAGAATTACAAAAAATTTACAGAACACATATCTGAAGAAGCATTATTTAAAAATTACACAAAGGGTCATTTATTACGGGCTGTTTTATAAACTTAATTTTTCTATCTTAATTTTTAGTGCTTTACTTGGTATTGATTATGAATAAGATCTAAAATTTTTTATACGGAATTCAGCTTACCGGCTAATTCCAAAACTTTTTACAATCTTTGCTGCGCAAATAATGTCAATTACTGTTCACTTTGTAGCTTAAGTATTGCATTTTTAGGCTACTTTTAAATCTATTTTAAA
>JAMCSM010000057.1 GCA_023380915.1 Actinomycetota bacterium | reverse complement strand
GATTTTGCAAAAAGAGGGGGGTTTTATGGAGATGATTACACTTTTAAAACATTTAAGGTTGATAAGATTATAAATGATGGTGAGACAATTAAAATAGGCAATGGCATAGAGATAAAAGCTATTCATACACCAGGGCATAGTACGGATTCAATGTGCTATTTCCTGAGGAAGGATGGAAAAAATATTTTATTTACCGGTGATGTGGTAAATCATGGCGGTAAATTTATTTTGCTTAACTGCTACGGATTCAATTTAGATGATTACCGGGATAGTATAAAAAAACTTTCAGATCTGGAAATAGATATGATTTTTCCGGGACACGGAGTATTTTCACTTTCAAATGGCCAGAGCCATATAGATCCGTTGATAGAAGCTTTCAATAAACTTCTGATAAATAGCCAGTTGATATTGTAAAAGTATTACCATTAAGAGGAAAAAATATGCAGGGTATTGTCTGGTGCAATGAAAAAGAAATAAATTCAATACATGAAGAATCCTTAAAATTAATTGAAGATATTGGTTTTAAACTGGATGACATTAATTTATTAAATAGATTAAAAGAATTCGATGTCAAAATAGATGAAACAGGTAAAAATATTAAAGTTCCTGTAAAAGTTTCACAATATTTTCTTGGCAAAGTCCCAAAAAAAATAAAATTATTTGGTATTGACCCAAAGCATGACATCGAATTAGGGAATCAAAGATTTTATAGGCCAATATCCGGGGCTATTAGCATTGTTGATAATTATTTAAGTATAAGAAAGCCCTTAAGAAAAGATGTAAAAGATATTGCAACTATTGTACAGAATCTGGATTTTATGCATATTAATGCAACAGCAATCCACCCTTTTGATGTACCAGGAAAGTTTAGTGATGTCACTGCCGCAAAGATTTGCTTTGAAAATTGTTCTAAACATATTATGGTTGATACCCTCAATGAAGAAAGTTTTGAAATTATTTTGGAGATGGCTTTTAAAATATCGGGTAGTGAAAAAGCATTCAGGTTAAGGCCTTTTTTCCAGGTTCATTTTCCGGCAGTAAGTCCATTTACATTTGACCATAATGCTTGCGCAAATTTGAAGCTTGCAACGAAATACAATATTCCAATCAGGGTAGGTTCTTCCCCAATGTCAGGGGGCAACAGCCCCATTAAACTTGCAGGTACATTATTGCTTATGAATACGGAAATAATATTTGGAGTAATAATAGCCCAGATGTTGAATGAAGGTCATCCGGCTATTTATGGTGCTGCTCCGACCCTTCTTGAAATGAAATATGGAACCATGAGCTGGGGTGCACCGGAACACGCTAAAATGGCTGCAATATCTGCAGGATTAGCACATAAATTTAATTTATTTTCAACTACTACAGGTTTTGCTACCGACAGTAAAATTTCAGATCAACAGGCTGTATTTGAAAAAACCATGAATTCTTTGCTTGCTGCATTATCGGGTGTGGATATCCTGGCCGGGGCAGGCTTATTGGAAGGGGAATTAACTTATGATGCCGCACAATTAATAATAGACAATGAAATAGCCAAATACATTGAAAATATATTCAGTGGAATTGAAATTAGTAAAGAAAGTATGAGTGTAGAATTAATAAAGAAAATTGGTATCGGAGGGGATTTTTTGTCAACTGAACAGACCTTGAATTTATATAAAACAGAACATGAAACTTTTGAACTTTTAGATAGGAGTTCAAGGAATTCCTGGGATGTCTCGGGTGGAAAGGATATGTATAAAAGAGCAAAAAAAATTGCTGAGGACTTAATAATCAATAGGAGTCAATGTCTGCTTCCGGATAAGATATCGGCAAGAAATTGAAAACATATACTCAAAATTATTTAAAAAAGCGAATGTTTCATATTCTGATTAAATAAAAATTTTTTTAAGCATATTGGAAATTTTATTAATCTTAATTTATTGGAGAAAATTGTATGAATTCCAGGGAAAGGGTCTTTTTAAGTATCAACCATAAAGTTCCGGATAGGATACCCCTGGATGGATGGTTTTTAAATGAAAGATTGGAAAAATTAAAAAATTTTTACAATATCAGTACAGTTGATGACCTTTTGTTTAAATTAGGTATAGACTTCAGATCTACATGCATGCGGACTGGTCCAGCTATTGCAGAAGAATATTCCTATTTTAAGAAAATGGGTCTATCCATAATGATAGATGATTACTTTGTCAAAGATATCGGAAACGATGAATTAGAAGATGAATGGGGAGTGAAAATAAAAACCACGGGTCTAAATGATTTAGACTGGAAATATTCTTATCATCCCTTAAATAATCATGGGAGACTTTCTCTGGACAATCTTAATGTTCCGGATGTTGATAGATCCGGCAGATTTGACAGGGTAGAACAAGATGTAAAAAATTGGAAAGATAAATTTATTGTATGTGCCGGAGTAAGTACTTTATTCAGGAAGTGCTGGATATTATGTGGTTATACCAGGTTTTTGGAAGCTCTTTATACAGACAGGGAATTCGTGGAAGACCTATTGGACATATTAACTGAATTTTATATAAGCCAGATTAGAAAATACATTAATTCCGGAATTGATATAATTCAATTTGGGGGAGACCTGGGAACCGAAGAATCACTTATGATATCTCCCAAAATATGGCGTGAAATATTTAAACCCAGAGATAAAAGAATAATAAATCAAACAAAAAAAGAGAATGTCTATTATTACCTGCATTCTGATGGCAATATAGAATCGATAATTCCTGACCTTATTGAAAATGGATTTGACATTATAAATCCTATTCAGCCGGAGTGCATGGATCCGGGAACAATTAAGAAAAAATATGGTGATAAAATAACTCTTCACGGAACAATGTCCATGCAAAATACTTTTGCTTTTGGTTCAAAAGAAAGTATTAAAAATGAGGTAACAAGCAGGATAAAAAATTGTGGTTACAATGGCGGGCTGATTTTGTCTCCTTCAAATGCATTTACAGAAGATATCCCAATTGAAAATATCATATACTTCTATGATTTTGTAAGAAGCATTAATCCAGCTAATCTTATAAATAAGGATTATAGCAAATACTAATTTTAAAATATTAATTTTTAAAAATTTTTTAATAAAATTTTGCATATTATTCTGACAGATTATAAATAAAAATAATAACTAAAAGAAAGGAGACAAAATGAAAAAGGTAATTTCATCAGTATTAATAATAGGATTAATTGCTGCGATGATTTTTGCTTTTTCATTATTGGGCTGCAAGCAAACCACAGCTGTAGAAACAACAGCAGCAGCAACGGCAGCAGAGTCAACAGCAGCAACCACAGCTACAGAAACTACGGCAGCTGAAACAACAGCTGCTAATTTGGATCAGCCTGATCCCTGGATTTCTGATGCAAGAGCTGGTCTGAAAGACTACAGGGGTGATATAACATTCCAGGGTGAACTGGGACAGACACCAAACTGGGATGATAAGCTGGAACTAACGCTCGGAGAAGTTGAAAAAATAAAACAGGGCAATTTTACAGTCGTATTTAATCCAAATGGTTTTCAAGCCGATCATACAGACACAATGATAAATGCTATTAAGGATGTATGCGCACATACCGGGATGAAATTGCTGGCAACAACTGATTCTCAAAATGATCCAACAAAACAGATATCCGATTTGGAAACCCTTCTGGCTTTAAAACCAAGTGTAGTTATTTCAGGGCCTATCGATCCCGTTTCTTCAGCCGCAACATACAGAAAAGTAATTGACTCCGGGGCAAAACTTGTAATATGGTCAAATGTTCCCCAGGGTTTTGAACATGGCAAGGATTATGTTGGTGTGGTTACAGCAAATGCACAGGGTCTGGCACAATATCCTGTAAAAGTTCTTGCTGAAAACGTAAGTAAAAATGCGGAAATTGGTATGATGTTTTTTGACACTAAATTCTGGATTGTCAATCTTATTGATAAAATTGTTGAAGAAACAATTGCAAAAGATTATCCAGATTTAAAATTAGTAGCAAAAGCAGGTTACACAGATCCTAATAAGGCCTCAGACGTAGCTTCTGCAATGATACTGAAAAATCCAAAAATAGAGGGAATATATGGTGACTGGAACCTTGCAGCCACTGGTGCTGCAGATGCAGCTGTACAGGCTGGTAGAAAAGATATAAAGATTACATGTTTTGGTGTTGACAGACCCACTCTGGTTAAGATACTTAAAGGTGAAAATTTTGTTGGCACAGTATCCGATAATCCCTACCATCTGGGATTTAATCTTGCATTGCTGGCAGCTTATGGTGTAATAAACAAACCAGCTCCTGAGTATACCATTGTCCCGTCCATACCAATTACTGAAGCTAATATGGAAAAGGCATGGGAGATTACACAAAAATTGCCTTTCCCTGATGAATTAAAAGCACTCTTGAAATAATAAAAAGAGCAAATGACGGATAAAAATTTTTATCAACAAAATATTGGATAAGTAAAAAGGTTTAAAATAAAAAATAATCAAGGAACAGAATTTAAAGAAGTTCTGCTCCTTGATTTGTTAATCACAAGCTATAGATTAAAATCCCTGGTATTATCCTGCCCTATTTAAAAAAGCAGGAAATTTAGCAGACTTCAAAACAAAAAGACAAGGACAAAAGTATTTCCTTTG
>JAMCSM010000056.1 GCA_023380915.1 Actinomycetota bacterium | reverse complement strand
CATTATAAAAATAAAATCCAGCGGCACCATAGAAATTCCCCGGCTCAAAATAGAGTTATTCCCGGATACGGTTAACCTGCAATCTTTAAGGAGAACTTTAAAGTGGATGCTCAGTACAGAAGACAATCTTACAGAATTTTATAAAATAGTTTCAAAAAATCCTAAGTATAATAAAATAATTAATCGTTTTTATGGCCTCAGGCCTCCCAAGACGCCGACAATCTATGAATCTTTGATAATTGCCATAAGTGAACAGGAGATTTCTTTAAAAGCTGCGGCATCGATAAGAGAAAGACTCATAAAAATTTACGGTTCTAAGATTGAGAAGGATGCAAAATTTTATTATATATTTCCAACACCGCAAAGTCTTGCTGCTGCAAAGGTACAGGATATCAGAAAAATTGGCTTTACAATTCATAAGGCTGAATACATGATTGATATATCAAAAAAGATTCTATCGGGTGATTTAAATCTGGAAGAATTGAGAACCATGTCAAGTGAGGAAATTATAAAATTTCTTGGGAAAATACGAGGTCTTGGCCCCTGGACCATAAAGTATGTGCTTGCCAGGGGAATGGGAAGGCACGATTTGGTTCCATTTGAAGATATCGGGCTCAGATCCAGTCTTGCCAGATTTCTCGGAAAAGAAGGAAAGGTTTCAGAGCAGGAAGCAAAGGAATTTTTTGAGCCTTTTAAAGAATATAAGGGTTACATGTCTTTCTATCTGATGTATGAACACATTTTTAACTTAAACTGATTAGCTGATGTCATCATGTGGCTTTTTCCCTGGATTCCAACATAAATGATAACTGCTTGTTAAGGTACTGCCAGATAAATAATAAATAATAGAGATATTTAATAAATAGAGATATATAATAAATTAAGATTAATTAATAATAAAACATAAAGAGGTTGATTATGTTAAAGGCTTCGATTAAATTGTTTAAAATTTTTGGAATTGAAATAAGGCTTGATTACAGCTGGTTCATCATATTTGCACTTCTTATATATTATTTCGGCTTTAGCTATCTTCCGGCCTTTTTACCAAACCTGAACAAGGGTATTATAGCAATAATAACGTTAATAACGGTTTTGCTTTTTTTCTTTTCTATTTTATTTCATGAAGTCAGTCATTCAGTTGTTGCTAAGAAGAAGGGAGTGCAGGTCAGCAGAATTTCACTTTTTATATTTGGCGGAATGTCTGAAATTGAAAAAGAGCCTGATCAGCCGGTAACCGAATTATTAATGTCTCTGGCAGGACCGATTGCCAGTTTTGTAATTTCAGGAATATTTGCGATTATATGGTTTTTTACAAGGAATATAACGGCCATAAGCATACCCGCTGGATACCTGACATTAATTAATCTGATTCTGGGGATTTTTAATCTATTGCCGGGATATCCTCTTGATGGCGGAAGAGTACTGAGATCAATAATATGGAAAGCCACCAATAATCTCAAAAGGGCAACTTTCATTGCCTCAACAGTCGGCAGGGTAATAGGTTTTTTGATGATTGCCGTTGGTATTTATTTTATTTTTACAAATAATTTTTTAAATGGCATCTGGCTGGCTTTTATCGGATGGTTCCTGCAGTCGTCTGCTTATTTAAGTTACAGGCAGCTTATATTTGATTCTTCGATTAAAGGTTTTAAAGTAAAAGACATGATGAATACGAATATTGTATCAATAAAAGATAATACGACAGTCGGAGAAATCGTAAACAATTATTTTATGAAATATAAATATGGAATATTCCCTGTAGTTGATAACAAGGATGAAAGGAGATTAATCGGATTCATTTCTATTCATGATATTAAAAGTGTTCCAAGAGAGCAGTGGGATTCAACCAGGGCAATAGACATTGCAGAAGAAGTCAAGGAAAACCAGACCATAAATAGTGAAGCAGAGGCAAATGAAGCCATAAAACAAATGAGTAAATATAACCTGAACCATCTTGTTATTCTGACAGATAAAAAACTGAAGGGAATGATAACTAAAAGTGATATTCTTCAGTTTATACAGTTATATTCAGAACTTCATTAAAAAATTGAACTTTTTTGCAACCTTCTTAAATGATAATTTAAATTAAAGTAAAATTATTTTTCTATTTCCGCATGGCCCGGAATCATCCATTCAGTGTGATATTCTTTTAATTTACGATCACTTTTTTTTATTATGTCCAAGCCATTGTTCTCTAATTTAAAATAACCATGAGCACCAAAATAATCTCTTTGCAGAGCAGTTACCTGTGAAGAAATAATAATAGGGCTTTCTAATTGCAATATATAATCATAAGCACTGTTCATTGCTGGTAATGGTAACCCTAAGTTATGAGCAGTTTCTATAAAAGAAGCTAATTTATAAATATTATCAGTTATAAAATCTTTGAATTTTTGGATTGTAATCAGGTTTATTAATTTTGGATCATTCTTAAATGCAATAACAATATCATCCAATAACCTTGCTCGTATAATACAACCGGCTCTCCATCCCTTCGCAATTTCACTTAAATTCAGACCAAACTTATAGTGATCTGACGCAGTTTTCAATAGGTCAAAACCTTGTGCATAAGAAGATATTTTAGCAATATATAGAGCATCATGAGCATTATTTATAAAATCATAGGGTGACCTATTATAAGCAAGTTTGTTTATCTTATTTATTTTGTTAATTTTTCCAAATTGAATAAAATCATAAATCTTAAGTCTTCTTTCCTTATATTGTGACATCTCCCTGGAAAAGACTGCAGCTGCTATTGTAGGAACTGGTACTAAAAGTTCCAATGCGCTCTGCACAGTCCAGGTGCCAGTACCCTTCATTCTTGTAATGTCTGCCACTTTATCTATTAGATATTCTTCTGTTTTTTTATTTTTTTCCATTAATATTTTGCTAGTAATTTCTATTAGATAGGAACTTAATATATCTTGATCCTTATTCCATGATTTTATAATCGCTGCTATTTCTTTTGGATTTAAATTAAGAACTTTTTTTAGAGTCCAGACACATTCACCAATCAGTTGCATGTCAGCATATTCAATTCCATTATGCACCATTTTTACATAATGACCTGCGCCATTTTTCCCAATGTAAGAGACGCATGGTATGCCATCATCAGCTTTTGCTGAAATGTCTTCAAATATATCTTTTATAAGTTTATAAGCTTCGGGTTGTCCCCCAGGCATTATGGCAGGACCATTAAGCGCCCCTTCTCCCCCTCCCGAAATACCAACCCCTAAAAACAATATTCCTTTTTTTGATAATTTGTCATTTCTCCTGATTGTATCCTTAAAAAAAGAGTTTCCACCATCAATAATCAAATCATCTTTTTTGAGGAGCGGTACCAGTTTTTTAATTATTTCATCAACTGATTTTCCTGCAGGTATCATAACCAATATTTTTTTTGGCTTTTTCAGCGAAGAGATTAATTCTTCTAGATTATTTGCAGGAAAAATTGCTTTATCTGCTGCTCTTTCCCTAATGAATTTTGTAATATTTTCTTTTACAATATCATAAATTGAGACTTTATAACCCTTGCTTTCGATATTTAAAGACAAATTTGTGCCCATTGGGCCCAATCCAACTATTGCTATATCACTTTTTTCCATAATTATCTGCACCTTCCACCAATTAAAAATCTAATTTCGGGCCTCCTTTTTATAATTCTTACTTTAAAGCATTTCTGTTTACAAAGTTTTTGATTTGAAATATTACAGAATCCCTGGAAATACCCTCATAGTCTAAAAGTTCGAATGGCTTTCCACTTATTGGTATTTTTCTAACTGCAAGAATTTTAAAAGAGCAGGGTACATCAAGAACACTTAGAACTGCTTCGCCTAAGCCTCCTTCGGCAAAATGGTCTTCTACAGTTATGATGATTTTGGTTTCCCTTGCTGCTTGATTAATTGTCTCCCTATCTATTGGTTTAATGCTGTATAAATCTATAACTCTTATAAATATTCCCTCTCTTTTTAACTCTTCATATGCCACTAATGCTTCATGTAAAGTTATACCAGCACAAATTATAGCTGCAACATCATTCTTACTTGACCTTAATACCTTGCTTCCGCCAATTATAAAATCTTCTTTTATTGAGTAAATAATTGGAGTATCCATCCTTGTTGTCCTTATATAAACATTACCGTAATGCTCTGCTGCCCTTTCTACCAATTTTAAGGTTGACACACCGTCAGATGGATACAAAACTATGCAATTCAGCAAAGTCCTGAACATTGCTATATCCTCAAGACCCATCTGAGACGCCCCATCCTCTCCTATTGAAACCCCTGAGTGAGATCCTGCAAACTTTATATTCGTATTTGAATATTGGCTCATTCTTATCTGATCAAATGCTCTGGTTAGAAAAGCAGCAAATGTAGATACAAAAGGAATTTTCCCCCTGAGAGATAATCCAATTGCAGCCCCTGCCATATTTTGCTCAGCAACATACATTTCAAAAAATCTTGAAGGTATTTTATCTCTGAAAATTTCGGTAAAAGTAGAATTACTTACTTCAGCATCAAGTACAACAATATTTGGAAATTTCGAAAATATATTTACAAGTGAAATTCCATAAGCTCTTCTTGTAGATATTTTTTCAATACCAAGTGGAATTTCCTTAACTTCAATTGTCTCATTTATTGACTCAATTAATTCCGGCCCTTCAATTTTTCCCAAGGCATTTTTATCAATTTCCCCTAATTCGATAAGAGCTAAATTTTTTTGTTCTTCTGATAATACCTTACCATGCCAGCCATTTTTATCTTCCAAAAAGCTGATACCTTTACCTTTTATAGTTTTTGCAATAATCATTACAGGCCTGTCCTTTACAGCCAATGCTTTCTCATAAGCAGCTGCAATTTCTTTTATATCATAACCATCAATTGTAATTACTTCCCAGCCAAAAGAATAAACTCTTTGTTCATAAGCAGATGTATCATGTCCATAAATAGTTTCTCCTCTCTGTCCTAAACGATTGACATCTACTATTCCTATAAGGTTATTAAGTTTATAATGTGCAGCAATCTGTATTGCTTCCCATTGCGATCCCTCAGTCATCTCACTATCACCTAAAAGCACAAAAGTGTTGTATGGTAATTTATCAATATATTTTGCGTTTAAAGCCATTCCAATTCCAATAGGTAATCCCTGACCCAGAGAACCTGTTGCTGCTTCAGCATATGGAAATTTTGGAGTTGGATGACCTTCAAGCCTGCTGTTAAATTTTCTTAAAGTTAAAAGCTCTTCTTCACTTATAAGACCCGCTGCAACCCATAGGGAGTATAAAAGTGGAGATGCATGGCCTTTGGAAAAAATGAGTCTATCATTATTGTTATATTTGGGCTCACCAGTCCTGTATCTAAAAAAACCTCCAAACAAAAGAGTAGCCATTAATTCTACTGCAGATAAAGATGATGTTAAATGACCCGAACCTGCCATTGTTGTTGCAATTACTATGTAATACCTGATAAGTTTTGATATATCTTCTATTTTTTTAGTATCAATCATTAAATCTTCAGAAAATTATTTTTTATAAAAATCAATTACTTCAAATTTCAATTTTTGGTCCCAGGGATCCTTTTTTATATTTATGAAGCTCTATATTATTCCATTTATTTAAGATGGGAGTTATAAATTTCCATGCATATTTTTCTTCCTCGGTGCTTAAAAATAAAGTCTGGTCCCCTTTAAGGCAATCCAGTATAACTTTATCATACTCTTCGATATGCTCTCCAATTCGTTCATGATAGGAAAATTCGAAATCTCTTGGCTCCGGAAAACCTATTAAACCAGGATTTTTTGCCCAGAATCTAACTAGAATACTCTCTTTTGGAAATATCTTTATGATCAATAGGTTTTTATGCTGGTACTTTTTATGAGCTTCGGAGCATATACATTTTTCCCTAAAATATATTATTATTTCTGTTTTCTTTTCTTTTAGGGCTTTACCACTTTCAAGATAAAAAGGTACATTTTTCCACCTGCTACTCCCCAGAAATGCTTTTATTTTAAAATAAGTCTCAGTATTTGAATTTATCGACACATCTTTTGATTTTTTGTATCCCTCATACTGGCCCCGCACTGTGTATTTCTTTATTAAATTGTCATTGTCTATTGGTACCAGAGTTTTTAAGACATTAGCTCTTTCTTTCCTTATTGATGAGGCATTTATGCTCCCTGGATCATTCATAGCTATGAGTGCAAGCATTTGAAGAATATGATTTTGACCCACATCTCTAAGTGCGCCTATGCTGTCATAAAATGAACCTCTATTATTTATATCTGTTTTTTCTAATAATTTTATTTCAATCTTTTCAATAAAACTGTTATTCCATATTGGATCAAAAATAACATTTGAAAATCTAAAAAATATGATGTTTTGAATAATATCTTTAGCTAGATAATGATCTATCCTGAAAATTTGTCCCTCTTTGAACAATTGCCCCAGCATATCGTCTAATTTTTTTGCAGTATCTATATCACTTCCAAAAGGTTTTTCTACAAGAATTCGGTTCCATCCTGCTTTATCTTCACAAGAATCTGTTAAACCTGAGTCGGATAATTTTTTTGCAGTATCTATATCACTTCCAAAAGGTTTTTCTACAAGAATTCGGTTCCATCCTGCTTTATCTTCACAAGAATCTGTTAAACCTGAGTCGGATAATTTTTTTAGTATAACATCATAATATTTTGGAGGAACTGCAAGGTAATAAAGTTTATTAAGACAAATAGCAAACTTATTATTGTTCTTTGGTGCCAGGCTTTTTTTTATTGACTCGTATGTCTCCGGGTCTTCGAAAAACCCTTTAAAATAAAAAATGTTATTTAAAAAGTTTGATATGACCTTATGAGAATGTTTTTTATCAGATTTTTGAAGTTCTTTTTTTAAAAATTTTCTAAATTGTGCTGTATTGTAATCTTCCTTTGAAATCCCTATTATCTGAAATAGTTCAGGCAAAAGTCCTTTACTATATAGATTAAGCAGAGAACCAGAAAGTTTATTTATAAAAAGATCGCCTGTAGCTCCAAATATAATTAAGGTAAATGGGAAATTTATTTTACTTTTATTAAGCATAATTTTTGAATATTAATCCATATCTTTAAATTAAAAACCTGTATTTTTATGTTCGATTTTGCTTATTTTTTCTAATCTTCTTTTGTGTCTCTTTTCACCACTAAAATCAGTCTCTATCCAGGTTTGAATTATTTTTTTTGCCTTATCCAGATTTATATAATCCTGGCCCAGGCAAAGTATATTAGTGTTGTTATGAGCTCTTGACATTTTTGTTATCCTGACACTATATCCAACTACGGCTCTTATGCCATTGATCTTATTTGCAACTATGCAAACTCCAACTCCGCTATCACAAATCAGAATTCCTCTGCCATCTGTTTTTGCAACCTTTTTTGCTACTTTATAGGCATAATCTGTGTAATCATCACCTGGTTCTAATTTAAGATTCCCTAAATCAACATATTTATGCCCTAATTCATCTAGAAAATCCTTTATTTCTCCTTTTAATTTATATCCAGCATGATCTGAACCTAAATAAAATATCTTATTGTCTTTCATTTTCATCTCATTTATCAATTATTAAAATTATTTTATATCTATTCAGGAGTTTTTAATAGTTTTATCATATTCTCTTACTGTAGTATATCATCAAAAGAAGGTAAGCAAATAAATGCGTCCGTATTCAAATGCTTACCTTCTTTTGATTCATCATCATTTTTAATATTACAGAATTTAAGAATTATTCAAAATGACTTAGAACCGGTTTGATTTAAATTATA
>JAMCSM010000055.1 GCA_023380915.1 Actinomycetota bacterium | reverse complement strand
CATCCAGAACATTAATTAATATTTGTTCCAGATTCCAGACAAATAACGTAAGATCCCTGCCATAATAAGACAAATTAATAATAGGGTAACATACAAGCTGGCCGGGTCCGTGGAATGTCAGGTCGCCACCGCGGTTTGATTGTAAAAGTTCTATTTTTTGTTTGCGAAGGCTTTTATCCGATGCAAGGAGATTATCAAGTTTTTTATTACTGCCAATGGTTATTACAGGTTTATGTTCAAGAAGCAAAATAAAGCCTCTTATATTTTTAAGCTGAACCTGTTCAAATATTTGTGTTTGAATTTCAAAAGCGTCATTATAAGAGATTAACCCAAGGTCATAAAACGGTAGTGAAAAAATATCATTATTTTTTTCAGGCTTATTTTTTATTTCATCAATATGATTTTGAATTGTTTTTTTATTGCTAAATTCATATTGTTTAGTAATCTGATTTTTTTTATTCATAATTTCATTAAAATTTAAGGGTTTTAAATGTTTTGATTATAACATGAAATTATAAAAATTTTTCTTAAGAAGGAGCAAAATGCGATGGAAACAATAAATACGGAACTTGCGGTTCTTGGAGGAGGCCCGGGAGGATACGTTGCTGCAATAAGGGCGTCAAAACTGGGAGTCAAAACCACTGTAATCGAAAAAGAAAATCTCGGAGGGGTATGTCTTAATTGGGGATGTATACCAACAAAGACACTTTATCATGTGGCACAGATGATAGAAGAAATAAAAAAGTCAGGCATTTTTGGAATAAATGTTTCGGGATATAATCTGGATTTTAAAAAGGCAATGGAAAGAAAAGATAAGGTTGTTGCTGCACAGAGGCAGGGACTTGCATTTCATTTCAGGAAAAATAATATAAGTGTTGTAGGCGGCACCGGAAAAATAACCTCAAATAACAGAATTATGGTTAATAAAGAAAATGGTGAAAGTACTGAAGTAATGGCAAAGAATATAATAATAGCAACAGGTTCATCGGCAGCGAGTGTTCCGCCATTCAATCTTAGTGTTGATGGAATAATCGATAATATAGGTATTTTATCTCTGGAGAAAATTCCAGAATCACTTGTAATTATAGGCGGCGGGGTCATAGGATGTGAGTTTGCAAATATTTTTAATGCTTTTGGTTCCAACGTCACAATAATCGAGCTTCTTCCAAGAATATTATCAACGGAAGATTCTGGAGTTTCGGAAGTAATAAACCATGTATTTACAAAAAAGGGAATTAAAATACTTACAGGTTCCACCGTAGAAGAAGTTAAAAAGGAACAGGACAAGTTTGTGTGCAAAATCAAAAATAATGGAGAAATGACAGCTGAAAAAATTTTAATTTCAGTAGGGAGAAAGCCAAATTCTAAAGGAATTGGCCTGGAGGAGGTTGGGATAGCTACAGATGAAAAAGGATTCATAAAGGCGGATTCTCATTTAAGGACCAATATTCCAAATATTTATGCAATCGGTGACGTAATAGGTGGTCTTCAACTTGCACATGTTGCATCTGCAGAAGGAATAATGGCTGCTGAGAATATAGCCGGAAAGAACAAAACCATGGATTACAGGGTGATACCCTGGGCTGTATTTACATCTCCCGAAATAGGCACTGTTGGTATAAATGAAGAGCAGGCAATTAAAAAAGGAATAAAGGTCTGCAAAGGATTATTTCCATTTACTAACAGCGGCAAAGCTTTCATAACAGGTGAGACAGAAGGTTTTGTAAAAGTTATTACAGATTCGGAAACCGGAGAAATAATTGGTGCACAAATAATAGGCCCCCGTGCCTCTGATTTGATCCATGAAGTTGCTGTTGCGATGAAAGCGGAAATGACTGTTGACGGGTTAGCTGAAACAGTGCATTCGCATCCGACCCTTTCCGAAGCAGTTATGGAAGCTGCGGAAGACTGCCTCGGGATTGCAACACACATAAGCAGATAAAATATTTTATAAGTATTATTTACCTTTATATGATAAAAATTATAGCAACAGATGTTGATGGAACTTTGCTTGATAATAATTCCGAGATTTCAGAATTGAATGGGGAAGCATTATTTACATGTAAGGAAAAAAACATCGGCATAATTTTAGCTACGGGTAAATCAATTTTTTCGATAAAACCTATAATTAAGGAGTTTAATCTGAAATTGCCACAGATTACACTAAATGGGGCTGTTGTTTTTGACAGTAAATTTAGGGTCATACACTCCATCAGGATATTGCCGGAAACATACAGGGAATTAATTATTGAAATAAGAAAGCATAGTTATAATCCGCTTGTTGCTCTAAAGGATGGTAGAATTATTTTTGATAAGCACCATGCCGGGATTGAAGTTTTTAAGAAAGTTAAAGAAAAAATGTATAAGGTCAGCAGCATTGAAACAGGTTTTATTTCACAAAATTGTGTTTCTGTCAGTATAGCCATCAAAGAAACTGATCCTTTTGAAGCGCATCTGAGAAATAAATTCTCTGATAGGCTTCAGCTGGTAAGGTCAGGAGAATATTTTTTTGATATTTTGAATCTTAATGCAACAAAAGGCAGCGCACTTCATAGTATAGCTGAAGATTTGAATATAAAAAAAGAAGAAATTGCGGTTTTTGGAGATAGTTTCAATGACCTCAGCATGTTTGAATATGCGGGGTTGAGGTTTGCAGTTAAAAACTCATATAAAAAAGTTCTTGAAAAGGCTGATTATATTATTGAGGAAAATTATAATTCTGGACTTGGAAAAGCCATATTCAAATATATATTAAATTCCTGAATTTTTATGAGCATGGGATTTTTTATAACTATTAAGCAATACCGGCTTCTAGAAAATTTGATACTTTAGAAATTTTATTTTTATATAAATTTTTGATGAGCATGATTCTTAAAAAATTTACTAAAACGGTGTGCTCATTTATAATATTATCAGGTAATGCCAGAATAAATATATTCAATTCTTAAGATAGGAGCTGTGTTATGAGTATAATGGGCATCGATATTGGCACTACAGGTACAAAAGTAATTGCTTTTAACGAAGATGGTGAGATTCTTGCTCAGGCCTATAATGATTATGACCTTATTTTCCCTCAGCCTAAATGGGTTGAATTTGACGTAACAGCAATGTGGATAAAAATCTTCGATGTTATACGAAGGGTTAATAGCAATGAGTCTGTAAAAAAGGACCCGGTTACAGCATTGTCTGTATCGACTATCGGTGAAAGTTTTACTCCGCTGGATGATAAGGGAAATTATCTTTACAATACCATTTATTCCACTGATGCAAGAAGCATGGCAGAACTTGAATTTATATATACAAAGATAAAACCTGAAGAATTATACGATATCACAGGATATCCCCCCGGATTCGTGGCTCCATTAAATAAAATTTTATGGTTAAAAAATAATTTGCCGGAAATCTATTCAAGAACAAAAAAAATATTATTTACTGATGACCTGCTTTATCACAATCTTGGGATAAAGAATACAAAAATGAATTATTCACTCTGTTCGAGGACTTTATTTTTTGATATCAGGAAAAGAGAATGGTCTGAAAGAATTCTTGGTGAATTTGATATAGATATAAATTTATTTTCCAGACCTGTTTCCTCTGGTATGGAAATTGGCAATGTATCCAGTGAAGTTTGTAAAGATCTGGGATTCAAAAATAAAGTTTCAGTTGTTACCGGTGGCCATGATCAGCCATGTGCAGCACTTGGAGTGGGAGCAATTAAGGGTGGAATAACAAGCGATGGGATGGGTACTGTTGAATGTGAAACTGTTGCGGTAGATAAGCTTGTAATTAATAAAAAAATGTTATTAAATAATTTTTCAACTCAGGTTCATGTCGTGCCAGGTCTATATGTAACACTGGCATATAACTATACTTCGGGCAGTTTGTTGAAATGGTACAGGGACTCCATATGTACCGAGGAGAAAAAAATTGCCGAATCAAAAGGTATTCATTTCAATGATTATTTCTTTTCAATGATTGATTTTGAACCCTCCGGCCTTTATTTCCTCCCTTATTTTTCCGCTTCGGGAACACCTTATTTTGATCCTCTGGCAAGAGGTTCTATTATAGGATTGAGTCTTTCATCCAAAAAGGCTGATATATTCAAAGCAATAGTTGAAGGTCTTGTTTTTGAAATTGCTCTGAATGTTGAAAGGCTGGAACTATCCGGAGTTTCAATAGAAGAATTAAGGAGTGTTGGCGGCAATTCCAGGGCTGATTACTGGCTGCAATTAAAGTCCTCTATCCTTGGAAAACCAATAAAAAGAATGGAAATAGCAGAAGCCGGATGTCTGGCAGCAATGATTCTTGCAGGCAGCAGTACAGGTTTATTTACGATTGATGAAGCAGTTTCCAAATTTATTAAGCCTGGAAAAGAATTTTATCCTGATGAAAAAATTAAAGAAAAATACATGATATATTTTAAGAACTACAAAAAAATTTATAGCCTTACAAAACAAATTTATTAGAAAATCACTGCAGGCAGGATCATGTTTCTTTGAATTATATTGTTTCCTGAACAGATTATCCTAAATTCTTAAACTGGAAAATAGTTAAAAGACCTAGTAATATTAAAATGATAATTTTACAGTTATAAATTATTTAAAATTGTATTAGGAGGAATTTTTATAATGGATAAAATAAGAGTTGGAATTGTGGGAGCCGGTTTTATTGGTCCAATACATATAGAAGCAATCAGAAGATTGGGATACCCTGAAATCACTGCTATTGCTGAGGTGAATCAGGAAACTGCAAATACAGCTGCTTCTGATCTCAAAATTCCAAAAGCTTATGGTGACTGGCATGACCTTGTAAATGATCCGGATATAGATGTCGTTCATGCTACCTGTTCAAATATGCTTCATTATCCTGTATCAAAAGCTTGTATTGAAGCAGGGAAAAGCATAATCTGTGAAAAACCTCTAACCATGGATATTTCCGAAGCCAGGGAACTTGTCAGGCTTGCAAAGGAAAAAAATGTAATCAATGCCACTACCTTTAATATGAGTTTTTATCCTATGGTAAGGGAAGCAAAAGAAATGGTTGCAAGGGGTGAACTGGGTAAAATTAACCTCGTTTCAGGAAGATATCTGCAGGACTGGCTTGTTAAGGAATCTGATTACAACTGGAGAGTAGAAGCAAAATATCAGGGTAAAACAAGAGTAATATCCGATATAGGGTCACATTGGATGCAAATGGTCCAGATGATTTTGGACAAAAAAATCATTTCAGTGTACGGCGATATTACAACTTTTATACCTTACAGGAAAAAGCCCATGGTAAGGCTGAAAACAGCTCAGGAAATAGAATTAAAGGCAGGAGAATATGAGGAAATTAAGGTGGATACCGAAGACCATGCAACTATTATGTTCAAGTTCGAAGGCGGCATTAAGGGCGTTTTAATAGCAGCACAAATTTGTCCCGGCAGGAAACAGAGAATAGAATGGGAAATAACAGGTGTTGAAAAAAGCGTCTTCTGGGAGGGTGAAGAACCAAACAAATTGTGGATAGGTTATAGGAACAGACCTAATGAGATATTTATGAAAGATCCTAATTTGATGAGTGCCAATACCAGAGAACTCTCCTCGTTTTCGGCTGGATTGGCTGAAGGGTATGGTGACTCGTGGAAAAATATAATTTCAAGCATTTATAATTATATAAAAATTGAGGGAAATAAAAAAAATCTAAAACCTGATTTTCCCACATTCGAGGAAGGCTATAAAATAATGACAATAATTGATGCCATTATTAAAAGTGTTGAGGAAAATAAATGGATTGACATAGACTGGTCAATAACATAATCAATATTTTTTATTTATTGAAATCATAAAATCAAATTGTTAAGAAAAATAACAACAAAAATTATTGTTTAATGAAAAATTTTGAAATCCGGGGAAGGGAGATTAGATGGGGAATAAGTTAAGCCTGTTAGACTTGTATGAAATGAAAAAAAACGGGACAAAAATTACCTGGATGACTGCTTATGACTTTCCGATTGCTAATCTGGCAGAAGCTGCAGGTATTGATATGCTGCTTGTTGGTGATTCCTTAGGGATGGTTGTTTATGGTTATAGCGGCACTGTGTCTGTAACAATGGATGAATGTATAATCCACAGCAAAGCTGTAAGAAGAGGAGCACCAAATGTATTCGTTGTAGGAGACATGCCTTTCGGCAGTTATCACACAACAGATGCCGATGCTGTAGCAAATGCTGTAAGATTTGTAAAAGAAGCAAATGTAGATGCAATAAAGCTGGAAGGTGGTATAAGAGTAGCATCAAGAATCAGGGCTATAACTGATGCAGGTATTGCAGTTATTGGTCATATAGGGCTTACTCCTCAATCTTCCGGTGTTTTAGGAGGCTTTAAGGCACAGGGCAGAACTGCAGAATCTGCAGAAGAAGTCATTAAAGATGCCATGGCAGTCCAGGAGGCAGGAGCAAAGATGCTGCTTGTGGAAGCAGTTCCGCCTGAACTTGCAAGTGCACTGACAAAGGTGGTAAAAATTCCTGTTCTTGGCATTGGTGCAGGAGCTCATATTGACGGCCAGGTAATGATTTGTGGAGACATGCTCGGATACTTTGATGCTTTTACTCCAAAGTTTGTAAAAAAATATGCTAATCTGGCAAAAATAATTAAAGATGGCATTAAAGAATATATAAATGATGTTCGCACAGGAAGCTTCCCGGCTCCGGAGCATACCTATTCTATTCTTCCGGACGAAAAAGACAAATTTGAAAAAATGCTGAAAAAATATTTGAAATAAAATATTACAGCATTTTTACATTTGTTGCCTGTTAATTATTTAAAAATATAAGATCCAAATCCGATATATCTTTAATTTGGGGGTTATACCCGGTGTTAAAAAATTCAGAAGAAGTTAATATTAAAAAAATAAAAGGAAAAGTTTCAGACTTTTTGAATAAATACGGCATGAATTATGAAACTATAGATATCCAGAAGTATGTAGATATTTTTCTTGAAGAAATGCATAGAGGTCTAAAGGGTTATGAAAGTTCTCTCAAAATGCTGCCGACTTTTATTGAAGTAAAAAATAAAATTCCTCTAAATAAGCCTGCAATAGTGCTTGACGCCGGTGGAACTAATTTCAGATCTGCTGTCGTAAAATTTCATAAAGATTATAAACCGGTCATTGAAAATTATAATCATACTGTTATGCCAGGCTTTAAAGAGGAAATATCCAAAGAGGCTTTCTTCAGGAATATAACAGGTAACATAAAAGGTTTTTTGGACAAAAGTAATAATATAGGTTTTGTATTCTCTTACCCTATGGAAATTTTTCCAAATAGAGACGGGAAACTTATAAATTTTACCAAAGAGATTAAAGTAAAGAAAATGGAGGGTGAATTTATTGGGGAAAATCTTCTGGCTGAAATTAAAAAACTTGGTTTTTACAGCAATAAAAAAATAATTTTGCTCAATGATGCTAATGCATCACTGCTTGCGGGTTTATATTTTCTTCATGACAGGCAATATGACAGTTTTATCGGCTTGATTCTTGGTACGGGTTTTAATGTCAGTTATATGGAGAGAAATTCAAATATAAACAAAAGTGTTGTCTTAAAATCCAGCAAAAATGAATATCAGATTATTAATGTCGAGGCAGGAGCTTTTTCAAAAGGCCCGCTTGGAGAAATTGATTATTATTTTGACAGCAAAACAAAAAATCCTGGAAGCGGTATATATGAGAAGATGCTATCAGGTGCTTATATGGGGGGCCTTGCAGCAGAGCTGGTAAGGTTTGGAAAAGACAGCAATCTATTTACAGGATCTTTCAGCTCTAAAATCGGGGCGGAATTCATATTGGATTCAAGCGACCTGGATGATTATCTTTTATATCCTCCGAAAAACGAAACTTTAAAAAAACTTTTAAGATACATGAGTCGGGAAGATAAGGTCGTATTATATTATTTATTCGAAAACCTTGTTGAAAGGGCTGCTATTTTAACTTCAATTGTGCTTGCATCCTGCATAATAAAATCAGCTAAGGGTAAAAATCCCTGTAATCCTGTTTGTATTGTTGCGGAAGGGAACAGTTTTTATAAGCTTAAGGATTTCAAATCAAGAGTTGAATTTTATATGAAGAATATTTTTAATAAGAGAGGCTCATACTATTATGAAATAAATAAAATTGAAAATGCCATTATGGTGGGAGGCGCAGCAGCAGGATTGTCTGTCTAATTATTAATGGCATTAGAAATATTAAAATTTGACATTAAAATTATTTTGACTTCATTTACAGGTATGTTACAATTATGAGCTTATAATATAATAAAATATCACGAAATTATTATATTTTATTTAAAATTAAATATTTTATGGTTAGCGATAATTCAATAATTTTAACTAAAAATATTGTCTTTACCTTCCCGAAACCAATAACTAAAGAAGATTTTATTCAAAAGATAAAAGATTTGTGCAGCAATGTACTTTCATTCTTAAAAAGTAAAGGCTGCAATCATCTGGGTCATATAAAATTTATTTCAACAACAGATGGTGAAGATTATCTTCAGGTAAGTGTAATCGATATGGAACAAGCTCCAAAAGTTGATGGAATTTTAATAAAATCATTCGAAAAAATCAAAACGACATTAAATATAATTGTCTTTGGAATTGAAAAAAAAGTTATTGATGAAAAAATCAACGAAGAAATAGGGAACCTCGAAAAGTATTTTAACGTATTGTAAGACCAACCTTAATAATTTACACTATTTATAAAATCTTCCATTAATTCAACAATATATTGACTTTTTTAATCTAACCTTAGTTTTTTAGAATAGTTTTAT
>JAMCSM010000054.1 GCA_023380915.1 Actinomycetota bacterium | reverse complement strand
TGCCGTTAAAATAATGGAGAGTTATAGTTCTCATGCAAAAGCATTACCGGGAGCTGAAACTATAACGATAGCTTTAATAGTTGATTTCAGTTCAAGAAAAATACTTGGAGCCCAAATGATCGGAAAGGAAGGAGTTGCAAAAAGGATAGACATTTTTGCAGCAGCAATTACTTGTCAGATGACTATTGATGATGTTTACATGTTAGATTTAAGCTATTCTCCGGGAACCTCAACAGTATGGGACCCGGTAAACAAAATTTGCGGCAGAGCTATTCTTGAACTGGCAAAAAGAAGATTTTAACAAAAATCGATTTAGCCAATACTTTAATTTTAATAAGAATAGGTTAATGTTATATTAAAAATCAAAAAGCAATCATTTATTTTGTTTTCAGAGTTTTAAAATTAAATAATAATCAATTCAAAATCTGCAAGATGGGCAAATTTTTTAAGAATTTCAATATCTGCTCCATAAACTAAAGATGAATGGTGTGAGCCACCATATTCACTATATATAGAAAGAAAGTCAGAAACCGGCAATTCCGGTTTAAGCCAAACGCTAATAGACTCTTCCAGTTTATTTTCCATCTCAATTATTTCAACATTACTTAGAATAAGGCTATAGCCTTCTTTTGAAGGTGACAAATTGATGAGGACAGCAGCACCTCTTTTTAATTGCCCCATCACAAACGACGGAGTTCCCACTTGCATGAAAGGAAGTTCCTTTTTAATTAAAACAGGCTTTTTTGACAAAAGACTCAAATTAACTTTACCCATATGGCTTAAAAGAATCAGATTTTCTTTCCAGTCAGGACAGAACATCTCAGTAAATGTAACCTTATCAAAGAACCAGTTAAAGCAGCAGTAAGGACATCTCCCTCTCCTGCATATCCTATTCCTCTTGCCATTGATTTGCTTGCTTCAAGAAAAGGAATTGTCGGAAAACCGGAATCTGCTGTTAATACTGAAAAGTTCATGGTAAAAGCATCAAGACTGTTTTCATTAATCTACTTCCTGACAGCAAGACCTATTCTGTTAGAATTTTTATGGATTTCTTCATCATTAAAAATAATTTGATAATTATTTTTATCCGTTTCATTCTCCCGATAGATAAGTTCTGAAGATGCATCAGGCATTAGTTTTGAGATATCCTTAAAAGCTGTTTCCAATGTAAAAATACCAAAATCTCTCTGCAGCTCATTTTTTTCAACATAAAAATCTCCCATTCCACAAAAAGGACCTCCAAAGCTTCCAACTCTCGAGGTTGTAAATTTTCTGTACAGCTTTGCTGAAAGAATGTTTTTATAAATAAAATATCATCTTTAGTTTGTCTGTCTTCATAATATCCTGCTGTTATCAGATAATTTTTTCCGTTCCTTAAAAGAACATTGCACATATCCTGAACACCATGGATTCCATGATTTGTCATGACATCGTTAAGAACAAGCTTCTTTGAGAAATTGTTTTTTATAATAGTGTCAAACACAACTATAGGAATTTTTTGGATTTCAGGGCTTTAATACATTCGAGAGAAGGCGAATAAGCAAGATGAAGAGTAACAATTACGTCAACTTCCATGAATTCAAAATCTTTTACAGCCTTTTTGAATTCTTCATCCAGCCTGCATATCTGGCTTATCTATACTTCCAACCCTTTTTGCTCAAGCTTAATTTCTATGTCTTTCATAAAAGGTTTAAATTCATTTCTTAGTCTGGTACCTGTTGCGTCATAAAGCTTTAAATATAATAAAAGCAACCAAACTTTTATTTTACCCATATTAATCATTCCAATCCTCTGACTAATTAATAAATATATCAAACACTACCAATAATAAGCTTCATTCCAGAAATCGCAATTTCTTCTCTTTTATTCTTATCACAATTGTTGTCTGTTATAATTTTATCTATTTTAAAATATTAAATATTTCGCTCTGACCTCTTTCAATCTCATCTAAATCTCTTTAGATGGAAGCAATAGAAACATGTAAATCTTACCTAAATCATTAATTCTGATATCCTTTTTGTTTTTTGATATTTCTAATATTTCCTCTTTTCTGTTTACTTTTAGCATAATAAGATTAATTACAATTAATATTTTGAATAATAGTTTATGAATATCATTTGATAGCTTTTTTTATTTTATAAAAACCAGACTCCGCTGCATTTAAAGTATCATCAACATCCTTATCTGTATGGGCAAGCGACAGGAACCAATGGTGGCTTGGATGAAGAAATATTCCTTTTTCAATAACATCTGTAAAAAATATATTCCTACATTTTTCATTTTTTTCAGGATCATCGTAGATAAATTTAAGCATTGGTATTACCGGCATTCCAACCATCTTTGCCTCAATGCCAAAATCATATATCATGCTTTCAAATCCATTTACCAGTCTCTTTCCCTGTTTCCACATATACTCTATTCCATTTCTGTCTTGAAGTTCCTTTATGGTTGCAAGTGCAGCAACCATTGGAAAAGTATTCGGAAAAAATGTAGCTGATATCCTGGTTTTTTCACTGGGAGCCATAATATCCCTCTTTCCTATTACCACAGATATGGGATATCCGTTAGCCATTGCTTTGCTAAAACAAGCCATATCAGGAATAACATTAAAATATTCCAGTGCACCACCTAGTGTACTGCGTCATAAATAACTTGACATATAATGTGGGTATTATATAATGTTTATCATGAGAACAACGGAAACAATTATATTATCTTCTGAGGAATTACAGGTCTTAAAGGCCTGGTCAGGAGC
>JAMCSM010000053.1 GCA_023380915.1 Actinomycetota bacterium | reverse complement strand
TTTTACCGCATGTATACATAGGATTAAAGCCGCTTTTTATTTTTTCAGTTATAGGTATTCTTATACTTTTAAATTTACGGGGTGTTAAAGAATCTGTTCTTTCGCTTTTAATAATATTTCTTGTTTTCATTTTTACACATGTTTTTATCCTCTGTTATATCGCAGCCATTCACATAGCTAAATTTCCTGTAGTTTCCTACAATGTATACACCCAGGTGCATGCTTCAATAATACGATTAGGAGCTATAGGGACTGTTTTCCTTATCATGAGCTCTTATGTAATGGGCGCAGGAACATATACAGGTATTGAAGCAGTCAGCAATTCCATGCCTATTCTTCGGGAACCTCAGGTTGATACTGCAAAACATACACTAAGATATTTAGCGATATCTCTGGCATTTATGGCTTTAGGCCTTTTTATAGCATATGCTCTTTATAATGTTAAACCCATTGCCGGCCAAACTCTAAATGCTGTTTTATTTAATGATGCTACAAAATCATGGGGAGGAATAGGAAACATATTTGTTCCAATAACCCTTTTTTCAGAAACAGCCATTCTATTTGTTGCAGCTCAAACAGGTTTTATAGATGGGCCACGAGTTCTCAGCTACATGGCTGCTGACAACTGGTTTCCGCGGAGATTTTCAATATTAAGTGACAGGCTTGTAATGCAGAATAGTATTCTTACAATGGGTATTGCGGCTATCCTTGTGGTTATTTTAAGTAATTATTCTATAAACTTTTTAATAATACTTTATAGTATTAATGTTTTTATTACTTTTTCACTTTCCCAGCTGGGAATGGTTAAACACTGGTGGTCTGTACGAGATACGGAACAGACATGGAGAAAAAAAATATCTGTTAATGGCATAGGACTTTTTCTTACATCCCTCATCCTTATCGCAGTTATTATAGTAAAATTTCACGAAGGCGGGTGGATTACACTTGTAATCACAGGCAGTCTTATTTTTCTTGTTACTATTGTAAAAAAATATTACAGGGCGACTGCTGCAGCCTTAAGCAGGCTTGATGATCTTGTTCTTTCAGCAATAAATGCTTTAAAGGTTGAACCTGACGCTGAAGATATACACAAAGCAAAAATTCATAAATTTAATCCGGAGGAAAAAACAGCAATTATTCTTGTTAATGGATTTACAGGCCTTGGACTTCATACCGTATATAACGTTATGAAAATTTTTGGAGGACTTTATGAAAATTTTATATTTGTCCAGATAGGAATTGTAGACGCGGGAAATTTTAAAGGAGTTAAAGCCATTAAAGATCTTGAAAATTATGTAAAGGGAGAACTTGAGGCTTATACAGAACTTATGAAATGGCATGGATATAATTCAGAAGGTTTCTACTCCGTTGGAAGGGACGTCGTAGAAGAAATAAATAAACTTGTCCCCAAAATTTTAAACAAATATCCGGATTCAACGTTTTTTGGCGGACAGCTTATTTTTGATACGGATTCAATTTTTTCAAAATGGCTGCACAATTATACGGTTTTTGCAATCCAGAGGTCCCTGTATAATAAAGGGATTCCTGTTGTTATACTGCCAATAAGCCCCCAGATGTGTGCCTTACCTAATGGTAAGATTTAATTTTTTTACTAATGAGTACAATCCTATGGCCATTACGATATATAATCAGATTATTTCTTTTTCCTTTAAAGATTTTATTTAGACGACGGAATTCTTTTTTATCTATAATACATAAAATCTCATTATACCTGCCAAAGAAAAATTTTATCTGTTGGGCAGTACTTATTATTGGAACATCCTCAGGGCTCCAGAAAGGCTGAGGGTTTACAGATAAAACAACAACATGATAGCCTGTATAAAAATAGGTACCCCTTGCATTATATTTGGTGGCAACAATCGGTTTTCCATAATAATTATATTTTTTAATTATACCTCTTACGTCACCATTTGAATATTCCCCTTTGATTTTTGCGACTAATGGCGCTATTGTAATAAATAATGCGAGCCATATAAATACCTGGACAAAAATTGAAAGATTAACCTCTTACGTCACCATTTGAATATTCCCCTTTGATTTTTGCGACTAATGGCGCTATTGTAATAAATAATGCGAGCCATATAAATACCTGGACAAAAATTGAAAGATTAACCTTTTTCCTTAGATATAAAAATCCGGCAGCAATCTCTGTAAGCGCTAATAAACCTACACCAACGAACAATTTATAATGTACTTCTAAATACAGATGGGGATAAACTTTTTTAATAATGCCTATAAGTGAAAACATGGAAAGGCCAAAAAGAATATACAACGTCCCAATTATAATTCTTTTCCAATTTTGGGAATACTTCGGTTGTAAAGCAAGGGCTAATGATATTGCAAGAGGAGGCCATACAGGCAGGATATAGCTTGCCAATTTTGAGTGAACAGGATAAAAAGCATAAAGAAAACCGCCTGCCCATAAAAAGAAAAAAAGAATTTCAGATCTGTTGTCCCTGAACCACCTTCTGCCTAAATTTAAAAAATAGAACGTCCATGGCAGCATACCCAATATCATTATTCCGGGATAAAAATACCATGTATCGCTGCTTCCATGCTCAGAATAAAGTAATCTGCCATAATGGTCGCGGACAAAATATGTTATGTAAAAAGCCCTGCCATATTTAATAGTGACATAGAGATACCATGGAAGGGCAAGAACAAGGAATAGGAGCCACCATTTATGCCTGAAAAATTGTTTTATCTTATCAGGATTCCCTGAAAAGGCTAAAAATGAAATGATTATAACCAATGGGATAATTGTTCCAAGTGGTGTTTTGGTCAGTGTCGCAATTGCAGAAAAAAATCCAAAGAAATAAAGATATTTTTTTTCAGAAAACTTAAACCAGAGATAAAAAGCATAAAGGCTGAGCGATATAGCAACAGAGAAAGTAATATCCGTGAGAACCATTTTTGATTGTATCAGGTATAAAAAACTTGTCATAAGAATAAGAGATGAATTGACAGCGGTTTTTTCATCATTAAAAACCCGTTTTGTGAAAAAATACGTCGCTACAACACCTATAACACCTGAAAGTGCCGGCACAAGACGGGCTGAAAAACGATTTATGCCAAAGAAATAAAAAGATAAACTTAAAAGCCAATAGAAAAAAGGAGGCTTGCCAAACTGTGGATGCCCGAACTGAAGTGGCGTCCAAAAACTGTGGTGAAGCAGCATATCTTTTGCTGCCACTGCGTAAAAAACCTCATCAGGGTCAGTAAGAGGAACAACCCATGCTCCCAATATGTATATAAAAAGCGAAGCAAGAATAATTATTATTAATGATTTTTTTGAATTATTCATCTTTATTTTAGCAGATTCTTGGTAAAGACTCCCCTTCTATAAGAGGAACAAATCTTTTGAGCCCCAACAACGTTTGTATAGCCACGGGAGGAACATCTTCCGTATACGTTGAATTTTCAACCTTTCCAATAACGTCAGCGTTTTTGCCATGAGGCAGGCTTTTTATTTCTTTGGCATAAATCGTTTTTCAGCCCGTCTTGTGCCGGCACTTTCAGGTGTTATAGGTGTTGTAGCGACGT
>JAMCSM010000052.1 GCA_023380915.1 Actinomycetota bacterium | reverse complement strand
AAACTGAACCGTCATTTTTTAGAGATACGGCTGTAATACATAGAGATCCTTTTGGATTTGTAACCATTGATAAATTCGGTAAATATTTATTCCCTCAGGATTACAATTATTCTCTTAGTAAAACTAAAAAAGTACTATATATAAATACACCTTATAACCTTCCATCAAACATAAAAATACAGAAAACTTTTTATTTGCTTAACGGTCAACCCGTTTTGGTTGCATATACCATATGAAAAAGAATTGGATTTGGTTAATTTTGGGATTAATAGTAATTTTGGCTGTATTCTTAAGGGTTTGGCAGCTTGGAAATACGCCCCCTTCTCCCGACTGGGATGAAGTCGCATTAGGCTATGATGCGTATTCGATAATTCATACCGGAAGAGACGAATTTGGAAAATTCCTTCCCGTTGTTCTTCGATCATTCGACGATTACAAACCCGCTCTTTACGCCTATTTGACAATTCCTTCAGTCTTGTTATTCGGATTGAATGTTTTTGCAGTCAGATTCCCTTCGGCTGTCTTTGGAACAATTTCTGTTATAGCAGTGTTTTTCCTTATAAGAGAATTATTTCAAAATTATAAAAATAGAGATGCTCTTTCCTTAATAGGTAGTTTCTTTTTGGCCATATCTCCCTGGTCTTTGCAATTTTCAAGAGTGGGATTTGAGGCAAATGTAGGTGATACATTAAATATTTTAACAGCTCTTTTCTTTATCAAGGGTCTCAAGAAACCTTATCTATTATTTCTTTCTGCTTTTTTTGCCGGGCTTTCCATTTACGTTTATCAAAGCGAAAAAGTGTTTACTCCTCTTCTCGTAATAGCTCTTGCTTTAATATATTGGAAAAACTTATTATCTGTTTCAAAAAAATATATTCTTGCAGTTATTATTTTTGGTCTTATTGTGGTTACTCCGATGCTTGCTTTTATCGTTACAAACAGAGCAGCGCTTCTTAGAGTAACAGGGACAAGCATTTTTTCCTATCAGACTGAACTATTAAAAAACGATATACAAAAACTTGAAAGAGATCAGGCAAGAAACGATAAATTGGGGTTAGTTCTTGATAACAGAAGGACTGTATACGCTATAACAATAATTTCAGGTTATATATCTCACTTTGACCCTAATTGGCTTTTTATAACAGGAGATATAGACAGACACCATGCTCCGAACATGGGGATTCTTTATTTATTCGAAGTTCCTCTTATACTTTTGGGAATATATTTTCTATTGTTTGGTAATTTTGATAAAAAGACAAAGCTTACGATTTTCGGATGGTTACTGCTTGCTCCGGTTCCTGCTTCAATAACAACAGGAGTACCACATGCTGTAAGAACTCTTAATTTCTTGCCTACTTGGCAAATTCTTTCGGCTTTAGGTTTGGTAAGCGGGTATTTGTTAATAAAAGATTATAAACTAAGAGATAGTTTAAGATTTTTAAAACCGGCTATCTATGTAATATTTATTGCAGTTGCGTCCCTAAACTTTGTTTATTACCTCGACCAATATTTTGTTCAACTTAATTACTACGATTCCCAATTTTGGCAGTATGGATATAAACAGGCGGCAGACGAAGTAAAGTTAGTGGGTGGGAGCTATAAGGAAGTGGTTATTTCAGATAAACAACCCATGGATAAGTCTTATATGTTTTTCCTCTTTTACTTACAATATTCTCCTTCAGACTATCAAAAAATAGGGGAGACGAGCTCTGGAGGTTTTGCTTCTCATCATAGTTTTGGAAAATATATATTTAGGCCAATAAATTGGAGCACTGATTCAAAAAATAAAGGAGTTTTATACATAGGAAATCCTGACGAGATTCCGGAAGGAGCTTCTATGAAAACATTTAATAATCTTGATGGTACTCCTGCAATGAGGATAGCCGGAACATGAAATTATCGCAATTTTTAAAGAAAGAATATCTTCTTTTATATCTTTTAATAGTCATAGGTGCTTTTTTAAGGCTTTGGGGAGTTTATACAAATTCTTTTGCATTTACATATGATGTTGGCAGAGACATGCTTGCGCTTCATAACATTGTTTATTTACATAAAATTCCTCTAATTGGAGCCACAACAGGATTACCGGGAATATTTTACGGACCTTGGTGGTATTATCTTCTTACTCCATTCTTTTTTATTTTCTCAGGTAATCCTCAAGGCATCGCTTTAACAATGGCACTGATAGGAATTGCAGCAATTCCTGTAGGGTTTTGTTTTGGCAAAAAACTTGGGGGAAATTTATTAGGGATTTTTTTGGCAGGGATAATAAGCGTTTCCGGTAATTTAATATCTCTTTCTTCCCAAATATGGAATCCTAATATAGCGCCACTTTTTATTCTTTTTATTTTTTTAACTCTTCTTAGGATTTTTAATGAAGATAAAAAAGATAAATCCTTATACTATTTTATTTTGGGTATTCTTCTTACTTTCAATATAGACCTCGAAATTGTATTTGGGCTTTTACTTTCTATAGGAATAATTTTATCGGTAATATTTGTAAAGAAGAGAAAAATATCTTTTAAAAATATCGTGTTTTTTGTTTTGGGTTCAATTGTAATTATTGCTCCGAGAGTATTCTTTGAATTAAGACATCAATTTTTAATGACAAAAACTTTCTTAGGATTTTTCGCTGGAGCTTCATCTTCGGCTTCAAAAAGTCCTGAGTTGGTACTTAACAGATTTGGAATTATTTTCGACCAGTTTAATTCAACACTAGCTTTGGATAACAAATTATTGGGATTTACTCTTATTCTATTTATTGCTCTTAGTATTTTTCTATTCTATAAAAAGGCCGAAAATGACTTGAAAAACTTTATTAAGACTTCCCTTATCGTAATTTTTGTTTTTCTAATAGGAACAGTTTTTTTCAGTCACGATATATGGCCTCATTATCTGGTAGGTCTTCCGGTTTTTTATATACTGCTTTTTTGTGTCTCTCTATATTTATTATCAAAAAAATTTCAAGTAATCTCGTGGGGTATACTTGGAATAGTTTTTATCATTAATCTAAATCCTTTGAGTGTCTATAAAACCGTCACCCAACCTCTATGGATTGGAGATGCGGCAGTTTATAGAAATCAGTTAGCGGTAATAGATTATGTTTATAATCAGGCCAGTAGAAAAGACTTCAAGTATGTAGTTTATACTCCTCCTGTCTATGATTACACATATCAATACTTGTTCTTATGGTATGGTCCCAAAAAATACGGATATTCTCCAAGTATTAAATCAAATACAGCATTCTTTATTCTAGAGCCTGATCTTGAGAATCCTCAAAGACTTATAGACTGGTTAAAACAACGAGCCGGAGATGGAAAGATAATAAAAACAGAAAAATTATCAAGTGGAATAATAGTACAGACAAGAGAGGTTAACTAAGATGAAAAAAATCCTAAAGTTTTTAAATACAAAGAATATAAAAAAGGAAATAAAAAAATTAGCAAAGAATAGAAGTTTTTGGGTTTTGTTAGTCATTTTCGGCCTTTTTATAGAAT
>JAMCSM010000051.1 GCA_023380915.1 Actinomycetota bacterium | reverse complement strand
AAAAATGATTTCCGATAATTAAATTTTTATTTTCTGTTTTAAATTTTCTTAAATTATAATCTCAAAAACTATTTTATATAATCATAAAAAATTATGCTTTTAATCAAAAGGTCAACTGCATAAATGGTTATAAGTTATTATGACACATTAAATATAATTTTGAAAGTATTTTGAGATTCTTACAACAATTAATCTACGTTAATGGTTCCTTAATTATTTTAGCATATTTCCTTGGATATTTATATAATGTGCTTTTTATTTTATCAATAATCAATAAGGTTCTGAATTCTTGCAGATATGGGACTTCCAGCTCAAATAATTGAGCCATTTCCCCGCCAAGGAGTAAAATAGCATTATTGTTTTCATTTATTTCCTTAAAAACTTTTTTACTCTTATATAAAATGGTTTTTCCGCCAATTTTACAAAATGGCAGCATCAATTCACATACAGCACCAAACTTACCCAGGGCTCTGGATAGGACAATATCAAAATTTTCTCTGTAGCAGATATTATGGGCAAAATTTTCCGCTTCTCCGGATAAAATTTCAATGTTATCCAGGTTTAATTCAATTGAAGCATACTTAAGAAATTTTATTACTTTTTCTTTCTTGTCAAGTAGATGGATCGTCATTTTCTTTAAAAAAATAGCTAGGGGAATTCCCGGCAATCCTGCTCCCGTTCCAATGTCCAGGATTTTTAATGCCTGGTTTTTTCCAATGTGACTACACTTAAAATATTTAAGGATTGATAAACAATCCAGAAGATGCCTCACCAGTATGTCCTTTTTTTCTTTTGTACCCACTATGTTGAATTTTTTATTAAACTCATACAGCAAACCAAGATACCTCATAGTTTTTGATAATTCTTCATTCCTATAAGAAATATTCAGTTGTTTCAAAGCACTAAGCAAGATTTCTTCGTCAATCATAAATAATAAAATTAAAAATAATACCAGTTAATTTTAAATCAAAGCCTGTCTGTCAATATGGGAATTCATCCTATTTCAAATTTACCATCAGGATGGAGATATCTGCCGGAGATACCCCCGCTATTCTTGAAGCCTGCCCTAAAGTATCAGGCCTGAATCTGGTTAATTTTTCCTGAGCTTCAAAGGTAAGACCATTAATTCTAAAATAATCAATTTCTTTTTTTATTGTAAAATTTTCAAGATTATTAAGTTTTTTAATTCCTGCTATTTCTCTATCAAGGTAACCCTTGTATTTGATATTAATTTCAACTTGTTCCAGAATTTTTTTATCATAATTATTATTTTTATAAAAATTTTCTACTATATCGTTGATTGCAACTTCAGGTCTTTTTAATAATTTTATAATATTAGTAGCTGCTTTTATTTTTGATGTCCCAATATTTTTTAAAATTTCATTATTCCCGTTTTCACAATTTATGCTAAATTTACTAAAATCTTTAATGATGGTTTCAATTTTCTTTTTTTTATCAAGAACCTTATCGTAATCATCTCTGTGTATAAGCCCTAAATTATATCCTTTCTCAGACAACCTTATATCTGCATTATCGGGTCTGAGAGCAAGTCTGTATTCTGATCTGGAAGTGTACATTCTATAAGGTTCATAGAGCTCTTTTGATATCAGATCATCTATTAAAACTCCTATATAGCCATCATTTCTTTGTAATATGAGAGGCTTTTTATTTAATAATCTCAATGAAGCATTAACTCCTGCAATGAATCCCTGAGCAGCAGCCTCTTCATACCCCGAAGTTCCATTTATCTGTCCTGCAAAATATAAATTATCCATCATTTTGGATTCCAGCGTATGGCTCAGCTGATTTGGAAGCAGATAATCATATTCTACAGCATAACCAGGTCTTATAATTCTGGCATTTTCCAACCCTTTTACCGAATTTATTATTAATTGCTGAATATCTACAGGCATACTTGTTGTCAGACCTTGCAAGTACATCTCATTAGTGTATCTGCCTTCCGGTTCGATAAATATTGGATGTCTTTTTTTTTGCCCAAAATTTATTACTTTTCTATCAATAGATGGACAATGTCTCGGGCCATGAGTGTTTACCATGCCGGATTTGATTGGTGATTTTTCTATATTTTCTCTTATGATATTATGTGTATTTTCATTAGTATATGTAAGAAAACTGGGAATATTTTCATAAATTTTTTCATCATTCCAAAAAGAAAAGCCAACCGGCAGATCTTCTCCGGGTTGAATCAAAGTTTTAGAAAAATCTATGGTTCTTTTATCAACCCTTGGCGGAGTAGCAGTTTGAAATCTATCAAGTATAAATCCCAGATTTTTTAAACTGCCCGTTAAATTCATTGCAGCATATTCACCCATCCTTCCGGCTTTATAGTCACTTTTGCCAATTATTATTCTGCCCCTCAAAAAAGTGCCGGTAGCAATGATTACTGCTTCGCTTCTGAAAGTTAGACCGCTTTCAATGCTGACACCTTCAATTTTGCCTTTTTTTACAAGTATTTTATTTACCAATCCTTGTCGCAGTGTCAGGCAGCCGGTGCTTTCCAAGATTTTTTTCATTTCACTTTCATACTCTTTCTTGTCAATTTGTGCTCGAAGCGACTGGACGGCAGGCCCTTTGCTTCTGTTTAATATGCGTAGTTGAATCAAAGTTTTATCTGCGGTTTTAGCCATCTGCCCGCCCATCGCATCTAACTCCCGGACAAGATGTGTTTTACCCACACCACCAATAGCAGGATTACATGGCATTAATGCAATTTTATCTAAGTTTATCGTTAAAATTAATGTTTTAAGTCCTAGCCTTGCAGATTCCAGCGC
>JAMCSM010000050.1 GCA_023380915.1 Actinomycetota bacterium | reverse complement strand
GATATTGATTTATTGATTCTGTGGGGAGGTTTTCCTGAAATATTTGCAAAACAATTATCGGATAATGAATCATTGAAAAAGGCTATTGTAAAACTTTACAGGCAGGGACTGCCAATATATGCGGAATATGGGGGAAAATCATTGCAGAAAAAGATGAAAAAGAAGGATTGTTGCACTGTGAAATTGACCTTGACTATGTCGAACAAATCAGAAATCAGCTTCCAGTCTTAAAATACAGTCGTGATGAAGCATATAAGCCGGAAAATCCATAAAAATATCAGGGATAATTTTTGTAGGGCTAATAATATTGGGAATTTTTGGGTTATTGACTATGAACTTATTTTTTAGTTAATATGGTTTTTCTTAAGTTCCACCGGTGCAGTAAACATCAAATCCGGAGTGTCTCTATGGTAAAATAAATGCTATCATAGTCACAGTGGATATTTCTTAATCACCTTATAGTCTTCTATAAATGCAATAATTCTCATATGAGAGCCACATTAGGACATATAAGTGGATCTACTTCATAAATTTTTTTAATAAATCATTTATTTAATTAGTTTTTTTCTTTCTACAACATAACTTTCAATATATTTCATTGATCCTGCAAACTCATTTGCAGTGTACTGAAATGACGGCTGATTAACAAAATCAACATCTTTTATGCCATGAGCATCATAACCTGCTTGGAAGTAAGGTATTCCTAAAAGTTTTTCCATTATTTGTTTGGGCACTTCTTCTTCCCAACTGCATGTAACATCTTTTTCCCTATACAGCTTATTGAAATCAAAAATCATTTCAGGATTAATGGTAAATACCATATTTGCACCTGCAATTTTTTCAATATGATAAACCACATCCGGAGAAGGTCCTATCCTTGTTGAGCACAAAAGCAGTTTTGATTTATATCCGTTTTCCGGATTATTTAATATGCTTAATGCTTTTTTTGCAATTGCTATTCCCGTCCATCTTTTAAGTTCGCCGTCAAGTTCAATCCCTACTGATTTTGCACTTTCTGTATACTGCTCCCTGTCTTCAAATCTTGCAAGCATGATGGTAATAACTGAACGCCATTTGCTGTAATCAATACCATTGTTTTTACCCATCTCAAAACCTTTTTTTACAGATTCTGCAACTGCTACAACTTGAGGAACATCAAATACCAGAGTTGAATTGGTTGGGATTCCAAGAGCAGTAAGTAACTGGATTACATAAATACCTTCTTTGGAGCCGGGGCATTTGATCATTATATTATCGCCAAGTTTTTTAAGCTCAAGAGCCTGACGCAGCATTTCCCTTGTATTTGTTATCTGATTAGGATCGACCTGTGCACTTACATAACCTTTTTTATATTTTGATTTTTCAAACAAGGGCATATACAATTTTGTTCCATCTGCAGTTATAGCTTTATATACTTCCCATGCAATTTCATAATCGGTTTTTGCAGGATTTTCCCTTATAAGCCTGTCAACAGTTGGATTTACAGCTTCTGGAATAAGTTCCAGTACTTTGCTTGTCAGCTTTGGATTTGTAGTAACTCCATCAAAGACTATTTCTTCGGGTTTTTTATAATCAAATAATTTATTTAACTGATTTTCCATGGTTTCTCTGTATCCGGGTTCAGTACTATCAAGAACTTTTTTAGCCCATGACTTAAAAATTAACGGTGATGAATCCCACCATATTTCCATATCCTGGGAAGTTTTTGAAAGTCTTTCAATAGCTGATTCCTTATAGTTTTGCATGTTTACTCCTCATCTAAATAATTTTAATATTTTTCAAAACAACTGATTTTAAGAACAATTTATTTAATTTATAAAAAAAATTAAAACTTAAAACTTTTAACCAATATTTTTTTTAATAATATTTAAATATATTTCAATATAAAATTAAAGAATTTCCCTTATTGCTTCAATTATTGTTTCCTTATGAGGTATGCAAGCCTGTTCAAGTTTTGAATTATAAGGAATGGCAGCATTAAGTCCGCAAACTCTTTTAATTGGCGCATCAAGATAATCAAAAGCCTTGTCATTTACAATTGCCATTATATCAGATGCAATGCTTCCTCTTTCTGCTGCTTCTGAAACTACAACAAGCTTGTGAGTCTTTTTAACAGATTTAATAAGAGCATCTGTATCCAGTGGAACCAGAGTCCTTGGGTCAAACACTTCACAGCTTATCCCTTCTTTTGAAAGATCTTCGGCAGCTTCGAGAGCTTTAAAAAGCATATTTGAATAAGCAAATATTGTTACGTCACTTCCTTCCCTTTTTATATCTGCAATACCGAACGGAATGGTATATTCTTCTTCAGGAACAGGTCCCTTATTTAAGTAAATCATCTTATGCTCAATAAATACAACCGGATCATTGTCCCTTATTGCCATTTTTAAAAGTCCCTTCACATCATACGGAGTTGCAGGCATAACTATTTTAAGTCCGGGAACATGATAAAACCATGCTTCAAGACTTTGAGAATGCTGCGCAGCTATTCCTCTTCCTGCTCCTCCCTGCGTTCTTAAAACCATTGGAACATTTAAAGCATCTCCTGTCATATATTTTATTTTTGCCGCCTGATTTACAATCTGATCCATTGCCAGTGTACAAAAATCTATAAACATTATTTCAGCAACCGGCCTGTATCCTGTCAAAGCAGCTCCTATTGCTCCTCCAAGTATTGCCTGTTCTGAAATAGGTGTATTAATGACTCTTTCGGGTCCATATTTATCCAGAAGACCGCTGTAAGCTCTGAAAGCACCGCCATAAGCACCAATATCTTCTCCGATTAGAAATACTTTTGGATCTCTGTCCATTTCTTCAATGCATGCTTCCTTTATTGCATCTCTATAATCAATTTCTCTCATTTATAATCCTTTCAATATTTTAAAATTTTTACGTTTTTATATTTATTAGCCCATAACTTCGCTTAAGAATTTTTCAAGTTCAGGTTCGGGACTGTTTTCTGCAAACTCAACAGCCGCATCTATCTTTTTTTCAATATCTTTTTCAAATTCATCAATTTGCGCTTGTGTAAGAATTTTTTCATTTAATAGCTTATTTTTAAAGTTAATAACGCAATCTCTTTCCCTTTTTTCTCTCTCGGCTTCATCTTTTGGCCTGTATGCAGCAGGATCATTTGGATGGTGGCCAAGAAATCTGTAAGTAAGGGCCTCAATCAGAGAAGGACCATTTCCTTTTCTTGCATAATCGACAGCTTTTTCCACTGCATCATAAACAGCAATCACATCACTGCCATCTACTTTATAGCCTGGAATTCCATATCCCTTTGCTCTTCCGGCTATGTCATTTCCCGCAACAGACTCTCTTGAGCACATCGAAATTGCATACATGTTATTTTCGCAGATATAAATAACAGGCAGTTTTAAGATGGCTGACATATTTACTGCTTCATGAAAAACTCCATTGTTTGCAGCACCATCACCAAAGAAACAAATAATAACTCTTCCTCTTTTTTCCATTTTACAGCTAAAGCCTGCCCCTACTGAAATTGGTACACCGCCGCCAACAATTCCATTTGCACCAAGCATCCCAAGTTCGGTGTCAGCTATATGCATTGAACCTCCTCTACCTCTACAATAGCCTGTAACCTTACCGAAAAGCTCTGCCATCATCTTATTTAAATCAGCACCCTTTGCAATTGCATGTCCATGACCTCTGTGAGTTGAGATAATATAATCCTCTTTTTTAATTGCCAGGCAGGCTCCAACTGCAACAGCTTCTTCACCAATATAAGGATGCAGGTAGCCCCAGATTTTTGAACGCTGATAATACTGAACAGTTCTTTCTTCAAACCTTCTGATTTCTATAAGTTTTTTCAGCATTTCAATCTGCATTTCTTTTGATATCTTTCCCATAAATATACCTTCCAGTTTAAATTAATAATTTTAATTACAATAATTTAAAAATAATAATTTTAAAAACTGTTTTCAAATACATTTAAATTAATATTAAATCTGAAAATTCATTTAAAAAATCAAAACGTATTATAGCAACTTTTATATTTTGTGCAAATAATTGCAATATTGCAATAATAATTTAGAAAAAGTTAGCATTTCCTTTTTTGTGATTGCAAACAAATTATTGGATTAGGCTGGGTGACTTAAGAAAACCGTTTGAAGGCTGAGCGGGCAAGGTTCCTCTATAAAGAGGAGAGCGAAGCCTGAAACCGAGCAAGCTTTGCCTAAGCTGGGGCAAAGCTTGCGTGTTTTCGAAACACCCAGCCTGATTCTTGTAGTCTTACTTTTATCCCTATCACGAAATTGGAAATGCTTCCTTAGAAAAAATGATTAATAATAATATAAAGATTTTAAAATCAGCAAATATGTTTATTTTGCCAGTTTTAATATTTTTGCGGCAGCTTTGCTGTCAGTTACAAGAATGTTTATATATTTGCCTCTTACAGCACCAAGTATTGCTTCTGCTTTTGATTCTCCGCCTGCAACTCCTATAGAATAAGGAATTCTGAAAATATCTTCTCCTGAAATGGTAATTAATCTGTTGTCTATGCTAAAATCGCTTATTTTGCCGTTAATATCAAAAAAGTGGGAAAATACATCTCCAACAGTCTTATTTATTTTAAGCTTTTCAAGATCATTACTGCTAAGACTTCCTGTTTCAATAAATGAAGAAGTAACTCTGGGAAATATTGAGCCAATACCTGTAAGGGCAATATTTATTTTATTGAAGAATTTAAATGTTTCCTTTAATGATGGTTCATTTAATAACAAATCACGAAGTTTGGGTGATTCTACTATTGCAGGAGCATAAATTAAATGTGGTTCAGCTCCAAATATTGCAGCCAGTCTCCTTGCTATATCCTGACAGTTCAGGTTGACTGACAACTGATGAACTCCTCCTGTTACCTGAATTATTTCAACATTTTTATTTATCTTATTTGGCAGATGGCTTACAACTTCATTTATCGTTGTTCCCCATGCAACACCGATAATGTCATTATTTTTGATAATTTCCAGAAGATATGCTGCAGCAGCCTGACCCATTTTAGCTTTAAGTTCTCTGTCGGACAGACCGAAATTATCAACAACTATAGCTCGCTTTAAATTAAATTCCTTTTCAAGTTTTTCCTCCAGGTCTGTTATACTGTCAAGAGAGTCATTTATTGTAATCTGAACAACTCCGTTTTCAATAGCTCTTTTTAGTATTCTGTTTACCTGATATTTTGATATTTTTAACTTTTTTGAAATATCATCCTGTGTCAAGCCGTCCTTATAATACAATGTTGCGACTTTCACCATTAATTTAAAATCATATGCCATTTTTTTATTTTTTTGTTTTTTATTATGTGATTACAGAAAATTTATGCATTATAATTTTTCAAGTTCCATTATTTTTTCAACTTTTCTTGCGGAAGGTCCTCCTTTAAATTCAAGATCAAGCCATACTTTAAGAAGTTCCTGCGCAGTATTTTTTCCAATAACCAGCGCTCCCATGGTTAAAACCTGCACATTATTTGAAAGGATTGATCTTTGTGCAGAATATAAGTCATGACATACTGCAGCTCTTATCCCTTTAAACTTGTTAGCACATACTGCCATTCCTATACCTGTTCCACAAACCAGTATAGCCCTGTCAAAATTACCATTTTGAACTTCCTTAACCACAATTTTTGCAATATCAGGATAATCAACAGGATCAGTTTTAAATACTCCAAAATCCTTATATTCAATATTTTTATCTTTAAGTACCTCAATTAATGCATCTTTTATCTCAATTACCTGAGCTTGATGATCGCATCCTATGGCAACCTTCATTAAAACCTCCTTAAAATTTCTTTAAATTACTTTTAAAAACTATCATAAAAACTTAAAACCTGTACAGCGATTTTCTGTGAAGTAAGGCTGTAATATTCCAGAAGTTCATCATAAGTTCCAACTGGAGCATATTCATCAGACGTACCAATAAATTTCATCCTGACAGGATAATTCCTGACAAGGGCTTCTGCAACTGCAGAACCAAGCCCATTATAAATTGAATGTTCTTCAATGGTTACAACTTTTCCTGTTTTTTTTGCAGATTTAATAATTGCCTCTTCATCTAAAGGTTTAATAGTACTCATACTTATAACTTCGGCATCCACACCTTTTTTCTCAAGTTCAGAGGCAGCTTCAACAGATTTTGAAACCATGGTGCCTGTTGCAACTAATGTGATGCTGCTGCCCTGTCTTACAATATCTGCTTTTCCAAATACCAGCTTATGGCTTTCATTAAAAACCCTTTTAGTCTTTATTCTTGAAACTCTTATATAAGTAGGACAACTAATTTTTGAAGCAACTTCCAGAACCTGTCCGTATTCAATGCCGTCTGCAGGGCAAATAATAGTCATATTCGGCAATGCCCTGAATACTCCCACTTCTTCCAATATGGTATGTGTCGGTCCTAATGCACTCACAGAAAATCCGCTGTTGTTTCCAACTATTATTGTATTTAATTTTGTCTTGCACATATCATCTCTGATTTGCTCAAAAGGGCGGTATGTCGCAAAAGGAACATAAGCAGCTACAACAGGGATCTTGCCTGAAATAGCCATTCCGGCCGCTTCACCTAATGCATTTTGCTCTGCTATCCCGAATTCAAAATGCCTTTCGGGGAAAGCTTTATGGAAAGGATCTCCAAAAGCTCCTGCAGAAGAGTCCATTGAGATATATACAATATCAGAATTTTTATTTGCAAGTTCCACAAGTGCTTCTGCAAGAATTTTTCTTGCATCCTCATAAATCACGTTTTCAGTTTCCTTATTATTTAAATCATTCAAGCCTGCACAGCTCCTCCCTGCATGATTCTTCAATCCTGCATATGGCATCATCAATTTCTGATTCTTTAAAATGCCAGTGATGAAACTCATATTTGTTTTCTCCAAAATCCAGCCCTTTGCATTTCACAGTGTCGGCAATAATTGCAGAAGGTTTTCCAGGCGAAAACGGAACATCTGACAGTACATTATAAATTTCCTTAAAATCATGTCCATTTATCAATCTTGCCTCACAGCCAAATGCCCTGAATTTATCTTCCAGCGGTTCTGAATTTAATATATCTGCAGTTTTTCCATTTACCTGAAGTCCGTTTTTATCAAGAATAATCACAAGATTATCCAGTTTGTAATGACTTGCCGACATTACCGCTTCCCAAATGCTTCCTTCTTCACTTTCACCATCTCCAATCATTGCAAAAACCCTGTAGGATCTTTTATCAAGTTTTCCGGCATGTGCCATTCCTTCTGCTACAGGCAGCCCATGACCAAGAGAGCCGGTTGGAAATTCTATTCCGGGAAGTACTTTTTCATCCGGATGCATGGGAACTCTTGTATTAAAGGTATTATATGTCCATAAAACATCTTCCTTAAAATATCCCTGATCTGCAAGTGCAGTATAAAGTGCAAGACATTTATGCCCTGCAGACAATACGAACCTGTCCCTGTCCTGCCATTTGGGATTTTGAGGATTATGATTTAAAATTTTATTATATAATACTGTAATAATATCAAGGCTTGAAAATGCACCTCCGATATGCCCTTCACCAAAACGCATCATCCTGATAATGTTTTTACGGGCATTATAAGCTTTTTCCGTCAATTGCTTAATTTCGTTTTTTGAAAATTCCGGCATGCAAAACCACCTTTATATGTTAATAATAAATCTGCATTATTAGCATTTTATATTAAATAAAGCATTCATTACAACATAAAATCTTTACCAGTTAGCATTTCATTTTTTATAATTGAAAACAAATTTTTGGATCTGGTTGGTGTTGAGAAAACCTTATAAAGGCGCAGCGGACATGGTTCCTCTCTTCAGAGAGGAGAGCGAAGCCTGAAATCAGAGCAAGCTTTGACTCGCTGGGGCAAAGCTTGCGTGTTTTCGAAACACCCAACCAGATCCTTACAGCCATACTTTTATACCTATCATGAAATTTAAAATTCTTCCTCTTTACCGGCAAATTACGATTGCCTTTGAATCTGCAAAAGATTTAAAAAAGGTTAAAAAAGATAATTTTTAAAAAATTTTTTTAAATTCATTAAAAGAAATCCCCGCTTCGCCTATTCTCCTTGGATTGTCTGCACCTTTTTTAGCATCATTATGATAATCCGAACCGCCGGTAAAAAACCTTACTTTGCCTTTGTATTTATTCTCCACTGCTGCTTTTATTTCAAGCGGGCTTAATCTGCCTTTATATGATGTCTTATCATAAGTATACATTGACTCAATTCCTTCAATTCCCGCATCAATAAGTCTTTCAACATATTCATCCCTTGAAATATTTCCAAAAATTTTTGAGTTTACATCTTCATCAATCAGATATGGATGGGCAAGAACTGCAATTCCTCGTGATTCTTTTATTATTTTAATAGCATCAATAGGATTTATTTTTTCTCTTCTGACATTTAACTGCGGATTATCTCTTACTATCAGCTTTGCTTCATGCCATGTTTTTGCATATCCTTTTAAAGCCATTACTTCAAAGATATGCTTTCTTTCAACTTCATCAGGTTTTCTTTCACAAAAATTGCCATTTTTATCTATGTAATGCAAAATATCCAGATTAAAATCAACAGGCATGCCATGCAAAGTTAAAAGTTCACATAAGCGTTTATAAGCCTGGGTTTTTGACAGCCTTGCTCTTTTTACTTCATTTTTAAGCAGCTCATTATTCCAGTCAAGTTCATAACCCAGAATGTGTACGTCATCAACAAAAGTATCACATGAAAATTCATAACCCAAAACAAGTTTGATGCCATACAAATCTGCATATTCTTTTATCGGCTGTTGTGGCCCGGAATCATTTATTAATGTTTCAGGAGGATTTATATCATGATCTACGATTGCAATTGCCTTCATCCTGCATTCTGCAGCTATTTTAATTAACTCAGCAGGAGTATCATTTCCGTCTGATCTGGTTGTATGGCAATGCAAATCACATTCAAAATCAGGTTTGCAGACTTTATTTAAAGTCTGATTTCTCATTTCTCTGATATAATTTTTTTCTTTTATATAAATTTTTTCAGTCTCTGTACTGTTCATATTGCGCATGTCTATTTTAAAAACCATTTTTATTTTTTTCCTTCTGCAATTAATTTTGATTATCTAATTGTTATCTCAATGGATCAATAAGGTTGACCAGGCTTTTTGGGAACTTCCAAATTTATCAATATAGCCTTTTACAAGATTTTTTATATTATCAAAAACAAACTTTATTGCTTTTATCGGCTCATATTCCATCTCATTTTCATTCAGATATTTTTTAAAACTGTCAAGATAAACATGTTTTATTTCAGTAGATATATTCATTTTTGAAGGACCATAAGAAATAATTTTTTTTAAATCAGCTTCGGGCAGATCGGAGCATCCATGAATAATAATGGGAAAATCAGTAATTTCCATAATTCTTTCAAGTCTTTCAAAATCAAGAACAACTTCACCCTTATATAATCCATGTTTTGTTCCAATAGCTACTGCAAGTGAATCAACTCCTGTTCTTTTTTGAAATTCAACAGCTTTGTGGGGGTCGGTAAGAAGAACTTTATCCTCACTCACATTTATATGTTCTTCTACTCCTCCGATATGGCCCAACTCTCCTTCCACCGTTATATTTTTCTCATGAGCAAGTTCAACAATCGTCCTTGTCATCCTGATATTTTCTGCAAAAGGCTTTGATGAACCGTCAACCATAACTGAACTCCAGCCATAATTGATACAGTTTTTAATTACTTCGATATCCGTCCCGTGATCAAGGATCATTGCAACCGGAACTTCAACTTCCTGTGCAAGGGATTTAACCATCAGCGGTAAAATTTTATAACCAAACTGAAGTACGGTTTTTTGAGATGTCTGTATAATAACCGGAGACTTTTTTTCTTTTGCAGATCCAACAACGGCAGCCATTGTTGAATAATCTACAATGTTAAAGGCTCCTACCACATATTTTTCTTTTCTTGCCCTGATCAGCATGTCCCTTGTATTAATATATCCCATTAATAACTCCTGTTTTACTTAAAAATTTTTTAACATTACTTGCCCTAGTTTTAATTATATGCAATTAGTTGCATTAATGCAATAATTATTTAAATATAAGTTGGTAATTAATTATCATTGCTTTTAATGATTTAATGTTTAAAATAATCATGATATTATTTTTGCTTAAAATACAGGAAAAAAAGTCTTATTTAAAATGTCTAATTTAAGAAAAAAACATAAAAGTTCAAAAGCGCCTAAAATTGCAGCTATATTTTTAGCAATAATACTGCTTTTTTCTTTTGCTGCTTCAGGAATTATTGCTGCAACTATATTTGCCGGAAGCGCATTTATATCAAATTTTTTCAAAGATCTGCCGGATATTAAAGATTTTTCTCCTGTAGAAAATGCGCTTACTTCAAAAATATTTGCCTCTGACGGAAAACTTATAGGAACTTTGCATGGAGAACAAAACAGGGAACTGGTTTCTTTTGAGCAGATACCAAAAAATTTAATCCATGCCGTTATTGCTATAGAGGATGAGCGATTCTATGAGCATAAAGGGATTGATTTTGAAGCAATATTCCGGTCACTTTTAGTTAATTTAAAATCCGGTGCAGTTACCCAGGGCGGCAGTACTTTGACGCAACAATATATCAGAAATGTATATATTCCTGAGGAAAAATCAGAAATTACTCTTGAGAGGAAAATCAAGGAAGCAGCCCTTGCTTATCAGCTTGAAAAGATATATTCCAAAGATGAAATCCTTGAAATGTATTTAAATACCGTATACTTTGGTGAAGGTGCTTATGGGGTCCAGGCAGCAGCAAAAACATTCTTTAACAAAAATGTTCAGGATTTAAATCTTGAAGAATGTGCTCTGATTGCAGGACTTCCGCAATCACCAAGCCAGTTATCTCCATATGAAAACAGGCAGGCGGCAATTGTAAGAAGAAATAATGTTCTGGCAAAGATGAATGAGCTTGGATATATAAGCAAGGAAGAATACACAAATGCCGTAAAGCAGCCTGTAATATTGGAAAGAGCAAGAGAAGAAAGTACTGATTTTGCACCTTATTTTGTTGAATACGTTAAGCAGGAATTGATAAAAAAATATGGAATAAACAAGGTTTTTAAAGGCGGTTTTGAAATTTATACCACCCTTGACCCGAACATGCAGGTTTATGCCGAGGATGCTATAAAAGAAATTCTGCCTGATCCTGAAGATCCAACCGGAGCTATGATAGCGATGGACCCACGAAATGGGTATATTAAGGCTCTGGTTGGCGGCAAAGACTTTAATACAATGAAATTCAATCTTGCTACCCAGAGCAAAAGACAGCCCGGTTCAACTTTTAAAGTGTTTGCTTTAATTGCAGCTCTTGAACAGGGTGTTAGCCCTTACATGACTTTTAATCCAAATGGGCCTATTAAATTTGAAATTCCCAGCAGCAAGCCATGGGAAGTATCAAATTATATGGGTGAAAAATTTCCTGATGGTACGGAAATGAGCATAATTGATGCTACCGTCAAATCTGTCAATGTTGTTTATTCTCAACTGATAATGAGAATTGGTGGTGAAGCAGTTTCAAGAATTGCAAATGCCATGGGAATTCAAACACCGCTTGAAGGTTATCCCGCCATCGGACTTGGCGGTCTCACAACAGGAGTTTCCCCTCTTGAAGTCTGCACGGCTTTTTCAACAATTGCAGATTATGGAGTCAAACATGACCCTGTGGCAATACTTAAAGTAGTTGATAAAGATAAAAATATTATTTATGAATACCAGGAACCGCCAAAAAATCAGGTAATCTCCCCTATAAATGCTTACAGGGCAATTGAAATAATGAAACAGGTTATTCAAAGAGGCACAGGAACAAGAGCAAGGCTTGAAGACAGAGAAGCTGCTGGCAAAACAGGAACAACTGATGAAGGTGAAAATGCCTGGTTTACAGGTTTTACCACCAACCTTGCTGCATCTTTCTGGATGGGCTACCCTGAAGAAAATAAAAAGATGGGCGCAGTACATGATTTGAGAGTTCAGGGCGGAGCTCATCCTGCGATGATGTGGAAGTTATTCATGGAAAAAGCAACAAAAAGCCTGCCAATTGAGAAATTTCAGAAACCAAAAGAAGACCTGTTTAATCTGCAGGTAACCACTGCACCTGATACAGGTCAGGTTATGATTCCAAACAGGTTTACCCCACCTGACCAGATAACTGTTGCGCAGTTTCACTATGGGGCAGAGCCCAGAGACCAAATGCCGATTTCAGATGCTGACATGCCCATACTTCCTTTTGTTTGTCTTATACCGGTAGAGCAAGCACGTCAAATGCTTTTAGATACAGGATTTACAAATATTGAATTTATCAATGAAGTTTATTCCGGAGTTCCTTCAGGCTATACGCACAGGCAGGAACCCTTATGGGACATGCGAGTTGAAAAAACAAGGCTTATAAAAGTCTGGGTAAATCCTTAAGAAGTACCGCGAGGTAAAACAAATTGGAAAATAAAGAAATAAGGGTAAGATTTGCACCAAGCCCTACAGGCTATTTGCATATAGGAAGCGCAAGAACTGCTTTCTTTAACTGGCTGTTTGCCAAGAAAATGAATGGCAAATTTATTCTGCGAATAGAAGACACTGATATCGGAAGACACAAGGAAAATACCATAAATACAATTCTTAATTCACTGAAATGGCTTGGCATCAGCTGGGATGAAGGTACGGATATCGGTGGAAATTATGGTCCTTACAGACAGTCGCAAAGGCTTGAGATTTATAAGGAATATGCCCAAAAACTTATTAATGAAGGCAGTGCATACAGATGCTTCTGCAGTCTGGAGCAGTTAAGAGAAAAAAGAAACCAGTCCATAAAAACATGTAAATTTTACAGTTATGACAGAGAGTGTTTAAAACTTACCGGAAAGGAAATCTCAGATAATATTAATTCCGGAAAGAAATTCTCAGTAAGAATTCTTGTACCGAAGGAAAAAATTATTACATTTAATGACAATGTTTATGGAAAAATTCAGGTAAACAGCATTAATATTGAGGATTTTATAATACTTCGTTCCAATGGAATGCCTACCTATAATTTCTCTGCAGCAATTGATGATTACCTCATGAATATAACACACATAATAAGAGGTGAGGACCATTTATCCAATACGCCAAAACAGCTTTTAATTTATGATGCCTTAAATTTCATGTATCCTGATTTTACCCATCTTCCCATGATACTTGCTTCTGATGGCAGTAAATTAAGTAAAAGGCATGGATCCATATCAATAGAGTCTTATAAAAAAGAAGGTTTTCTGCCTGAAGCAGTTTTAAATTATATTGCTCTTCTTGGATGGGCATACGATGAAAAAACTACAATTTTTTCAATTAATGAAATGATTGAAAAATTTGATTTAAAGTCAATAAATAAAAAGGCTGCAAGGTTTGATTATGAAAAGCTACTTTATGTCAATGGCTTTTATATCAGAGAGCTTGAAGAAAGCAGGCTTGCAAAATTAATCATGGGCAGGTTAACCGGAACAAACAGGTTTACAAGGGAAAATCTTGACTTTTTTAAGTCAAAACTGCCAAAAATCATTCCCATTACAAAACAAAGGGTAAGAACAATTTCAGATTATGAAAAAATAGCTTTAATTTTTTCTGGCAAAATAAGCTACAGCAAAAATTATGGTAATAAATATTTTTTACAAAAAGAAATCGATGCAAAAGCGATAATCAGGCAAACCATAAAATATCTTGAAGAACCCAGCGTTCATTCCTTTGATGCGCAAAATATTGAAAAAGCGTTGAAGAAGGTTGCTGCAGATTTTGATACCGCTTTTAAAAATATTGCCGAAGTTATAAGGATTGCTGTCTGGGGTGAGCCGGCAGGTCCGCCTCTTTTTGAAACTATCGAGATTTTGGAAAAAAACAACACCCTTCTTCGCCTTAAAAATTACATAGACTTTTTAGGCTGACTTTCCAGTTTCAGGTAAAAAACCTGTTCTTAACAAAAGGTTAGCATTTCCTTTTTCGTGATTGCAAATAAATTATTAGATTAGACTGTGTGTTGAGAAAACCGTATGAAGGCTGAGCGGGCAAGGTTCCTCTGTAAAGAGGAGAGCGAAGCCTGAATCCGAGCAAGCTTTGACTCGCTAGGGCAAAGCTTGCGTGTTTTCGAAACACCCAGCCTGATTCTTGCAGTCTTACTTTTATCCCTATCACGAAATTGGAAATGCTTCCTAACAAAAGTAAAGTAAAAATATGCAGAAATACCAACTTTACCCAAAGCTCTATTACAATAATAATTTATAAAAATTTCTTACAGCCTGAATATCATTTCTTCAGGTTTTAAATCCCTTCCGTTCTCAACAACTTTTTTTACAAAGTATGCAACAACAATTTCTTCATTCGTAGGAGTAATATACAGTTTTACTCTTGAATCTGGTGCAGAAATTAAAGCCTGTTTACCGTTAAAATCCTCATTTTTTGCAATATCAAGCCTGATTCCCATATACTCCATGTTTTCAAGAATTCTCATTCTTGTATCCTTGCCTTTTTCAGCAATACCGCCTCCAAATGCAATCACATCTATTCCGCCAAGAATAGCACTGTAAGCACCAATATATTTTCTCACCCCGTCAATAAAAGCTGCTATGGTCATTTTACATCTTTCATTTCCTGTTTCACCTGCGGCATAAATTTCCCTGTAGTCATCAGTTCCAATGCCTGCAATTCCCTTAAGTCCGGAGTTTCCTGAAATTTCCCTTTGTGCTTCTTCAATTGTCAGTCCAAGAGACTTCATTGCAAACAATAATCCTATACCGTCACAGTCTCCAATTCTTGTTCCCTGCAGGAGTCCGGAATCTGTGGAAAATTTCATGCTGACATCAACAGATTTCCCATTTTTATGAGCACAAATTGAGCTTGAGCCGCCTAAATGAACCGTAATAACTTTTAATTTATCTGTTCCCTCCAACTTGTAAACCATTGCGGACATATATCTATGGGATGAACCATGATAACCATTTTGTTTTATTCCAAGCTCCTCATACCATTTCCAGGGAAAACCCAGCATTCTTCTGTATTCCGGTATGGAATAATGAAAAGACGGTTCAAATACTCCAACCAGAGGAATATTACTTCCCAGTACTTTTTTAAACTCATCAATTGCTTCAAGATAAGGAAGATTATGAACCGGGGCAACAAAGGCAAATCTTTTCATTTCGTCAAGAATTTCAAGAGACAGCAGGTTAGCTCCGTTTGTTTCTCCAAGAATTGTTTTAAAACCCATAGCTTCGATATCTTTGTATTGTTTTATAACTCCGTTTGCAATGTACCAGTCCATAATAAGCTGGATACCTTCTTTAAATCCGCAAACATCTACAATTTCCTTAACAGTTTCACCGCTTCCGATTTTATGAGTAAAATTTGACTCGCCTTGGGTTTTAATCTTGTCAAGGTTTGCCTCACCAAGAGTTTTTATTTCATTTTTATCATTTATGTCAAGAATTTTGCTTTTTAAAGAAGTACTTCCCACATTTCCTATGGCAATTATCATTTTTTATTTCCTTTCACATATTCATATACTCTTTGAATTTACTTTAAGCTTTCAGCAAAACTTTTAATAAAAAATCCTGGACATCTCATATAAATCCAAATCCATGGGTTTATAATCACAAAGAACCTTTTCCATAGGTTCTGACTTAATAACATTTCCTTCAAAACAAACCATACAGTCAAATTTTCCTTCATGCACAAGTTCAACGGCTTTTATGCCGGCTCTTGTTGCAAGAATTCTGTCAAAAGCAGTAGGCTTGCCGCCTCTCTGCAGATGCCCCAGCACTGTTACCCTTGTTTCATATCCTGTGCGCTTTTCAATCTCTTTTGCAAGTACATTTCCAATACCGCCAAACTGCATCTGATGGATATTATTAAGTCCCGGTTTTACTTCAACCTTTGCATTTTTTAATTCAGGCTTTGCACCTTCTGCAACAACTATAATGCTGTAATCCTTTCCTCTTTCTCTTCTTTTTTCTATAATATCAACAACATAATCATAATCAAATGGAACTTCAGGTATCAGTATTAAATCCGCCCCTCCTGCAATTCCGCTATAAAGGGCAATCCATCCTGCTTCTCTACCCATTACCTCAAGTATCATAATCCTGTGATGTGAGGAAGCCGTAGTATGCAGCTTGTCCACTGCATCAGTTGCAATTTCAACTGCACTGTCAAATCCTATTGAATAATCATTAAGATTAATATCATTATCAATAGTCTGGGGAATTCCAACACCTTTAATATTATACTGGCTTAAACGGTGCATAATTATATTGGCATCATCTCCTCCAATACAAATTATTGAGTCAATTGAAAATTTACTGATATTTTCCTTAACCATTTCCACGCCATTTTCAATCTTGAAAGGATTAACTCTTGCGGAACCAAGCATTGTGCCTCCCCTGTCAAGTATGCCTGAAACCATATCTCTTTTTAATTCTATTACATTGCCGCTTACAAGACCGTCCCATCCATTTTTAATCCCCATGACTTTATATTTGTAAGTTTCTGCTTTTACAAATACCGATCGTATTATGGCATTTGTTGCAGGAGTATCGCCGCCACCGGTAAGAATACCTATAGTTTTAATTTCATTCATAATAACTTCTCCTCTCAAAAATAAAAATTGAAACACTAATAAAAACTAATTTCTTTTTTGCACAGGTTTTAAGTAAATTAACAAATTAAACAGATTAATATTAAAAATCATTATGCCTTAATATATATTATATTTAATTTTAAGGCTGTTATGATAATTTTTTTAAAATAATTTCATTTACAAGTCCGGGATTGGCTTTTCCCTGAGTTTTTCTCATAATCTGACCAATAAGAAAGCCAATTGCTTTTGATTTACCTGATTTATATTGTTTTATAACATCAGGATTACTTGAAATAACCTCGTCAATAACTTTTTCAAGTTCCCCGGCATCACTTATCTGCTTTAAACCTTTCTTTGAAATTATTTCCCCGGGACTGCTGCCGTTTGTATACATTTCTTCAAAAACAGATTTTGCAATTTTACTGCTTATTTCCCCGCTGTCTATCATTTTCAAAAGACTTGCAAGATTTTCAGGAGAAATTTTGCTTTGCTTTAAAGTTATCCCTTCTTTATTAATATATGCGCTGAAATCTCCCATTATCCAGTTACAGACTGTTTTTGCATCATTATAATATTTTAAAGTTTCTTCAAAATAAGAAGAAAATTCCAAATCATTTGCCATAAGTGAACTGTCATAATCAGAAAGCCTGTAAAGCTCCTTATATCTTTTCTCCTTTGCAGATGGAAGTTCGGGAAGAGTACTTTTTATTTCGTTTATCCAGTCTGTGTCAAGTTTCATCGGCACCAGATCAGGGTCAGGAAAATATCTGTAATCATGAGCTTCTTCTTTTTCCCTTAAAGCTTTTGTTGTCTGGCTTTTGCTGTCATAATGTCTTGTCTGCTGAACAACCTTCCTGCCTGATTTAATGATATCAATCTGCCTTTGAACTTCGTAATCCAGCCCCTTTTGAAGGAATTTAAAAGAGTTTAAATTTTTAATTTCAGTCCGCGTTCCCAGTTTACTGTCAGTCACCAGTTTGATTGAAACATTGGCGTCACTTCTTATACTGCCTTCTTCCATGCTGCAGTCACTGACATTTAGCATTATTAAAATATTTCTTAAAGTTATCATATACTGCCTTGCTTCCTCAGGCGACTTAATATCAGGCATTGTTACAATTTCTATTAAAGGAGTTCCTGCCCTGTTAAAATCAACAATACTGTAATTTGCTTCGCTTATTCTGCCGGTTGAGCCGATATGTAATAATTTTCCCGTATCTTCCTCAACATGAACTCTTGTGATGCCTATTCTTCTGATATAACTGCCTATATTGACATCAACATATCCATCTATCCCTACAGGAAGATCATACTGGGAAATCTGATAATTTTTAGGCATGTCAGGATAAAAATAATTTTTTCTGTGAAAAACAGTATGCTCTTTTATGGTGCAGTTTAAGGCAAGAGCAATTTTTACGGCATTTTCAATTGCTTTTTTATTTATAACAGGCAAAGAGCCCGGGTGGCCAAGGCAAACCGGACAGGTATAAGTATTTGGAGGCTCACCGAAAGAAAGTCTGCAGCCGCAAAACATTTTTGTCAAGGTGGAAAGCTCAACATGGGTTTCAAGTCCTATGACAGTTTCATATTCATTTTTTAAATCTTGGGACTTATTTTCCACTTTACATCTCTTTCTATTGCTCCGGCAATTTTTAAAATATTATCTTCTCTTAAAATATTCCCTATAACCTGAATTCCAACAGGTAAATTATTTTTGGAAATTCCGGCTGGAAGAGAAATTGCAGGAATACCTGCGAGGTTAACAGGGATGGTGCATATATCTGAAAGATACATCATTAAAGGATCGTCTGCCTTATCGCCAATTTTAAATGCAGTTGTTGGTGATGTTGGAGAAATAAGCACATCATAATTTGAAAATGCTTTTTTAAAATCATTAATGATTAATGTCCTGACCTTTTGAGCCTTTTCATAATAAGCATCGTAGTAGCCTGATGAAAGACAGTAAGTTCCAATCATTATCCTTCTTTTGACTTCAGCCCCAAAGCCTTCTGCCCTGGTCTTTTTATACATTTCTCTTAAAGTTGCGGATTCCATATTTCTATATCCGTATCTTACACCGTCAAATCTTGAAAGATTGGAGCTTGCTTCAGAAGGAGCTATGATATAATAAACACTTAATGCATATTCAAGATTTGGAAGGGAAACTTCTTCAATTAAAGCTCCTGATTTTTCAAGCATTCTTAAGACTTTGTATATTAAGTCTCTGACTTCAGAATCAATTTCTCTGACCATCAGTTCTTTTGGAACTCCAATTTTCATACCTTTTATATCTGAATTTAAAAAAGAAGTATATTTTGGAATATCAGCTTTTATGGATGTGCTGTCACATTCATCATATCCGGAAATTATCTCAAGAAGCGCTGCACAATCTCTTACATTTTTTGAAAGAGGCCCTATTTGATCAAGGGATGATGCAAAAGCAACCAGTCCATATCTTGATACCATGCCGTAAGTTGGTTTTATTCCTACAATTCCACACAGTGAAGCAGGCTGTCTGATTGAACCTCCGGTATCAGAACCAAGAGAACATACTGCTTCCATTGCAGCTACACTTGCTGCAGGACCACCGCTTGAACCGCCCGGAACACAGTCAAGATTCCATGGATTTCTTACCGGCCCGAAGGCAGAATTTTCATTTGAAGAACCCATGGCAAATTCATCCATGTTTGCCTTTCCAACCATTAAAAAGTGCTGTCTGTTTAATTTTTTTATGACTGTAGCATCATAAACGGAAATATAATTTGCAAGTATTTTGGAAGCGCAGGTTGTTCTTATATCCTTTGTGCAGATATTATCCTTTATGGCAATTGGAATTCCTGTAAAATCAAAAACTTCATTTCCTTCCTTGATATACCCGTCTATTTCTTTTGCCCTGCTTAAAAATAAATCCCTGTCAAATGTAATAAATGCATTTATTTTATCTTCAACTTTTTCAATTCTTTGCAAATATGCTTCTGCGATATCTAACACAGAAACTTCCTTCTTCCTTATAGCGTCATTTAATTCATAAGCACTCAGATTAATCAGACTCAAAAAAATTCCTTCCCTTCAAATAAAAATATATTTATTAGTTTTGTGAATAATCCAATTCCTGGTGAATTATTTTTTCAAATCCCAAAATTTTTTAAATTTGCCCTTTCGGCTAATACTTCACTCGAAATTTATTGGAAACTATATAATTTTATGCAATTTATATCTTTGAACTATTTATCATTATTATTTAATCATCAATCAATTTTTGGAACTTTAAATCCACCTCCGGCTTCAAGAGGGGCATTTTTTAGAGAGTCTTCTCTTGAGAGCGAATTTTTAACTTTGTCTTCCCTGTAAACATTTGAAAGCTTGAGCACGTGAGACGTAGGTGCTGTATTTGAAGTATCAGCTTCTGAAATTTTTGCAACATAACCTATTATTTTATCTAACTGGCTGGTAATTTTATCAATTTCGGCGTCGCTGTATTCCAGCTCCGCCAGTTTTGCTATATGTTCTATATCTTCTTTTTTTATAATCTTGCTCACAATCTCACACTCACATCAAATTTATTAATATCTCAGATTAAAATAATGCATAAAACAAACTTACATGAAATTACCATAATAAAAAAGTAATTTTAGCAAATTTTAATACAAGTTGGGGCAGCCACTCTAAATAAGCCTTCATTGTTTTTTAAAAACATATATTGCCCAGCCAAAAGTATCTCTACCGTATAATAAATATTCTATTTTAGCGTTATTTATTTTGTTCAATAATTCAGAATTGTCCGGATCATCAGGATTTGCGCTTATATAATTGTAAGCAGACCACCATTGCAGTGTTTCATAATAGTCCCAATCATCATGGTTGCTTACAAGTGTGTATATACAATTTAATCCTTCTTTTTCACAAACATCTATATTTTTAAAATGAGAATTATATTCCTCTTTTTTTATACCACTCATTTTAAGATATTCATCGTCTGGTTCCTTTAACCAGTAAGGCTCTCCTATAATAATAAATCCATTTGGTTTTGTCATTTTCTTCAATGCTTTTATTGTTCCAATAAATCCATTGTAAACAAAGCTGGCACCAATACACATGGTCAGGTCAAACAATTCATTTATTTCAGGCGAATATTTTGCACCATCCATTTCTAATAATTTAATATCAGAGCTGGGAACTCTTTCATTCTTCTTTTTTTTGCAATCTTTTAAAAAATAAGGTGAAATATCAACTCCAATGCCAGAAACATTATATAACTCAGCCAGCCTTATTAAAGGTTCTCCTTTACCACAGGCAATATCCAATACCTTGGAGCCAGGCTTTAAATCCAATAATGAAAATAATTCTTCAAATTTATTTTGGCTCATAGGATTACAGAATATGTGCTTCTTATGAGTAATATCAAAATATTTCCAGATATCCATTAACATACCTCCAAATAATTTTAAATTATATATTTTGTTAAAAATTTTCAAGCCATAACACAGCATGTCAGAGACATCACAAGCATTTAAGAATTTTATTTTGTCCGGATTAAATTAAGCTGGCTGAATAAAACAAGAATCATCAACAGATTATACGTTGCATGCAGAAAGATGACTGGGAAAAGTGATTTTGTTTTAAAAAAAATATAAGCTAAAATCCAGCCAATTGCCATCAAAGGCAGAAAGTTATACAGGTCAAGATGTGCAGCGGCAAATAAAAACGAAGAAATCAGAATACCTGCAAAAGTGCCCCATTTCTTTCTGAAACCCTGAAATAAAAATCCTCTGAAAAATATTTCCTCGCATACCGGGGCAACTACGGAAACCACAATCATAAGCATCGTTGAAGAAACATTTTTATTTTTGGCAAGCTCCTCAATCTTACTGGCAGAAGGGGCAATATTAAATACTCTTGTCATAATAAAAACATAAGCAAAATTAATAAGAATAATTAATAAAAGGGCTAAAAATGAATACCATATGGTTTTAATAATGCTGTAATATTTTAGCCCTAAATCCTTAAATGATGCCCTCCTCCAGTAAATTGCAAAAAACCATACCACGCCAACCATTAAGAGAACCTGAATGCCGTATAAAATCAAAAAACTGAAATTGGTTATGTTTGAGCTGTTAATCCTTTCTGCTATTTTAAGTACCGAAACAATTTTTGCAGTTCCAAAATATACTGCTGCAAGCACTGCTATTAAAAATAAGAGTGAAAAAAGGATATCCCTCAATGTCCACTTTATATGCCTGAGTTCATCTTCATTGCCTTTTTCTTCCAAAGGGATTATGCGCTTTAATTTTGATCTTTTTAATTCATCCATTATTTATATAATCAATATCAGAATAACTTTGAAACCAGCCCATATATTTCTTTATACTTTTCATACTTTTTAATATATTTTTGTCTTATGGTTTCATCCGGCAAAAATTCATCCTTGACTTTTATAAATTGTGATACAGCCTCTGATAAAGTAAACTTTCCTGTACCAAGACCTGCAAGTATCATTGAAGCAAGGCAACCGGCTTCAGTTATATCCATCCTTAATATTTTTTTATTTGCAAGGGAAGCTTTAAGTTGAAGTTCAAAATCTGATTTTGATCCTCCTCCGACTGCTCTTATCTCAACTATTTCAACCCCGCTTTTACCTGAAAGCTCCATATTAAAACAAATTTCAAATACAAGCCCTTCAACTAAGCCTTTAAATATCTCCTTCTTATCCGTATCCAGATTTAAGCCAATAATTGATCCTTTTGCTATAGGATCAAGATATGGAGTGCCTGATGCAGAAAAATAAGGAAGAGTGTAGAGTTTTGAAGGTTCGAAATCGAGCTTCGAAGAGATTTCCCGGATAATCTGGCTATTTCCGTCAGCCAGATTGTCCCTGAACCATTTAACAACACTTCCGCTTGTCATATTATAAGCAAGTGCAACATATTTACCGTCAAGGGCATGGGCTTGACATCCGAAATTGTTTTTAAGCATATTTTCATTTGTAACAGCATCTTCCAGGCAGGTTGTCACGCATTCTACCGTTCCCATCCCATCAGCTGCCAGACCACCTTTGACTGCACCAACACCTAATGCGGCACATGGTTGATCATGAGAACCTGTAACAACAGAAACATTATTTTTGAATCCAAGCTGCTCAGCAATTTTTTTATCAACATAACCAATCTTTACTGCTGATGCAGAAAGAGTTGAAAAAAGATTCACATCTATATCAAAAGCATCAAGAATATCCTTCCTCCATTTTTTTTGCCGAATATCAAAAAACAGTGTCCTGGATGCAAGTGCATGGCTTAATCTGGTATTTTCAATCCCAAGTTTGTGGAACAAAAGATCTTCGGTAAAAAGAAATTTTCTCGTTTTTTTATAAATTTCCGGCATATTGTTTTTAACCCACATTATTTTATTTAATGCACAGATATATCCAGGAGGATATCCCGTAATTTCAAACAACTCGATTGCGCTGTATTTTTCAAGAATAAGATCTACCTCTTTTGCGCTTCTGGCATCTGTAGAATAAATAGTGTTATAAAGTATTTTTCCGGTTGAATCTATTGGAGTAAAACTTTCACCAACTGTTGAAACAGACAGGGCAGTTACAGGATCTTTTTTTACAGATGGGTCATTATTAATTTTTTTAAGAACCTCAAAAACTTTTTGCCATTGATCTTCTGTATCAAATTCCACCCAGCCGGGATTCGGAAAAACCAGATTATATTCCCTATAGTCACTTGCAAGAATTTTTCCTTCTTCATTAAAAGCAATGGCTTTTGTTCCTGTTGTCCCTATATCAATCCCCATTAAACTCATATTTATCTGCCTTTAAGATTAATTTTTATAAAATAATTATCTAATAATTAAAAAGCATTAATAAAATTAAATTTCAAATTTCATTATTCCTTACAAATCTTATTTCAGACTTTAAATCTTTAGTTAAACTTGCAAAGAACCTTTTTACCTGTTTCAGAGGACTCTGCAATTGCATCACAAATAACATTATTTCTATAACCATCTTCAAATGTGGCAATATATGGTTCTAAAGGTTTATTTTTCATCACTGCTTCAATCATGTTATATACAATATGAACAAAAGTATTTTCCCATCCTATAATATGACCATGTGGCCACCATTTATCATAATATGGATGATAGGATTCGGTTACATTTATGCAGTGAAAACCCTGAGTCTCTATAGGTTCTTCACCTCTCCAGAAAACCCATAGGTTATTCATGTTTTCAAGATCCCACCAGATACTTCCATTTTCTGCATTAATTTCAATTGTGTTGTAATTTTTTCTTCCCGGACAGAATCTTGAAGCTTCTATTGTCCCAATGGCACCATTTTCAAATTCAACAACTGAAGCTATTGCATCATCTACATCCACTTTTTCTTTTGTTTTTGTTTGCACATTATATCTTTCCTTTATAAAAGTAGCGGTTGTTGCCATAACTGATTTAATTTCACCACATAAAAATCTACCAAGGTCAATTATGTGTGAACCCAAATCACCAAGAGCACCGCTGCCGCAAAGTTCTTTTTTAAGCCTCCACATAATTGGAAATTCAGGATCAGTTATCCATTCCTGTAAATATCTTGCTCTGAAGTGAAATATCTTTCCCAGCTTTTCATCCATAATTAAGTTCTTTGCAAGTACTACTGCAGGAACTACCCTGTAATTAAAGCAGCATATATTTTTAACTCCTGCCTTTTTTACTGCATCACGCATTTCTTTTGCTTCTTTTGCATCTCTTGCAAGTGGTTTTTCACATATAATGTGTTTTCCTGCTTTTGCTGCTTCAATAGATGGTTCAGCGTGAAGATAGTTTGGAGTTCCATTATCAATAATGCCAATTTCATCATCATTTATTAAATCTTTCCAGTTAGTTGAGTATCTTTTATATCCATATCTGCGTGCAGATTCTTTCAATGCTTCTTCATTTACTCCACATATTGTAACAAGTTCCGGAATTGCAGCCGGAGGCCAGAAAATATATGGCATTTTCTTCCATGCATTGGAATGAGCTTTGCCCATAAATGCCTGACCAATCATACCAATTCCTATTTTAGGTATATTATCTGCTGCTTTATCCTCAGTGGTCATTGCTACAAAACCAACTTTTTTATCTCTCATAATTCACCTCACCCTTAAGAAATAGATAGTATATTCATTCTGGAAAATTATTTAATCATTTTTTTGAAATCTTCTTCTGTTATTTGTCTTATTCCAAATCTTATTGCATCATCAAGCTTACTGCCGGCATCTGTCCCAACAACTATTGCTGAAGTATTTTTACTGACGCTTGAAGCAACTTTGCCACCTGAATTTTCAATCAGTGCTTTAGCCTCTTCCCTGGTAAAAGAATCAAGCTTACCTGTAAGAACAAAAGTTTTACCATAAAACTGTTCATTTATATTTAATGTTTTTTTGCCTGATTTAAAATTAACTCCTGCTTTTCGCAGTTTTTCAATAATTGCCCTGTTTTGAGGCTGTTTGAAAAATGTAACAACGCTTTGGGCAATCCTTGGACCTATCTCAAAAATATTGCTTAGGTCTTCAAATCCTGCATTCATCAGCTCATCAAGATCCTTTAAGTTATTTGAAAGCACCTGTGCTATATGTTCACCCACAAATCTTATTCCCATTGCAAACAGCAGTCTGGATAATGGCTGATTTTTACTTTTTTTGATGGCATTTAAAAGATTATTTGTAGATTTTTCTTTAAAATTCTCGAGGCCGAAAATGTCATCATATTTTAAATAATAAATATCAGAAGCATCTTTAATCAATTTTTTCTGCAGCAGTTTATCAACAATGGCAGGACCAAGACCTTCTATATCCATTCCTGATTTTGAGGCAAAATGCACTATGGCTTCATACTGAATTGCAGGACAGGCAAGTGAGGTACAGCGTCTTACTGCTTCGCCTTCCGGCCTTACTGCATCTGATCCACAGACCGGGCATTTATCTGACATTATAAAAGGCTTCTCACTGCCTGTTCTTTTTTCCTTTATGACTTTTATGATTTCAGGTATTACTTCTCCTGCCTTATGGATTAAAACCAGGTCTCCTATCCTTACATCCTTTTTTCTGATTTCATCCTCATTATGCAAAGTAGCATTTGATACTGTTGAACCTGAAACTACAACAGGCTCCAGGACTGCGACAGGAGTTAAAGCTCCTGTTCTGCCAACACTGACTTTTATATCAATGACTCTTGTGGTTTTTTCTTCAGGAGGAAACTTGAACGCAATAGCCCATCTTGGATTTCTGGTGGTTTGCCCTAATTTCTTCTGGTATTCAAGAGAGTCAACCTTTATTACAATTCCATCTGTTTCATAAGAAAGTTCTTTTCTTTTATCCTTCCAGTATTCACAAAAATTTTTTATTTCTTCAAATCCTGCTGCTTTTTTAATATTAGGATTAACTCTGAACCCGACCTCTTTAAGAAAATTTAATATTTCATAATGACTGTCAATATCAAGCTCGGCATTTGCAGCCATAGCATATATAAATACATTTAATTTTCTGCCGGCAGTTATCTTCGGATCTATTTGTCTGATTGAACCTGCAGCCGAATTTCTTGGATTTGCAAAAACAAATATGCCCTGCTGCAGCCTTTCCTCATTTATTCTCTTAAATTCCTCTTTGGACAGATAAGCTTCTCCTCTAACTTCAAGGATTGAAGGAATTTTATGATAATAACCTGAAATTAATCTTAAAGGTACTGTTTTTATGGTTTTAATATTTGAAGTTACATCCTCTCCAACTTCTCCGTCTCCTCTTGTAGCACCTCTTACCAGTTTTCCATTTTCATAAAGCAGTGAAACAGCCAGCCCGTCTATTTTAAGCTCACATACAAATTCAACTTCGTCTTCGCTTACATTCAAATCCCTGTAAACTCTGTTCAGAAAATCCTTAAGCTCGCTATAATCAAATGCATCCTGAAGGCTAAGCATTTTTTCTGAATGTACTACCGTCGGAAAACCGCCTTCAACCGGTGCCCCAATTCTTTGGGTTGGTGAGTCCGGTGTTATTACTTCAGGAAATCTGGTTTCAATATCAAATAAATTCCTGAGAAGATTGTCATATTCTGCATCGCTTATCAGGGGATTATTATTAATGTAGTAATAATAATTATTTTTGTTAATTTCATCTCTTAGCTCTTCAGCAATTCGTGAAGCATTGTTCTTATTTATTTTTGAAGTATCAAGATTTAACAAACATTTTAGCTTTTCCTGAAAATTATTGCCGCCATTTTTTCCGGAATCGTTCTGACTGTTTTTTTCCATCATATTTATTTTATGATTAAATCTTTTAAATAATAATTGAGGTCATATTTATTATAAACACTCTCCAGTTCCTGCTGCGCTTTTAAATAAAGTTCATGGCTTATTTTGGTTTCCTCATTAATTTTATTTATATCAAACTTTGAGGTATCGTCAAGGCTGTAATATACACTTATAATATTCCATAATTTTATATCAGAATCCAAAAAGTTAATTTCATATTGATAAAAATCATTTAATACTTCCGGAATTGAAAGCAAGCTTAATTTGTTTTTATAATCCTGCATCAGCTTTATTCTTTCATCTGTTAACTCCTTAATTTCCTGTATTGAATTTACTTTGATGCTCAGTTTTTTTGTTAAATCTTCAACTTTTAAATAAAAGTCTTTTCTTATTATGAGATATTTATCGTTAAAATTTAAAATTTCTGCTGAAACCTTATTTCTTCTTGCAGTTTCCTCTTTAATTCTGTCTAATTCAGCCTGCTTCTCCCTTTCAATTTCAGCTTGAGCTTCTCTGATCATATTTTCCTTATTCTTTTCAGATTTAATCAGATAAGCATTAAAAGAAACAGTTATAAGAATCAGGATACATATAAGTATGACAGCAATGTTTGCAGATTTAGTATTGCCTGCTTTTCTTTTTTCATGCTTTTCAAGTATTTTTCTGTAAGCTTTTGAAACTTCATGTTCCCCGGCATTTAAATCTTTCGCATCTTCTTTTTTTTCAGAAATATCCTCGCTAATATCAGGATTGAAGTTATCACCTTTACTTTTTTTTATTTTGTCTTCCATTTAATTCTGCTCGTATAAAAGATAATAAATTTTTATTTTGTTTTAATTAATTTTTTATTTCAAATTCAAATCAAAAGGAAAAACTGCAATAAGCTCTGCAATTACTACCAGTCTTTCTTTTGCAGAGTATTCCGGATAACATGTTGTCAGCAGTAATTCTTTTTTGTTTGTCCCATTCAGTATCTCTACAAAAGTTGGCTTTACTACTTGAAAGCTTGTAACTTTATAAATATAATGGCTGCCATTTATAGCTTCGATGTAAATCAGATCACCTTTTTTAAGTTCATCTATCCTGTTAAAGGGTGCACCATAAGTTGTCCTGTGTCCGGAAATAGTGCATCTGCCTTCCTCGCCAGGTAATGGAGTTTCAGGAATATGGCCTGGACCTTTCTTTAAAGTCGGAACATCTGCTCCTTCATTTACGATCCATTCAACTTCTATCCTTGGTATTGTGATTCTTGCGGGAAAAATATCGCTGGCTAAATATTTTACTTGCTCATCTTTTTTATCAGCATTTATGGATGTAACTGAAGTTGTAGTGGAATTTTTATCCTGAAGCTGTTGTTCGTCTTTGCTTGATTGAGTTGTCGGTCCGTTATTTTGCTCTGACTTTGAAGTTTGAATTGTATCCGATGTACCTGATGTAGAAGAACTTTGGGTTTCTTCATTTTTATTGTTGAATTTATCCCTCATGGATTGCCAGTCGGCAAGGATACTGCCCTTTGTAATATAAGCAGGAATATCCGTTAACAAGGGATAGGCAATCAAAATAATGCCTCCGGCTAAAAAAAGTATTATAAAAGCTATTAATATGATCGAAGATTTACTTCTTCTTTTACGTTTTTCCTGCATATGTAAATTTATTTATTTTCTTAAATTTTATATATTGTTAAAACTATTTACAAAATAATTATAATATCAATTATTTTCCTTAATTAAAAAATTACTAAGATTATACTTAAAAATTACTGTAAAAAATACATTGGTTTTCGAATTACTTTACAATAATTATTTATCTTCACTCTTATAAATAAAAAACTACAGGGAGAATTAATTATAAATCCTCCCTGTAGAATACAAGTCTATATTAATTTTTAAAGAACATAAGACTAAATTATCTGCTTAACTACCTTGCTGCTTTTTCTTCTTTTTAATAATAAGGTAACCACTATAAAGCCATACTCATTTCTAATAGATGCATTTTCTAACTGGCTAAACAATAAATTACTTTCAATACTGCCTAATTAACCTTTTTATGCCTTTCAATTCTCGAAAATACAGGAAGAAGTATAAGCATCATAATACCTGCAATTATAAAACCTATTCCGAATCTGAGTAAATTATCATTTACTCCGGTAAAAGGCATTTCCTGAATACCGGCTACTTCAATTTGTCCTTGTACTGCTTGTTCTCCTTGCTCCTCTTCAACTACTGTTGTAATTCCTAAAACCGTAGTGCTTGTTGCCGTTGTTGTTGTACCACCGCCACCGGTAGTAGTGGTTGTGCTGCCTGTATTCGTAAATGTAATAGAGCCATTTGGAACATCAGTAGTTATACCTACCTAACCATTAGCAGGATCGCTTGTTGCTGTAAATGCAATATTTGTTCCTGAACTTGATTCTGTAATTAAATAAGTGGCATCAAGGTCAAGGTCTGTAAATGTTTTGTTTCCGGTATTTCCGGGATAAGTTATAACAACTGCAGGACCACCATATTTCCAGGTTGAATCTCCAACTTTTGAAATGCTGAAGGTAAATACACCATCAGTCAGTCCGCCTGCAACATTTTTAGTAACTGTAATAGAACCAGTTCCAGGAGTAGTTGGGGTATTTTCAAAAGTTGCAGTATTTTCTGCTCCAGGACTAACTGCAGCTACAACTGCTACTCTGTTTGCAGTATTGGCAGTAAAGCCTGAAGTTGGTAGTTCTTCAACATAATAAGTTGTGCCTGCAGTTAAGCTTGCTGATGTAAATGTCGTTGTTCCTGAAGTACCGTTGGTAATGGTTATCGATAATGGTGCAGCATTAATAGGATCTCCTCCTGATGCTGCAGCATAAACATTAAAAGTAAAGGTACCTGTTGCAGGATTTCCTCCAAGTATTGATTTGTTGATTATGATTCCCGCATTTTCAGGAGTAGTGCCGCCATACCAAGTATGACTTACTCTTAATTCAGTCTTAAGACTACCATCATTATTATACTCGAGCCCATCGGTTACATTAGCAACCCAAGCTTGAGCATTTGGATTAGTATTAACAATATAGAAATGTATCGATGCTCCATTTTGTTCTTTTTTTGCCAGAGTATCACCAGAAAATAAAACCAAATCCGCATCAGTAGTTGCAATATTTAAAGTTGGAGATAGAACCAGGTGCCACATATATTGACCCGCATTTACTGTAACACCTGCAGGTGGAGCTTCATGACCAAATTCTGGATCATCCCATGCTAACCCTATATGCTGAGTTTTTAAGGTTACAGGTCCATCTTCTGTACCAGCAAAAAGTGTTCCAGGTATAAGCAGCAACATCCCCGAAATAACAAAAATAATTGATAAAATGTAAAAAAATCTTTTTAACACCTTTTTCATTTATTTACCCCCCAATTATTAAATTCATACATTATTAAATTAAAATCTATATAAATGAGCTTCTGAAAATAGAAAAACCGACTGCCCCATAAAATAGTTTTAGTCGGTTACGCTACTTGCTCCACTTTTTTCTAAGCGTCCATCTTTGAAAAAAGCTTCACAGCATCTAAAATCTTAATTTTTAATCTCTTTTTAAAGAACTTAATATTTCTTATGATTTAAAATAATTTAGTATGGTTTCATTATACTACCATATTTTTTAAAATGTAAATATTTTTTTATAAATTTTTAAGAAAATTTTTAAGTGATAATTAATAAACATTAATAGAATATTAATAATTTAAAGGATAATAATTCAGCAAATAAAATAAAAAGGAGTAAGTATTCTGAATTGGACGCCTGCATTTACTTACTCCAGCATTAATATTAGCACAATATTATTTTTTGTTTCAATATACTTTCAGACAATTTTTCTGATAAAAACAGAGATTATTTTGTTTGAATTTAAATTTTAAACCAGTTGTCATAAATTTTTGAATATGTTCCGTCATCTTTTAATTCTTTTAATATCTGGTTTATTTTATCTTTTAATTCACTGTCTTTCTTAAGTACAATGGAATATTTTATATTTGATTTTATTTTTTGTAAAAATATATAAGTATCAGGGTCTTCGGATAATATTTTTGCTCCAATTGGAATTGAAATTAAAATACCCTGAACTTCTCCTGATTTCAAAGCTTTAATAAGTGAATTCACATCGTCATATTTACTCATAGAATAACCGGACAAAATATCAGCGTTAAGGTTATTAATCTCGCTTTTCAGCCCACCTGCTTTTTTATTTATCAGATCTTCCCTTTTTTTTATATCGCTTGTTTTCAGGGAAAGTAATATAAATTCCAATGTATAATATGGATCTGAAAAATCTGCTAACTTTTCCTTATCCTTGTCATTAGTTACGCCTGAAATAATTATATCAATGCCAGGGTCATTTATCTTATCAAATATTTCATTCCATGATATCTGATTTATTTTTAACTGCCTGCCAAGCCTTCTGGCAATTTCATCTGCAATATCAACATCAAATCCTGATACTTTATCTTTAAGTAAAAAAGCAAAAGGCGGAAAAGTACTATCAACACCCACATTCAATAAATTACTGGAAGAAGTAGTATCAGCTTTTAATGAATTCAGGTTATTTTCACCAAAAGTATTTACTTTTTTATTGCATCCTAAAATCAGAAATGTGGAAATTGTGGCAATTATAACAATTAAAGAAATTGAAATTTTTAAAACAGTAAATTTATGATTTTTAATTAAACTTTTTATATTTATATTTTTAATTTTACATCCTTTCTCTTAGAAACATTTAACATACCTTTATTGATCATATTTTATTCAATAAAACATCAAAGTATTTTCTTAAAAAAAATTATTCACTAGTGACAGTTTATTAAATTATTTCATCAGGTGATGGAAATGATACACTTGAAGCAAAATGGTCGCTAAAAGAAGGAAACACAGTCAGTTCGAGATAATTATCATTCTTTGCAATGTCTTCAGCAATTTTTCTTGAGGTTTTTGAAATTAAAGCCATTTTTGCACCAATACCGGCAGCATTTCCTACCTGGCTTATCTTCTTTAAGGAAACATTTGGAAACATCCCTATATTGATTACATTTTTAGGATCTATATAGGAACCAAATGCGCCTGCTATTATTATCCGGTCAATATCCTTAAAATCGATCCCGGCATTTTCAAGAAGTATCTCAATTCCGGTTCGCATTGCTCCCTTTGCAAGCTGGATTTCTACAATATCTTTCTGATTAATTGAAATTACTTCATCACATATATATAATGATTTTTTTAATTCTTCCATATATTCTTCTGAAGATTTATCTGTGTTTTTTACAAAATTATTTTTGCAGTCACTGGTGCTATTTATTCTTTTTTCATGAAACTGCGGTATTAAAATATATTGCAGATTTCCAAGATTATCCTTGCAAATACAGCCGTTTTCAAGAACAAACTTGCCGCGTTTATTTATTATCTTTGCTTTAAGAAGTTCTGCTATTGCATCAAGTATGCCTGAACCGCAAATTCCAACAGGTTCCTTATCATCTATTGTCTGAATTTTCGGGATGCAGGTCTTGGGATCTATTATCACTCTTTCAATAGCGCCTGGAGCTGCTCTCATGCCGTATCGTATATGAGCCCCCTCAAAAGCAGGGCCTGAGGCAGTTGAGACGCTGTAAAGTTTTCCGCGGCTGACAAGCGCTATTTCGGTATTTGTACCAATATCAATTCCTATGCAGTTTCCTTCCATATTATTTAAACCTGTTGCAAGTATCATTGCAATGTGATCGCTTCCAATAAAACCTGCCACCACGGGCATAAGGTAAATATAGCCTCCTGAAGCAATATTTATCCCCGCTTCTCTTGCTTTTAAATCAATACTGTCACTTATTAATGCAGGAAATGGCGACAATCCAAGCTGTTTTACAGGAAGACCAAGAAAAAGATGATGCATTGCAGTATTTCCCACAAGTGACATTTCAAGTATTTCATTTGTCATTAACCCGTTTTTATCACACAATTCCATTATTGCTCCATTAATTGCATCAACTACAACTTTCTGTATGCGGCTTAAATTTGCATTTCCTTCTGAAGCAAAGTCAATTCTGCTCATTACATCTTCGCCGAAGCTGATTTGAGGATTCATAATTCCTTTTTTATCAACAGTTTTCCCTGAAACTAAATCAACCAGAAGCATAGCAATCTTTGTTGTTCCCAAATCTACGGCAATTCCAAAATTTTTTTGTGTAGTGTCCCTGCCCTCTATTGAGATGATTTCACCATTTCTAATTGAAGCAGTAATTTCCCAGTTATTTTCACGAATTATTTGCGGCATTTCACTTAAAACCTTAAAGTCAATTTTCTGCACATCTACGTCATATATAACCTTTAAGGCATCTTTTATTCTGTTATAATCAGCTTTAACATCATTTAAGGTTGCCCTTTCAAGTTTTACAAAATACTTTTTAACAACTGCGTCTACTTTAATTTCTCTTTCCTGACCTGAAACCTGCAGTTTTTGCTCCTCACTTAATGAAGAAGATGGAATATATATCGTTGTATCCTCTTCAAATTCATGCTGACATGCAAGTCTTACCCCGTGAGCAATTTCATCATTTGAAAGTATTTTTAATTCCTGCGATGTAGGCTCTTTTAATTTGCCGTTCATAAACATTATTCTGCATTTGCCGCATGTTCCCTTTCCATGGCAAACTGATTTTATTTCTATGCCTGCTTCCTGAATAGCTTTAAGGCAATTTTTTGGACTGTCAAGAAAAAATCTTATTCCTATAGGTTCAATCTGGATTTTTATTTTATTTTTTGACATTCTTTTGTATTTCTTCTTTCATAAATTCTTCAAAATCAGGACCTGTTTTCATAAGGTTTGCTATTTCCTCCTGAACTTTTGACGGTTTTATTTTTGCAATCCATCCCTCATTATAACAGGATTCATTAATAAGCTCCGGGGAATCTTCCAGTTCACTGTTTACTTCTATTATTTCACCTGAAAAGGGGACAAACACTCTTCCTACCCACTTGCCTGATTCAAGGCTTGAAACTGATTTTCCCTGTTCAACTTTAGCACCTTTCATTGGAAGTTCAATAAATACTATTTCTCCTGCCATTTTCTGAAAATAATCTGTTGCGCCAAATAAAATATTGCCGTCTTCCAGAATTTTCCCCCAGAAGTGATTTTTTTCATAATATAAATCATCCGGAAATTCATAGTCTTCAACGTTCATTATTAAACCTCCTGTTTGTTTTACAAAAATAATTTAATAATTTGATTTAAATTCAGAATCTGAAAAATCCAATCCTGCATTTTAGCTTAATTAGTTTATAATACAGCCAAAGTCAAATAACTTTTAAAAATTTAAGGCAAACTTTATTATTAAATTTCTTATTTTTCTGCCTGTATACTTTGGAGCACAAGTTCAGGCAAATCCATCACTTTAACCTTGACATTAGTTTCTTTTTTCTTATTTTTCAGTGAAGTATCGATTGTCCTGTTGCACTGCTGGCATGAAGTTACAACTATATCTGCTCCGGTTTCAATAATCTCATCTGCTTTTGCAAGCGCAATCCTGGATGCAAGAGCCTGGTTCACAGATTCAAGGTTTCCGCCTCCGCCGCAGCAGTTTGAAAGCTCCCTGTTTGCTGAAAGATCAACAAAATCAATTCCCGGAATGCTTTTTATAACTTCCCTCGGCTCTTCGTAAATACCTGAATTTCTTCCAAGATCACAGGGATCATGATAAGTTATTCTGCCTGAAAGTGGATTAAGTCTGATTTTTTCTTCTTTTATAAGCCTTAAAAGGTATTGTGAAATATGAAGTATCTCAAAATCAATTTTTTCACTGCTGTACTCCGGATATTTGTGCTTCCAGGTGTGATAACACGAAGGACATGACAAAACAAGAAGTTTTGCATCTTTAGATTTAACGGCTTCTATATTATGTTTTGCAAGATCGGCAGTGACATCTTTTATTCCGGAATTAATTAACGGAAAACCACAGCACCATTCATCCTCGCCAAGAAGTGTGTAATCAACTTTAGCGCTGTCAAGATCCTGAACTATTGAACGAGGTATCCCGAAAGACCTTGGAGAAAATGATGAAACACATCCGACAAAATAAACAACATCAGCCTTTTCTTTTACATATTTCTCCGGTTCACTTTCTGGAAGCTGTTTTACCCAGTCAAGCCTTCCAACATTACTGTCAAAAGTCACATTATAGGCTGACTTTATTCTTTCTTTTAATATATCAATAACCTCGGGGTATTTATGAGCATCAATTAAATCAGACTTTGCAGTTTCAATCATTTCGTCCAGTTTTACACCACTTGGACATTCACCTTTACATAAATTGCATGAAGTGCATGTAAAAAGTTTTTCAGATACCTTATCAGTATATTCAAGTTTACCTTTGCTGATTGCTTCAAGCAGGCTCATCTTCCCTCTTGGAGCAAGACTTTCATCAAGAGTTTGTTTATAAACGGGACAATATGCAAGGCATGTCCCGCACCGGCTGCAGGTATAAAGTTCATCACCTTTTTCAAGTATTTCAAACTTTTCCTTTTTGTTCCTTGTTTTAACTTCTGATTTCAAAATTCTTCCTTTTTTAATAATTTTTTTATTTTAACAAATTATCCATTATCAAATTATTTAGCAAAAACAATTCAGCAAAAAAACCATACTAAATATCCCATTTACACTTCATCTTCCCGGGATTTAAAATATTATTTGGGTCAAAAACACTTTTGATATTTTTCATAAGGTTATAAACAGGCTTACTGATCTCAAGTTTAAGGTATTGTGCTTTTGTTATACCTATCCCATGTTCACCTGAAAGTGTACCGCCAAGGGCAATAGTTGCCTTAAATATTTCCTCAATTGCCTTTTCAGTTTTTTTTGCTTCCTCGGCAATCCTTAAATCTGTTAATATGGTGGGATGCAGATTTCCGTCTCCTGCATGTCCGAATGTTCCAATCATCATCTGATATTTTTTTGCAATTTCATTTATAGCATTTACCAGCTCCACCATTCTGCTTCTTGGTACAGTAGCATCTTCAAGTATAGTTGATGGTCTGATTCTTGAAAGTGAAGAAAGAGCTGCCCTTCTTGCTTCCCAGAGCTTGTCCCTCTCCTGTACGCTTTTTGCCTGCCTTACTGAAAGTACGCTGTTTGATTTGCAGGTTCTTATTACAATATCTGCCTCTGCTTCAATTGCTCCTTTTTGCCCGTCTACTTCAATTAAAAGCATTGCCCCTACAGTTCTGTCAAGACCTATTTTTAAAAAATCTTCAATCGCATTAATGGTAACATTATCAACTATTTCAAGTGTGGCAGTTATAACTCCGCCTGCAACTATATCTCTTACAGTTTTGGCGGCATCGGTCATATCCTTAAAGAACGCAAGTATGCTTATTCTATCAGGTGGAATTGGAAGAAGCCCGAGAGTTGCCCTGGTAATAATACTAAGTGTTCCTTCTGAACCGCACATCAGATCTGCCAGATTATATCCTGTAACAGCCTTTACTGTATTTGCACCCATTGTTACTATTTCGCCGGTTGGCAGAACTGCTTCAATTGAATTTACATAATCTTTTGTTACTCCATATTTTAATCCCCTTAAACCCCCCGCATTTTCAGCAATATTTCCTCCAATTGTTGAACTTTTCATGCTTCCCGGATCAGGAGGATAAAATAAATTTAAATGTTCAACAGCCTTGCTGACTTTTTCAGTTATGACTCCTGCTTCAACAGTTATCAGCAAATCTACCGGATTTATATCAATTATCCTGTTCATATCAACCATAACAAGCAGGATTCCGCCTTCAACTGCAAGACAGCCTCCGCTTAATCCTGTAGCAGCACCTCTTGGTGTTACCGGAATCTTATATTCATTTGCCAGTTTCATTATCTGACTTATCTGCTCAGCATTTTTAACCCTTACAACAACATCAGGCATGTATTCAAGTCTTGTAGAATCGTAGCTGTAAGTTAACCTTTCTTCAAAAGAAGTAATAACATTTTCAGGATTTACTATTTGCTCAAGTTCACAGATATAATTATTTTCCATTTATTATTATCAGTTCCTTCCCTGTATCTTTATAAAAAAATATTTAAAATTATTAACCATTATTAATTAAATTGCAATAATTCAGTTTGACATTATATTGCATTATTTTTATGGTGTGGAATTGAAAGAATTCAGGAGATTTTTCTACAGATACCTCACTTTTAGAATATCTTATCCTAAAATCAATCATAGCCTGCTTCTGAAACCTGACAAATTGTAAAGGTTATCTCGTTGCAAATGATGATACATAAGGAGATATAAGTCGCAGCTTATGAATCAGAATTTAAATAATCACTTAAAACCAGAATCTTTATTTCTTTTATATGTTTTAGCTTTTTATCATTGGTTAGAAATGCATCCACTCCAACCTCTATAGCTGTCGAAATCTGAATAGCATCTATGGTTTTAAGGTCTTTATATTGTCCTCTCAATCTTCCAGCCTTATCTGCTATATCAGTGGAAATTTCTATCAGACTAAGATTTTTTCCATTTTTAAGAAATTCAGCAAATTTCTCTGCCAGCTTCTCATCTCCGGTTTCAATTGGTTTAGATAAAACTTCAGTAAGAGTTATGACAGAAGAAAAAGCACTCAAATTATTTGATTGAAAAGAATCAATAACTACTTTAACAAGCGTCCCAAACTGAGGATTAGCTTCGATATAATAAATAATGGGAGCAGTATCTATAAAGATAGTATTAATTTGCTCAAGCTCTTCTGAGAGGGTCATATACGGTCCTTTCTTGAACTATCAACATACTCTTGAGCATCTTCACCTTTCCATAACCCTTTTCCGAGCCCATATAATTTATTCCAGTCAAGTTCCTTTTTCATGATAAGACTTGTCTTTCTTAATTGATGGGCAAGTCTTTCTACTAATTTTAACTGCTCCAGAGGTGTAAGTCCCTCGATCTCTTTTTCAATTTTTTCTAAGGTAATTCCCTTTCCCATTTCAAACCCTTCTTTGTTATTTATTGATATTCTTTAAGGCTAAAAAATATACTTTTATTATAATAACAACATAAAAGTATTGCCATATATTTCCCGACTTCCGCACTTTTTTGTAAAAATAAGCTCAAAATAGGTCCAGCGTGGGCACTACAATTTCTTGATTATGTAAGGGGTTATGTTCCTTTTAATCCTTAGAACTTCATAGATCTTTCTTGCATC
>JAMCSM010000049.1 GCA_023380915.1 Actinomycetota bacterium | reverse complement strand
GCCGACTTCACCTTTTGTCCCTTCAGTCCTGAAATATATTTCTCCTGCAGGCGGTTTTATAATTTTTGGAACTTTTGCCTGATAATCACCTGCAGGCATCAAATCAAGCGCCTGTCCTATTATCCTTGCAGACTGGCGCATCTCGTTCATCCTTACCCAGTACCTGTCATAAACATCGCCATTGCTGCCTGCGGGCACTTCCCAGTCATATTTATCATAACCACTGTAAGGTTCTACTTTCCTGATATCAAATTTAATTCCTGAACCTCTTAAAGTTGGACCGCTCATAGACCAGGCAATGGCGTCCTCCTTCGAAATGATTCCGACGTCCCTTGTTCTCTTGATAAATATTTCATTTCCGCTAAAAAGTTCGTGATACTCCTCAAGGCTTTTTTCAAATTTTTTAAGAAAATCTTTTGTCTCTTTATAAAAACCCTGAGGTATATCCATTCTTACACCGCCAATAGTAAAGAAATTAAAAGTCAGCCTGCCTCCGGCAAGCATCTCCATAAGATGCACTGATATCTCTCTATCTCTGAACCCAAACAAAAAAGGCGTAAATGCACCTGCTTCAAGACCCATTGCGCCAAAAAAAATTTCATGAGCGCTGATTCTGTTAAGTTCCGCACAGATTACCCTTATTGCCTGTGCCCTTTCGGGAACTTCTAGTTCCATTAGCTTTTCAACAGAAAGACAGTAGCCAAGCTCATTATTCATGGCACCCGTGTAATCAAGCCTGTCAACAAGAGGTTTAAATGAGTAGTAAGTCCTGCTTTCGGCCATTTTTTCAATGCCTCTATGCAGATAACCTATTATTGGTTCAACTTCTATTATTTTTTCACCATCAACTTTTGCAATAAATCGGAAGACTCCATGAGTGGAAGGATGATGAGGGCCAAAATTAATTTCCATATAATCCTTGGGATATTCTCCCGGTTCAATTATCTGGGAGACCTCATCTATTTCTGTTTCGCTGTCTTTAATTTCACTCACCATAAATATTTTTCTTATATCACAAATCTTTTAAAAAAATTACTCAAATTTTTTAGGCCTTATATATTCCCTTTCCTGCCAGTTAATTTCAAAACTTTTCAGCAGCGGATAGCCTTCGACATCTCCTGGAAGAAGAAGAGTTTTTAAACACGGATGCCCCTTAAAGTTAATTCCAAAAAATTCCCATATCTCTCTTTCAAACCAGTCGGCGCCGTAAAAAATACCGGTTATTGATTCAATTTCAGGATTTTGTGCTTCAACTTTTACTTTCAAATTTAAAGAATAGTTATTGTCAAATGAATAAAGGCTGTAAATTACTTCAAGATGCTCTACATAATCTACACCAGTTATACACTTAACGTAATTAAACATAAGATCTTTACCATTTTTTAGAAGTTTTATGGCGTCTGTAATAAAATCTTTTGAAATTTCACAATAAATCTGTCCATGGCTTAAACTGAAATTTGCCTCCACACCGGCAGATTTAAGCTTATTCTGCAAAAGTAAGAGGAGTCTTTCATTGTCAACTTCTTTAAATTTATATTCTATTATTTCCACTTTAAAAAAATTTTTTTATTTATTTATAAATTTTCTGGTTTGTTCATCAGATTAAAATTAAAATCTTAAGTCTGATTCAAAAAAAACTGTTTACAATCATATTTAATTTTTATTTTTCTTAATTTCAAATCATGATCAAGTTTATTTAACTGTCACGGATTTTCTTACAATTGTATCTCTGTTTATGATTTCCTTTAATTTAAGAAGCCCGCAATATAACGCTTCAGGTCTCGGAGGACACCCCTGTACATAGACATCAACAGGAATTACCTTGTCTATACCCTGCACAACATTATATGAATCATAAAAGGGTCCGCCAGAAATGGCGCATGAGCCCATGGCAAGAACATATTTAGGTTCAGCCATCTGCATATAAATTCTCTGAACAACAGGAGCATATTTTCTGGTGATTGTGCCTGAAATTATGATCAGGTCTGCCTGCCTTGGCGATGCCCTGAAAAACATCCCGAACCTGTCGAGGTCATAATGAGAAGCTCCCGTAGCCATCATCTCAATGGCACAGCATGCAATACCGAAGGTAAGATACCATACAGACCTTGAGCGGGCAGCATTCATCAACTTGTCATATGCGGCAGTAATTATGTTTGGTTTACTAAATTTATCTTTGAGATAAAGGCGGTCTTCGATGGTCCTTTTTCTTTCTAATCCCATTTAAGTATCCCTTTTTTCCATACGTAAGCGAGGCCTAAAATTAAAACAATAACAAATATAAGAACCTCAACCAGGCCTGCTATGCCAAGAGTTCTAAATAAGACTGCCCATGGATATAAAAAAACAACTTCAACATCAAACAGCACAAATAAGAATGCAAAAATATAATACCTGATGTAATAATGCGTAAATATTCCGCTTCTTGCGGGAACTCCGCATTCATAAATTAAGTTTTTTTCCTCGCCAGGATTATGGGGAGCTAAAAATTTGGTAATAAATACAACTAAGGGGACAAAAATAATGCTAACCAGAAAAAAAACAGCCAGAGTTATATAATTTACATTATATTGTGCTTGTTGTGTTAACTGCATTATTAATAATTATCAGATGTTTTCTTCTTCTTAATAATAAATTATTCGAAAGTGCAGTAACTTACTGCCTTAATTAAAATAAATTTAAATGAAATAAACCCGATATAAACCAGCCTGCGTAAAACCAATATTCCATTATACTTTAAAAACAACTAATTAAAAAATAATTTTTAAAAAAATCTCGCAACTTTATATCTTTTTTCGCATAGAAATATTAATTCAGCAGGTTATTTTCAGACAAGATAAAATTATTATCTGTAAAAAAAATATTTCCATTTTTCACAGAACATATAAGCGGGTTTATCTCCATATTTTAAAGATATTTGTTTTGAAAATTCTTGATTTGAAAATACCTGTAAATCCCATATTTTATTAAAATAACTGTAATCATCAACAGTGTTGATATTAAAAAAGTTAAGGCTGTCTATTCTTTGTTTATTTAATTGATAAAAATTAATGTTAATAGTGTTGGGTTTAATATTTTCTTTATCTGACTTTTCTTTATCTGCAGTAATAAATAAAGTATCTACATGTGAAAAAATTTCAGATATCCTGTATATTTTTTTTGAAATGTTCTCTTTTATCACATTTAAACAATTTTTTGAATATATACCACAAAGTGATTCATAACCCTTTTCGGTTTTAATTATAAAAGCATCCCGTGGTTTGTTTTGACTGTTTTTGATTTCTTTAAGCAGGCAAAGAAGGTTATAAGCAATAAAAGGCAT
>JAMCSM010000048.1 GCA_023380915.1 Actinomycetota bacterium | reverse complement strand
TAATTTTTTTATTATCATCTATTTACATCTCCAACAAAGTATATAAATTTAATTATCCATGGATTTCTGTATTTTTTTATTTTGGTTTAATGTTAACGTCTTATTTTTTATATAATATTATCAAAAATGATTTTCCGACAGGGCGTATTGTGCTAAGTGTCATTATTATGATTTCATTTATAGGAATTTCTTTTTTTCACATAAAAAAGCAGTTTAAACAATTTAGCTTAATAAAGAATTTTGAATAATTTTAGTAATTATTCTTTTTTAGAAAATTTATTCTTTTATTTTTTTGTATAATAAGATTATGAAAGTTGTAATTTTAGCCGGCGGGCTTGGAACTAGAATAAGCGAAGAATCGCACCTTAAACCAAAACCAATGATCGAAATAGGGGATAAGCCGATAATTTGGCATATTATGAAAATTTATTCCAGTTATGGATTCAATGATTTCATTATCTGCCTTGGTTATAAGGGATTTTTGATAAAAGAATATTTTGCAAATTATTTTTTACATAATTCTGATATTACTGTTAACTTAAAAAACAATCATATAGAAGTCCTTCATACACATACTGAATCATTTAATATTACTATGGTGGATACAGGTTTAGAAACAAAAACTGCAGGTCGTATAAAAAGAATAAAAGAATACATTGAAGACGAAACATTCATGCTTACATATGGTGATGGGTTATCGGATATTAATATTGATGATTTAGTTGAATTCCATAAGATGCATGGTAAAATTGCAACAGTAACTTCTGTTCAGCCCGCTGGCAAATTTGGCTCATTAGATATTCAAAATAATGGAGTTGTCTCTAGATTTTTTGAAAAACCTAAAGGTGATGGTTATTGGATAAATGCAGGATTTTTTGTCCTTCAACCAAGTGTTTTTGATTATTTGAATGATGATGCAGATAATGTTATGTGGGAAGATTACCCGCTTGAAGAATTGGCAAGGTATGATCAATTAGTAGCGTACCGGCATAATGGATTTTGGAAATGTATGGATGCAATTCGAGATAAAATAGAGTTAGAACAATTATGGGAAAGCGGTAATGCCAAATGGAAGGTATGGGAATGATACCTAGCCTATTTTACGATGTATATAGAGGAAGAAAAGTTTTAGTAACAGGTAATTCAGGTTTCAAAGGTTCATGGCTTAGTCTTTGGCTGAAGGAAATGGGTGCAGATGTGATCGGTTGCTCAATCGATGAAGGTACAAGTCCCTCACATTTCAAATTGTTAAACCTTGATATTATTACGTTCTTGTGCGATATAAGAAAGAAGAAAGAACTGGAAAAAATTTTTCACGAAGTAAAACCGGAAATAGTTTTTCACCTTGCTGCACAGGCATTGGTAAGAGAATCCTATCGGAGTCCTTCATTCACGTATGAAACAAATATTATAGGTACTTTAAATGTTTTTGAGGCTGCAGTTAAAAGTGGCAGTGTTCGGGCAATTATTAATGTGACTACAGATAAAGTTTATGAAAATTTAGAAACTGATCATGCATATTGTGAGCAAGATAGACTTGGTGGTTATGATATGTATAGTTCCTCCAAAGCTTGCTCAGAAATTTTAACCTCATCATACCGAAGTTCTTTTCTTAAAGATAATTCCATTCTTCTTGCCAGTGCGAGAGCTGGTAATGTTATTGGAGGAGGCGACTGGGCTCAGGATAGACTTATTCCTGATATAATCCGAGCCGCTGCTACTAATGCAATAACCGAAATACGAAACCCAAATTCTATTCGGCCATGGGAATTTGTTCTGGAGCCAATTTCGGGATATTTATTACTTGGGCAAAAATTATTAATGGGTGAAGGAGAATATGCTGGGGCATGGAATTTTGGGCCCGATAATGAAAAAGCACTCAAGGTTGTTGATGTAATAGGAATTATGAAAAAACAGTGGAATAAAATAAACTTCAAAACGTGTCCCGAAAATATGAGTGGATTACATGAAGCGAAGATATTAGAACTTGATTGTACAAAAGCTAAAATGAAGCTTAACTGGAAATCTGTGTGGGATATTGAGAAAACAATATTTTATACGACAAGTTGGTATAAGAGTTTCTTTGAAAATAAGAAGTTATCTTCCCTGGAACACCTTCATGAGTATATTACTGATGCACATAAAAAAATAATAAGCTGGACAAATTGACTTTTACAGAATCTAAATTGAAAGGAGCATATATCATAAAACTCAATCCATTCATGGACCAAAGGGGTTTTTTTATGCGAACTTTTTGCAGAGATGAATTTAATTCAAATGGACTATTTAGTGATTTTGTGCAATCCAATGCGTCCCACAGTAATGTACAGTATACTTTAAGGGGTATGCATTACCAAGTAAATGGTACAGAAGAAACAAAATTGGTCCGTTGTTCGAGAGGAAAAATTCAAGATGTTATTATCGATTTGCGACCTGAATCAGATACATTTTGTCACTATATTTCTGTTGAACTTTCAGAAGATAATTATACAATGCTGTATGTCCCTATCGGTTTTGCTCATGGCTTTTTAACTCTTGAACCTGTTTGCGATGTACTATATATGGTTTCCAATTTTTATTCTCCCGAAAATGAAAGGGGGGTAAGGTGGAATGATTCTGCATTTAATATTAAATGGATGGCAGAACCAAAGTTTATTTCTGAAAAAGATGCTCATCATAAGGATTTCATAAAACAACAATGAATATACTTATCAGCGGCGGTGGAGGTTACATTGGAAATTTTTTAGCAAAGCTACTGATTGAACAAGGTCATAATATTGGTCTTATTATTCGTCGTGAAAATGAATTTACAAGAATATACAAAAATTATATAAATTTATATTTTGCAGATGTAATAAAACCTTTAGTTTTTTCCCCGGATAAGTCATATAATCTTTTTGTGCATCTTGCTGCTGCAAATGATATTGATTCCTTTGATCCTTATTATGCAATAAATTCAACTGTTTTAGGTACAAAAAATTCTCTCACGTACTGTAAAAATCATCAAATAAAAAGATTTTTATACTTTTCAACGTTTCAGGTATTTGGTCATGTGGAAGGGAATATGTATGAAGAATCACCTTTTTTTCCTGTAAATGATTATGGCATTACACACCTCTTTGCCGAACAATATGTTCAGATGTATAATCGTTTAGCTAATATTAATTTTATTATTATACGACCTACAAATATTTTCGGTGCGCCTATGTTTAAAGAGGTAGATAGGTGGACGTTAGTTCCTTCTTGTTTTTGCAAAGAAGCAATTGAAAAAGGTGAGATTAATTTGATGAGCTCTGGAATTCAAACTAGAGATTTCGTAGATGTAAATGATTTAGCTTCATTAAGTGCCTTATATTGCAATGAATTTGATTTATTTACGAATTCAATTGTAAACATATCTTCAGGAAATATATTTAGTATAATTGAGATAGCAGAAATTGTTGCTGACATTTATCAGAGTACATTTAATAAACCTTGTAAAATTAATATTCACTCCGAAAGTCCTAAAGAAAAAAACATTTTTTCAATTGATAAATCTCAAGTTAACAAAACAGGATTCCGATTTGGAAGCAAAAATGCAATTAAAACAGAAATAAATAAAATATTCAAATTATTAGAAGAGTAAAAATGGATCCAATAAAAAAATTTATAACTGAAAGAGAAACAAGCGTTAAAGCAATGGGTAAAGATATTGAATTAAGAAGAAAATCCATTGACTGGATGTTGCATGCTGATAAATATAAATATAATTACAATTATAGTTGGTTAGGTAGACCAATTATAAAATTCCCTAATGATATATTGATTTTACAGGAAATAATTTGGAGAGTAAAACCCGATTACGTAATTGAAACAGGTATTGCCCATGGGGGAAGTATTATTTTTTCTGCATCAATGCTGGAATTGATTGGCCATGGTGAAGTAATTGCAGTAGATATAGACGTGAGAGAATTTTTTGTACCTAAAACAGTTGAATTTATTGCAGTAGATATAGACATAAGGAAACATAATCGTATTGAAATTGAAAAACACCCTATGTTCAAACGTATTGCAATGATTGAAGGATCAAGTGTTGATCCTGTTATTGTTAGTTCCATAAAAGAAAAAGTTTTAGGTAACAAGGTTTTAGTCTGCCTGGATTCTTTACACACCCATGATCATGTTTTGAAGGAATTACAAATGTACTCTGATATGGTTAGTGTAGAATCCTATATTGTCTGTCCTGATACTTTTATTGAGTATTTCCCCAAAGGATATTTTAGCAATCGTCCATGGGATGTTGGGAACAATCCTATGACGGCAGTCAGGGAATTTTTACGCAATAACAATAATTTTATTATCGATAAAGATATTGACGATAAATTAATGATTACAGAAGGTATCGACGGATATCTAAAAAGAATCAAATAAATACCCGAAAGTAAATGGCAAATCATTTTCATAATTCAGCCCGGATTAGTTTTTTATCAGTGATCGAAATTTCATCAAGAGGTACCAATACATATATTGGTGCAAATTCTGTTATTGATGATTTTGTCAAGATTAAACATGTTGGCGGTAATGGGGATGTTGTTATAGGAATGAATGTCTATTTAAATTCATTTACTACAATTTATTCTGGTAACGGAGTTAAAATTGGTGATGATGTTTTAATTGGGCCTAATTGTTCACTTGTTCCTGTAAATCATAATTTTTCTGATAAATCAATTCCTATAAGGTTACAAAGATTTGCCCCATCCAAAGGAGGAATTATTATAGAAGAAGATGTTTGGATAGGCGCGGGTGTAGTGATTCTTGACGGTGCTTATATCTCCAAAGGATCTATAATAGGAGCTGGATCTATTGTAGTTAAAAAGACTGAACCTTATTCAATTGCTTCTTTGCAAAAACAA
>JAMCSM010000047.1 GCA_023380915.1 Actinomycetota bacterium | reverse complement strand
TTATGCAGGGAAAGGTGGAATATTATAAAATACTATTTATTATTTTAGTAACCAGCCTTGGCTAAGCGATTTTTTATTATTTCTTCTTCTTCAATGCTTTCTTTACTTTTTTTCTGAATTATCCATTCATATTTATTGGGATCTAAATCCCTGTTTTTAAATCCTTCAAAATCTATACTATAACGGTGAGCTTGAAAAATATATTTTGTTTCAGACCAGCCCCAAATATTTTCTCTTTTCACAATAATTGGACTCACATATTTCCAAACAATTTCTTTTTCATAGGTAATTTCATATAAAGTTCCAGTCCTTGCTTCACAAACTAAATAATTTCCATTTGGTAATTTTTGTACACTTCCACAAAAATTTGAAAATAGAAGATGCATAGGATCTATATATTCCCAAACGATCTCATTATTTTTAGGATTTACCTCTAATGCTCTTGATGTACAAAAACTTGATAATTCATACATTTTGCCTGGATTAGATATGGCATTGTGTAAACCATTGTCAAATATAGTTATATTGCCATTAGCTAAAACACTTACATCGTGCTGATGCCCAAGCTCATGGTCCTGACCCCATTCCCATATAATCTCGCTTGTTTTTCTATCTATTCTTGCTACTTCATTAAAATCTCTCAATGAAATGATTAGATCTCCATTTTCAAATTCATCTATGGAATTTGGATAACCCCATGCAAATCTATCACAAATTGGGCAAATAACATGTTTATCAATATTAAAATGTTTCCAACCATTCCATTCCCAAACAATTTCCTTGTTTCTGTTAATTTCTCTAATTTGGGGTGCAGCCATAACTCCACCAGGAAGTTCTGTACCTGGAACACCTCCCTTAACTTTTTTCTGTATTTCTTCCGGAAGCAAGACAAATCTTAAAACTGCAATATTCCCATTCTTTAATATTTTAAAGTCATGAGTAATATTTGGATCATCATACCGCCATATTTCATTTCCATCCCAATCCAACTCAATTATTTCTGTTCCACATCCACCTAACTCCTCATAAAAAGCATTTTGTCCCTTCCCAGCCCACATTAAATTTCCATTAGACATTAAACAATAATTGACTCCTGGAGGATAATTAGTATCCCAATAATGGCATATATTTCCTTTCATATCGACAAGCCATGCCCTGTTTGCAAACTGAGGAGCAAATAATGTATATCCATTATAAACTTTTGATTCATCATGTATCGTTACGTCACTTGTAATTTGCCTAAAATATTTTGACACTTTAACAACTCCTTCTTGAATTTTTATAATTTACAACAATATTTTTTAACAACCTACACCTACATATACCCTAGTTTCCTAAGCCTCTCCATAGCTTCTTCCTTATCCTGGCGCCTTCCAGCCCTCTCAACTGTATTTTCAAGATCCTGTTCCCATGCAGGTATATCACTAAGTTTTACTGAAGTAGTAGCTGCACCAAGTGATCTGTAGCCTTGCTTGTAGAGAGCACAGTAAGGGATGCTGTAGGTAAGTGTTGTATCCCATATATCTCTTTCTGTAAAATGAAGTATAGGCTGTATTCTCGTATGTTCTGGAGTATATTTATCGCCAGGGCGAAGAACAAAATACTCATCCTTTACTCTTGCAGCCTGCTCGTCCCAGCGTATACCCATAAACATGCCCTTTATATTGTTTCTTTTTAAGAAATCATTAAATACAACTGTTTTCATAAGGTGATTTCCTATCCAGCTCTCAGCTTCAAAAGGAAACTTGTCTCCAGGATATTCAAGACGCTCCCTTATCTCTTTCTGGTTAATCTCATTTAATTTGGCAACTTCCACATCTACTCCAAGCACACCACCTGCTGCATCATAAACATCTTTATTCATACACCACTTAAGATCTAAATTCCATTCCTTTTCATACTTTGTCAGAATATCATGTATTTCAGGAAAAGCATCGCCTTCATCTATTGTCATGACCTTAGGAATATTTATCTTATCCTCAAGACAAACCTGCCTTACTGTCCAAAGGGTAAGTGTTGAATCTTTTCCACCTGTCCAGGTGATAGCCAGTTCATTTTGACTAAACCTGTTAAATGCTTCCCTTACTATTTCTTTTGATTTGGCTATTTTAGATTCAAGTTCTCTTTTTCTTTCCTCTGATACCATCTTTTACCTTTCTTGTTTTATCTTTTTCTGTTTATGAAGTTAATTAATTTATCTTTAAGCTCTTTATTTACCTTGGAGATTATATTTATTTTCTCAGTTGGATCATTCTTAATATCATATGCCTGCCAAATACTATCTTCTTCTTTATAGATTAGTTTCAGATTGTCTTCTAAAAGATAGTATACGGGCATATCGCTATCCTTTTCCTTATGTCCTATCTTTCCTATTGCCTCGCCGTATAATGTATGAGGGCTAACACTGGAAAATAAAGATTTACCCTTAAATGCCTGAGAGGGTTCTGTGTCAAAAAGAGCGCATATTGTGGGAGAAATATCAATTAATGATACAGGTGTATCTATTTTTGTCTGTTTATAAGTTTTGTCATATATAAATAGCGGAATATTAAGCAGCTCGTTATACATCTTTCCATCATGAGAAAGACCAGAGTGCTCGCCAAATTCATCTCCGTGATCTGATGTAATTATAATTGTAGAGTTATCTATTAAGTTATGAGAAGAAAGTATACCAAATAACTCTTTTATATAATCATCAGTTTCAGCAACTTTTGCCATGTAGAGTTTTTTTAGAATACTTACTTTGCCTGTATCTGAGATATCCCTTGGAAGTAATGTATTTTTAAACAAAGAAAACATCTCTTCTTTTGAGAGGTTAATACCTGTATCTATTTTGTTTAGATATTTATCTTCTGCTATATAGGGCTCATGGACATCCATGTAGTGTACCCATAAAAATAAGGGCTTTGAGAACGAAAAGGCCGATAAGAATTCTGCTACCTTTTTATTTATAGCGTAGCCTCTTATGAAAGGATACATATCAGTTACGCTATCTTTCATGGAATCATAGAAAATGTCCCAGCCCTTGTTGTATCCAAAGAAGTATGAAAGGTATGCATTTGAGTGAAAGCCAGCTGTATAGATATTGTTATTTTTTAATACTTCAGATATTAATACTTTATCCTTGTTTAAGCTCTTTTCCTTGCCATATTCAAGGTAATAACTTGAGGTAAGTATTCCTTGAAAGGATGTCTGGGTATAGGGGCCTGTTGCATAGGCATTTGTAAAAATAGAACAGTTATCCTTTAAGCTGTCAATAAAGGGGGAAAGATTTGAAGACGGATTATACAGTCCCAGTATATCTTTTCTAAGTGTATCTATGGTAATTAGAATTATATTGTTCATAGCTGTCTTTCTTTTAAAGTTACGTAATAATCTATTAATATATCTGATACTTCTTTTCTTGTTATATACTCCGGAGGATACTCTCCATTTGAGAGCATCTCACGCAGTTTTGTTCCCGATATCAGCTTGTGGTCTTTATCAGAATGAGGACAGGTCTTATATGAAGCCATTGAATTGCATTTCTGGCAGTAAAAAGTCCAGTCCATTTTAACAGGTCTTATTGCTAGGTCCTTATCCGGTATAGTATCAAATACATCCTGTGCATCAAAAGGTCCGTAAAACTTACCAACTCCGGCATGATCTCTTCCTATTATTATATGTGTGCATCCATAGTTCTGGCGTATTATTGCATGAAGAACTGCTTCTTTAGGACCGGCATATCTCATTTCCATTGGATATACCTTTAGAACTACCCTGTCTTTTGGATAATAGTTATCAAGTAATGCTTTGTAGCAAGCCATCCTTACATCTGCGGGTATGTCATCATCTTTTAGCTTTCCTACTATTGGATGGATAAAGAGGCCATCATATGTTTCAAGCATAACTTTGGTTAAGTATTCATGTGATCTATGAATAGGGTTTCTTGTCTGAAAAGCTACAATAGTTTTCCAGCCTTTAGCTTTAAATATCTCTCTTGTCTTAGCAGGTCTGGCATACTCGGGAAAGATTTGAGGATATCCCCCTTCGGAGAATACTTTAACCTTGCCTCCTATATGGTATTTTCCCTTTTCCATTAGTTTTTTAACTCCGGGGTGAGAAGCATCTAAAGTTCCAAATACTTTCTCGGCTTCTTTTTCTTTATCATATGAGTATATGTCCTCTATTTCAATAATACCCATTATTTCATCATCATAGGGGCTTGTAAGAGCGGCCCTTACACCTGTTTTAAGATTGTCTATATTACCTGCTGCAAGTGTTACCGGCATGGGCCACAGGGTGCCACCGGATAATCTCATATCACTTAAAACACTTATATAGTCAGACTTTACCATAAAGCCCTCAAGTGGTGAGAATGCACCGTTGCCGAGCATTATAAGATCGGAGAATTCAAGAGTTGAGAGCTTAATTTTAGATAAACTTGCCGATTCTTCAAGCTCTTTTCTTAATTGTGTTTCATTGTCCGGCATTAAATCAATCAATTTTCCGCCATGCGGTGCTACCAAAAAATTTTTTTCCATTATGTAACCCTTCTACTTAAAGCGCTTTAATTAATTTTTATTATAATAATTTTTAATCATAATTGTCAATATGCTTTCAGATACTTTATTAGATTAGGCAACTTGAATAATTGAAAAAATATGTTAGATAAAGAAGAATTCCATTATTTTAAAACATTACTTTTAGGGTAGATTTTAAAAAAAAATTAAAATATAAAAAGATAGTATTGCTGTATTTTTAGAAAAATAAATTTGCAGCTTAATATATGTTGTGAAATCCGAAATCTATAAAAATCCTACTGTTATAATGTTTATAAAATTTTAAAGTATCTCTCAAAAAAGCCTAAAAAGTTTATTAAGATGTGAGTCATTGGTTCATTTTATTGACCGACTTATAATAGATATTTAAAATATTAGTGAAAATTACTAAAATAAACAAAGCAATCGTGGTAATAAAAAATAAACCCATTGCAGAATATTTTGCAAATAAATAGCCTGTTAAATATTGAAAAATTATAATACCCGCCCATCCAAAGCTATTTATCATGCTTACAATAGAACCAGAATATTCGGGATCCAATTTTATTCCCACAGAAATAGATAAGGAGCCAATTGCAGAAGCAGAAAAACCAAATAACAATATCAGGATGGTTTTGACAACTATCCATTTAATAAAAAAAGTAATAAATAAAATGATAAAACTTGATATCGAAAAAAAATTTATTATTTTCTTTTCATCAAATCTAGCCACCAGAAAGCTTTTAAAAAACATTCCTAAAATAAATATCAGGGAATACAAAGTAAGCAATATTGAGCTGATATTTAATGATATATTCAAACTTTTAAAATAAGTGGTAAACCAATCACTAAAAGTAGTTGTTAATCCCGAATGAAAAAATATAATAAATCCACATAAAATAATAATTAAATTTAAAAAAAGTTTGTTATTGGCAATAATCAACTTCTTAAAATTTTCTTTGCTCTTTATATTATAAAAAATCTCATTATTAAATAATGCAAATAATGTAATAAATATTAATAAAATCATATCGATCATTGCAATGGACAAAAAAACATATCTCCAGTTAAAATTTAAAAATGAAACGCAGCCGACAACGAGTGGGGAAACAGCAGCACCTAGGGCAAATGAAATATTTAATATTATTATCTTTTTGCTAATATATAAATAAGAAAAATTGCTCATCATGGAAATTAAATTTACATAGATAGCCCCCCAAGACAAACCGAAAATAGCATAACATATGGTGAAAAGAATAAAATATCTTGAAAAATATATGGTTAAAAAACTTATTATGAAAAAAATATTACTTAAAATAAATATATTTCTCCTTCCTAATTTTTCTATAAGAATTCCTGTAAATAAGCTGCCTATAAAAAGTTTTTTAACAATATATTTT
>JAMCSM010000046.1 GCA_023380915.1 Actinomycetota bacterium | reverse complement strand
ACCAGGTCTATCTTACTTTTATCCGGGTAGTAAATACCCCTAACCTTTAACTCTATGTATCCTTCGTTTGTAAATTTAACTGCATTTCCAACAAGATTAAAAAGAATCTGTCTTGTTCTGACTTCATCGAGTAAAACAGCCCCTGGAAGATTTTTATCAATATCGGTAATAAGCTTTAATCCTTTTTCTTTTAGCTTTACTGAAAATATTCTGGAAATATCGCTGAATAATGAGTGGGGGTCCGTAGGCCTATTCTGCAGTTCCATTTTTCCTGCTTCTATTTTTGATAAATCCAGAATATCATTGATCAAACTCAAAAGAGTTTTTCCGCTTGTAATAATAATATCCGCATAATTAATATATTTGGTATTTTCCAGTTCATCTCTTAATATTTCGGAAAAACCGATAATGGCATTCATAGGCGTCCTGATTTCATGGCTCATATTTGCAAGAAAATCACTTTTTGCCTTATCTGCCACGGCTGCTTTTTTTGCAGATTGCTCTGCCTCTGTTTTAGCCTTTAATAAATCCTTGTTAATTCTCTGGAGTATTATAAAGAGAGCTGAACCGGTAAGAATTAATAAGAATAAATAAATTGTAAAAATTAATGTAATTCTTCTTATAAAATCATCATGAATTCCATCTATATCTGTTAAGACAAACATTCCACCTATTTTTTCACCCGAAGAATCATAAATAGGGAATACCGACTTGCTGTAAAATAAATTTCTTTCTTTTATAACTTCTAAAATCAATCCTTCATTTTTTAATGAACCAATATCCAGCCGCCCGTTATATATTATCTTATGAGTCTGTTCAATATTTACATAATTATCCATATCTTCCCAGCTATTATTTAAACTTCTTGCTGCTTTAATTACATCAAACTGCTCCCTGGTAATATAATTTTTATTAATAAAAATACTTAATTCATTATTGGTTTCTTTTTTAAGCTGCTGCAGGAATTGGGTAGTTTCTTCACCGATTTCAATATAACCGATTAAGTTTTCCTTTTCATAGACTGGAAAAATTACATTTAAAACAAATTTGTCTTCATATAATTGAAAATCAGCAGTAGGGTTCTTATTTTTTGTATTTCCGGGATTAAAACTTTTAATCTTATCATTATAAATACCGGGATTTTTAACATTCAAGAAACAGGTCCAGTCAGGCCTGACAAAATGCCAGTAAGAAACATTATAATCATGTTTTAAGGATTCAAATATGGGGGAACAAACATCATAAAGCGCTGCTCTGTCTTCTTTTACAAAATTCTCTTTTATTTTATCATTGGCGGCAATTGCCAGGATAGTGGAAGATAACCTGTATTTATTGGAGTTAAAGAGCTGTATATAACTCAGTCTTGTAATTTCAAGTTTTTCTTTGGAATAATTTTTTATATCGTTCTTATATTGGTAATATTCCAGCCCCGAAATAGCAGAAAGAGTTATCAGCAAACCAATAATGATTGTTAAGGCTACCTTCAGGTTATTTGACAGTATTTTTCCAGTCACTGTTTTTCAGTTTATTTTTTAATAATATATAAATTCCCATCATTATATATTAAAATAAGTGTTATTACAATGTTTTATATAAATTTATTAATATTATTATAAATATGTATTAATATATATATTATTTATAAATTAATTTGTAAACCGGCAAAACTTTTTCAGCCGTTTTTTTCCAATCAAATTTTGCTGCATGGCTTAATGATTTTTCAGAAAGTTCTTTTCTTAATCTTCCATTTTTTAGTATAGATTTCATTTTTAAAGCAAGGTCATTAAAATCGTAAGGCTCAAAAAGTAATTCTTTATCCGCTGCAATCTCGATAAGTGAAGAAGAATTAGATGTTATAACCGGAAGTCCGCATTTCATTGCCTCCATAACCGGAAGTCCGAATCCTTCAAAAATTGAGGGATAGACAAAAAGCTCGGCCTGATTATATAATTGGATAAGATCGCTGTCAGGAATGTTCCCGGTAAATAATATGTCATTTTTAAAAGGGCTGTTACTGGTTTCATCATAAGTTGATTCGCTCTTCCATCCGGTTTTTCCAACAATAACCAGTTCATAATCAAAAGCCAAATCTTTTGGGTTGCCTGATATATCCAGGTTGTTAATTTTCAGCAAGTTAAAGGCTTTAATAAGGCTTATATAATTTTTCCTGGGTTCTATTGTTCCTACAGACAATATGTATTTTTTGTTAATTTCATATTTTTTTAAAATATTTCTATTTAATTCACCATCTTCAAGCTTCCTGAATAAATTGTCTGCTGCCAGGTAAGCTACTTCAATTTTCTCAGGATCGATTTTAAAAAACCTGACAATATCATTTTTTGTACTTATGGAATCTGCAAATATCTTTTTAGCTTTCAGAGCATTTTGAAGAACTTCTCTCGTATATTTTTTTATAAACCAGTCAAAATTGAATTCAGGATATCTTATAAATGCAAGGTCATGGATAGTTAAAATAATATTTTTATTCAATGTTGGCGGAATCAAATAATCAGGGCAGTGCAGAAGATCTGCTTTAAAACCCATGAATTCAATTGGAGGGAAATTTAATCTGTTCCACAAATCCAGTTTTTTTTGAGTTACTTTGAAAAGTTTGAATTCAATCTTATTTTCCCGGTTACTGTATTTCTTGAATTGCTCTATAACAGATAAATTTTGATCGGTTGTATATCTGCCGGTAAATACAAAATTATCTTCATGGTCTATCTCAAGGAGATTTTTTATAAGGTTAAAAATATACCGCCCTGAACCTATATTTATTCCATGATTTAAAATTGTTGAAATATCAATCCCAATTTTCATATAATGAATATTATTTTAATCAATCTTTTCAATGAAGGCATGAATGGAGGCAGGTTCATATTCCAGCTTGCCGTGCAGTAATTTTTTCAATATATCGGATTCTATATTAAATTTTGTGTTTTCAAGGGTCGTAAGATAATTTATATATTCTTCATATTTTCTGTTTCCTGTTATGGCAAATAGCCTCTTATAAGTAAGCAGAAGGTTTGAAATGCAATAAACCGGTTCATTCCTGACAAAATCAAAAAAGTTATTTTCACCCCATGCGAATTTTACTGCGGCCCAGTCCGATACCTGTCTCGTTATCTGAATATAGGCTCTTTTTCTTTTAAGATACCTTAAGCTTTTTTTATAATCCCTGATTATGTTTATTGCAACTTCTTTTAAGTTTCTGTCTTTTAAATTCTGTTTCTGGATTCCCAGTTCATTGACAATTGTCCTTTTTACATTTTGCAGTTCCGCATCCTTGTAGACAGTCTTCATACAATTTAATTTCTGGTAGTAATATTTTACCTGGAACGAAGTGGCTTCATCCCTGAAGCTGTAAGCATATTTATGAAAGCATATTGATGTGGGGCAGGATTTGAATTTATATCCGAGAAGATTTGCCCTGTAGCAAAAGTCAATATCTTCATAAAATAAGAAAAAGGTGGGATCAATTTCTCCAACCATGCTTTTGCTGAAACATTCTCTCTTAAGAAATGCCGATGTAAAAGAAACACCAAATATATCTTCGATCTTATTGTACTGGTCCAGATCAAGCTGCCCTATACCGTTATAGCCAATATAAAAATTGTTATAAAGGAATATTCCCACACTTTCAATATATTCCTTCTGGTAATACAGTTTTATTTTGGGTGCAAGCCCTATGAACTTATTATCAAGTTTTGTAATTTCCTCAGCAAGTTCTTCAACAGCAATTTTGTCATAGGTAACATCAAAATTAGAAATCAGGATATATTCGCCATTGACATTTTTTATTGACTGATTCAAAGCTGCGCCCAGTCCCAAATTTTTATCTGAATTAATTATTTTAATGTCGCTGTAATCATTTTTTATAAGAGACATTGTATTATTTTGTGAATTGTTATCAAAAATCAATATTTCAATGTTTTTATAAGTTTGATTTTTCAGAGATTCTATGCATTCTTTAATGCACGGATAAGAAGAGTTGTAATTTACTATTATTATAGAAACCTTTTTATTTCCGGATTTCGGGCCGAAATCTTTTATACCAAAACTTTCTTCCAGTGCTTCTTTTTCAAAGCCTGTGGTTAATTTTTTGGTTGTTTTTACTGTAAATATTTTTTTTATTTCTTTATCGTAGTTATCTACACTATTCTGCCAGGAAAATTTACTTATGAACTCTCCGGCATCTTTACCCATTTGTTTTCGCAGTTTTGCATCTTCTGAAAGTACAATGATTTTATCAGAGAATTCTTCAGCATTTTTGACTATAAATCCTGTTTTTTCGTTTATCATGATTTCAGGATGAGCTGCAATATCATAACAGATAACAGGTTTGCTGAAATATTGCGATTCTCCTACAGGCAGATCAAACCCTTCCCACTTTGAGCAGGTGGTATAGATATCGCTTGCATTATAAATCATGGGCATCATCTCTTCCGGAACATTCCTGAGTGAAATAAGGCCCTGGTTTTTTAACAATTCTTCATCATTTTTAGACCCGTATCCTACTACAAGAAGTTTGATATTTTTATTTTTTAGTGAGACCTTCTGGTAAATGTTTACCAGTTCAGCAAGACCTTTGTAAGGCTGGTTTGTCAGATTAAGCCTGCCTACATAAAGAAGCAGGATGTCATTTTCCGAAATTCCAAGATTTGACCTGAAATCAGATATTTCTTCCTTTGAAATATTATCTTCCCTGTAATGGTCCACACCATTATAAATAGAAGCTGCTTTCCCTTTTATATAATCAGGCAGTTGATTCAAAAGATAATTTGACACACAGATAACTTTTTTTGCTTTCCTGAAATATGAGAGGTTCTGGCTTAATTGCTGGTATTTATAATATATTCTTCTTTTGAGGGGCATGCCGATTGTCGATACTATGCCATGATCCACAACAAGTGCGGGTGATTTTAGCAGAGGTATGAGACTGTAAAAAGGAAAGGACTGAATTATAAATAGATCTGTGTCCCTGCTGTTAAAAAAACCGGCAAATTTTCTTATTCTTCTTTCCAGGACATAGAAATTTGCAAGGCCGATATTGGGGAGCTTATAAATCCTGTAAGATTGGCGGTTTGCAAAGGTTTCATCAACAGTGTTTGCGTAAACTTCGCACAGGTACCTCTTTCTGACGAGGCCGTCTGCCAATCTGTCAACAACAAGATCAACCCCATGCCCTTTGATCATCCGGTCGGTTAAAAAAGTAATTTTTATTTGTTCGATCATTATTGATTTAATAATTCTATTAAGACATTTACTACATTTTAACATTAATTATTGTTTATATTAAATTGTTTGTTATAATTTAAAAAAAATTAATTATTTTCTTTTTCAGGAGTTATCCAAATTCTGATTATTTTTGATTACCCTCTAATTTCCATTATAATAGTAAATCTTAATGGAAGGGATTACCTGAAAGTTTGCCTTGAAAGTATAAAAAAATTAAATTACCCGCCGGACAAAATTGAAGTAATAGTTGTTGATAATGGCTCAAACGATAATTCCACTGAATTTCTGTCTTTGAATTTTCCTGAAGTGAAGGTAATAAAAAATAATCAGAACTGTGGTTTTGCGGTTGCAAATAACCAGGGTGCCAGAGAGGCTTCAGGTGAATACATTGCTTTCCTGAATAATGATACAAAAGTTGATGAGGACTGGCTGATAGAACTTTTAAAACAAGTCTACGGTGACAAAGAGGCAGTATGCGCAGGTTCAAAAGTTTTTTCAATTGATGGAAAAACACTTGATTTCGTAGGGGGGATGATAAATTTTGAGGGTAAGGGTTTTCAGACAGACTATGGCCTTGAGAGCGAAAAAGATATTTATAATCTTCCGGTATATCTGCCTTTTGTAAATGGCGGAGCGATGCTTGTAAGCAAAAGTGTTTTTCTTGGCTGCGGCGGATTTGATGAAGATTTTTTTGCATATTATGAAGATGTGGATTTTGGATGGAGGCTATGGGTTCTTGGGTACAGGGTCGTTTTTGCCCCCAAATCGATAGTTTATCATGTCCATCATGGCACTTCAAAATTATTTGATGAGGATAAACTCAGGTTCTTAAAAGAAAGAAATGCTCTTTATTCAGTTTTCAAGAATTATGATGATGAAAACCTGGCAAAAGTATTTTCCGGGACACTTGCCAGCATTTACAGCAGGATTTTTACGGATTTTAAATTTGATTATAGAAAATATTATGACTATACTCTAAAAAATATAAACAAAGAACCCATTGCTTCCGATATTTCCGACAAAATTACCATTGAGAAAGAACCACTCAGCTCTCTGATGGCTGTCAAAAATTTCCTTGATGAGTTGCCAAAACTTATGGGAAAAAGGGCAAAAATACAATCTGCCAGGAAGAGGGACGATAAGGCTATTTTTACTTATTTTGGAGGCCAATTTATAGCGATTTCACCGGACCTTGAATACCAGAAAACTCAAATTAAAATTTTGAAGTCACTGGGCATATATGATATTTTTCAGCGTGAAATACAAAGAACGCTGCTGATAATATCTGATGAAGTTGTATCAAAGGAAATGGCCGGCCCTGCCATTAGAGCATGGAATTTTGCTAAAATTTTATCTGAAAAAATAAATGTTATTCTTGCTGTGCCCAATCAGACGGATTTGCCTCAACAGTCATTTAAAGTTGTCCAATTTAAAGATGACAGCAAGCTAAATGAATTTATAGATATGTCAGACATAATATTATGCGGCGGGATGACATTTGCCAAATATAAATGCATAAGAAATTCCGACAAATATATTATTATGGATATATACGATCCTTATAATATTGCCACACTTGCTGAATATGCAAATGAAACAATAGGAAAACAGTTTGAAGTATATAAATCGGTTCACCCGATCGTGAATGAAATGATGTATTACGGAGATTTTTATATTTGTGCATCCGAAAGGCAGAGGGATTTCTGGCTGGGAATGCTGTCGGCCCTTAACAGAGTTAATCCTTATTCTTATAATCTTGACCCCCAGCTTAAAAAATTAATCGATGTTGTACCATTCGGGCTTCCGGGGAATAAGCCTTTACATACAAAGCAGGTTTTAAAAGGCAAAATCGATGGTATAAAAGAAGCTGATTTTGTAATAATCTGGGGCGGAGGTATATATAATTGGTTTGATCCGCTGACATTAATAAAAGCTATGGCTCTGGTAGGAAAGGAAAGAGAAGATATAAAATTATTTTTCATGGGTGTCAGGCACCCCAATCCCCGGGTGAAGGAGACACAACTTGCTGATGCAGCGGTAAGTCTTGCGAAAAAATTGAATTTGTTCGACAGAAATGTATTTTTTAATTTTGGATGGATCGAATATGATGAAAGGCAGAATTACCTGCTGGAATCAGATGCAGGCATCATTACTCACCCCGGGCATATTGAAACAAGATTTGCTTTCAGGACAAGAATACTTGACTATCTGTGGGCAGGGCTTCCTATTATTTCAACAAAAGGTGACAGTTTAAGTGAAATTGTTGAACAGGAAAAGCTTGGCATAACTGTTAGCGAAGGAGATGTTTCAGAACTGGCAAAAGCCATAATCGAGATTTATCATAACAGGAAATTTTACAGCCAATGTAAAACTAATATTTCGGCAGTTGCCCAAAATTACACCTGGGAGAAAGTGTGTGAACCTATTATAAAATTTTGCAGGGAGCCTGTTCCAAATGCTGTAAGAAAAAAATTAAGGCCCGAACAGATAAATGAAAATATTGATTTTTTTGGCAATTCCGGGAATGGCGGCAGAATCGAAAAAGAAGAAAAAAGGGGAAAATCTTACCTCATCAAAAGATTTTTTTATCATCTTTTTAAAAGCGGTGCAAAAAAAACATTTGAATATTCATCCCATTATTTAAAAAAATGATAATAAAAAAGAAACATCAAATATACCAAAAGAATAATAAACAGGTAGAAAACAAATCAATATTCATGTAAAATAAGTCAGTATCTCCGGGAGATATCTTTGACATAGCCTTTAATGTCTTTTGAAAAAGCTGGTATTTTTAATTCATCATTTTTTGAAAATCTTAGAATCTTAATTAAAATAAGAGTATTGCATGGAAAAAAAACTGGAACCTGAAAAACAAAATTTGAGGGTGCAAAGAAGAAGAATTATTTTAAGGATCATAAATGTAGTAATTGTTGCGGGACTTGGTATTTTCCTGGTCTATTATTTGTTGCGGCAGGTCAATTTTTCTGATGTAAAAAATGCATTTTTAAATATGTACAAACCCTACCTGATAGCCGGTCTTGTGATCCTCTTTATCGGGAATATTTTCAGGGCTTACCAGAAAAAAATATTAATCGGTTCACCAAGAATTGGCATGATTGATCTGTTTGTGGTGACTCTTATCAGGAATGCTTTTAACATGGTGCTGCCTGCCAGGACGGGTGAATTGTCATATGTCTATGTTCTTAATAGAAAATTCAAATTTCCTGTGGAAATCGGAATTTCTACACTGGCTTTAATACTGCTTTTCGATCTTGCAATAGTTTTTAGCATGATAATTATAGCCATTATCATTGTTGGCATTAATAAATATTCAATTTCTTCAACAACAATAGTCTGGATAGCAGTAGGGCTTCTGGCTATTTTGATGACAATATTGTTTTACCTTTCAAAAATAATCGGGTTTTTACTGAAATTATTTAATATAATACTTTGCAGATATAGAATCGGGAAAAGCAAGTTCATGCAATATATTTATAAGAAACTTGTAGAAATAAATGCAAACATCGAGATAATCCAGAAAAGAAGAATTTACTGGAAAGTTTATCTGACTGCACTTGTTATAAGGGTTTTAAAGTTTGCTTCATATTATTTTATTATACATGCCATTCTGAAACCGGAGGGCTATGGTTTTGGTGACGTAGGTTTCTGGATAATTTTCCTCGGGACTGTGGTTGCAGAAATATCTGCAGTGCTTCCCACACATGCTCTGGCAGGTTTTGGTACTTACGAAGGAGCGTTTACTGCAGCGTTTGTAATTCTTGGATTCAGCAAACAAATTTCAATTATTGTAGGATTTAATTATCACCTTGTCACATTACTCTTTTCGGTTGTGCTTGGTATAATTGCCATGATTATTTTAAGCCTGCCTTTCTATAAGGTCAGAGTTGAAAAAGAACAAATGCCCATAAATTAAGATTTAAAGGCTCAAGACAAAGATCCAAACTTTCCAAATGCTTTATAGTGTGAAATTTTTATCCTGGTATTTAATTTATAACTTAAAATAATTCAATCCTGCACTTTTATTATCAGGTCATCAGCTTTTACAAAAACGTTGTTTGTGCTTACCCTGAATTTTATTGTTAACTCCCCGGTTTTTTGAGCTTGAAGATCTAAAATCAGGTTTATCCGGCTGCCGCCCTTGATAATGTAATTATTGCTGACCCACATATATTTACCTTGAGATTTTCCGGGAAAAACATTTATGCTTCCCTGTGGTTCAACTCCGGTTAATACCACGTCTTCCGGCAGTTCAAGTTCTACCGAAGAGATTGCCACATCGTTGTTGAGCAAATTTCTGATAACATATTCAAGACTAAATTTGTCTCCGGCTTTTTTGGTAGTGCTGTCGATATTGTATTTGATATCGATATAAAACTTTGCATCTGTTATTTGGTATAAAGACAGATTCTCGTTATATCTGGGCCAGTAATAACTTTTGCCTATTTTCTGCAAATCGAAGTTTAAATTTATGTTATTGTCATTTCCTATGAAATATAATTTCTTACCCTTTTTAATGTTATCTTTGATTTCATTCACCGAATATTCTTTATCTTCGTTTGTAATGAATTTGATATTTTTGTTTTGCAGCTCATAAAGATAAATAAAATATCCTACATTCGCCGATGCTGTCGTAACGTAAAGAATGGAATCATTTTCAATATTTTTAAAAGCTTCTTTCCAGAAAAGATATATTCCTTCAGGTTTGGATAAATCTGCTTTTTTGTAATTTCCAACAGCAAGCAGGGTGGGTTGGGATATGAAAAATATAAGAAGCAAAATAATTATTGAATACCTTAAATATTGTTTTCTTTTATAAGAAACTTTATTAATTTCATTCCCGGGTTTATTTTTATTCTTTTTCTCAAACTTTTTAAAAAGTATCAAGGTTATATCCATTAAGAGAAGGAAACCAAAAGATACATAAACAGTAATGATAAGCATCGAATCTATTGTATAATTTTCAGGAGCCCAGGTTAAATATTGGCTTGTAATTAACATAGTTAGCAATGGTATGAAAATAGATACGAGTGCAAATTTCCAGTTTTTAATCCACAAATATACAAAACCGGCTATTGCAATTATTATCAGCACAATACCGAAGTTATTATAGATGATTAAAATAAATTCTTTAAAAACATTAAAGATTTCATGCAGGTTTTTGTCTCCAAATGTTCCGCCATGTACCTCTCCTGTTGTTTTTCTTCCTGTTACATAGTAAATAAATTTTTTCAGGGTAGTTACAGTACCATATCCCTGCAGCGATCTGATGGGTATGTAGACATATAGAATCAAGGGTAAAATTAAAAATACAAGACTTAACACAATTGCTTTAAAACTTTTAAAAATTTTTGGATTAATTATTATTATATAAATTAAAAATGCCGGCATAACAAAAAATGCAATAGGGTGGTCTGTAAGACTTAATCCAATACAAAAAAAGAATAAATACAGGTCTCTTCTTTGCTTGCTTTCATTATAAAGTAAGGCAGTATAAATAATCAGGGCTATAAAAAAACTGTTAAGTGTGTCAAATTCCAGTCTGTTGGCAAAAAACCAGAAAATAAATAAAAATGCAAATGAAAGAGACCCGGCCAAGCTTATAAATTCATTTTTTACGAGCTTATTTACCGCAAGGAATAAAAATAAAATAGTTAGTGCCCCAAATATTGCCGAAATTAAATTAAGTCTGTAAGCCAGGTCACCGATTGGTATTATGGACATCAATTTGCCTATTAAAGAAAATGTTGGATATCCGGTGGGAACAAGCACTTTCATTTGCGGAATCTGGATGGCATACCATGTTGTATCTCCGCCCACCAGTTTATGCTCAAGGGTTAACAGATAAATGATAAATGGGACTGAAAATGCAAGTGAGGCTGTTATAACAATTTTATATTTTAAAATAAATCCTTTAGCCTTAAACAGCATATTTAAATGGAGAATTATTCTTTTTTATCTATATATTTTCTTATATGGAAATGGAATTCTTTAAAATCACCCAGGTTATTTTGAAGAATATCGTAAATTTTTTTAAGATCGATAATACCATATTCATGAACAAGTATATTCCTTAAACCCGGCATGTTTTTTATTTTTTTTGAAAAATCTTCAGGTATTATTTTTCTTTTATACAATTTTTCAATGATATCCGAATAATCTTCTATTTGATTTTCATTAATGGATGCAAGAATATGACTACCTATATCAATAATAATCTGTATGGATACTTGCAGTCCATAAAATATTGACCATTGAATTGTTGGTGAGTTCGATAAAAGTTCAAATGACATATCCCTTAGTTCATTTAATAATTTTAAATTATTTTGCAGCTCATTTAATTTTTTATTAACAAGCAGTTTGTCCATCATTTCTTTTAAAATCTTTTATTTTATTTTTAAGAAATCTTTCTCTTTAAATGTTTATAATCCACATATCTGTTAATTGTTTCAACCTGGAAATTTATTCTTTCTTTTTCATTTATATTATAAATCAACTTGCCAAAATAAATTACTCTGTGTCTAAGTAAGGGTGCAGCAGAATTTAATAAAACCAGGTCTACCCTGTCAGTTTTTAGAAACTTCATTAAATCAGTAATAATTTCAGCTTTGTACCCATACCTATAATCTTGTTCTTCAATTTTCTTTAAATCAATATAAATAGCAATGTCTATATCACTAAATTTGTTATTTTTTTTGGTAACAAGAGATCCAAAGATATAAGCAAATAGAACTTCTTTTCGTTTTGAAAAAAAGTCTTCTAATTTTGTTTTTATTAAATTCAGGTCAATTATTTTATTCATCCTGTATAATTTTTTGAAAGTTAAATTATTTTATTTTCTAAAAGTATAACATGAACCAAAACTGGTCTCAAATTACAAGATATGATCCTGAAAAATTTCAATAAAATAATATTTTTCAAATTAAAATATCAAAATATTTAAAACCTGAAGGAATTATTATACTAAAATGTTTTTTATTCAAAGTTAAAATTTTATTTGTTCCAAGCCTTTCTGCAATTGCAACAATAGAGCTGTCTACATATCCAATATTTAAATCTTCATATTTTGATAAAATTTCCATAATTCTTGAAATATCCTCAAACTTCAATAGTTCCATTATCAGGCTGGTACTAAGAATTTCATTAAGAAAATTAATTTCAAATTTGCCCCCAAATCTGTATTTTAATAATTGGCAAACCTCTGTAACTACAGGGGATGGGATAATGCATAAATTTTCCTCTTTCAAGACCAGTTCTTTAATTTCATCGTGCATATTATTTCCTCTGTCAATCATTGAAATTACAGCACTGGTATCCATTAATATTTGCAAATTTACTCCTTTTTCGAAATTATCTCCTCAAGTATTTCTTCATCTTTTTCTGCAAAATGAGGATCACCGCTGTCGACCATTCCGATTATGTCTATTTTTCTTTTTGGCAAAGTCTTTGAAACATATTCGGTTACGGCTTCCTGTATGAGAAAATTTGTAGATTTATTGGTTCTTTTAGATATTGTTTTAAGTTTCAACAAATCATCCTTGTTTAAAAGTATTGATGTTCTTCCTTTTTCCATTTATTTTTCCTTTATTTTAACTGTCACAGTTTATAAAGTATTTTACCCAATGAATACTATAATAAAAAAATATTAATATTATTAATATTAATAATATTAATAATAAATTGTGAAGTTTTCAATA
>JAMCSM010000045.1 GCA_023380915.1 Actinomycetota bacterium | reverse complement strand
TCCTATTGTTATTCTTTTGCGTGCTTCGGGATGGAGAATATCTGATATTTTAAACTTGCGTTATAACAATTGTTTAGATAAAACCCCACAAGGTTGGTATCTATGCGGTGATATTCAAAAAACTCAAGTTTTAAACCATAGAGTACCTATTACTGATGAAGTTGCAACAGTTGTAAAATCCGTAATAGAAGTAACTGAAAAGAAAAGTACAGAAGAGAATAATCCTAATAAGTTATTATTTGTGCGATTTACTGGTAAGCGGCAAGGGCGACCACCTGAATCTAGAAGAATAAGCTATAATTTAAATAGATTAGCTATCAAAAAAAATATTGTAGATGATCAAAGTAATATCTTTCATTTTAAAAACCATGCCTTTAGGCATACAAAAGCTATTGAACTCATTAATAATGGTATGAATTTACTCCATGTTCAAAAGTGGATGGCCCATGCATCACCTGAAATGACACTTATATACGCCAAAATACTTGACACTACAATGAGAAAATCATGGGAAGAAGCTACTAGGCAAGGGCTTTTTAGAATTGATGATGCTGGTAAGCTGAAAAAGATAGATATATCAGATATAGAAAATGAAGATATTATTGAGTGGGAATATATAAGACATAACCTAGATGCTGTTAGGATGCCTTTAGGTTATTGCATGAAGCCTAAAAAACAAGAGTGCCATACTCAATTGAATCCTTGCTTAACATGCCGTAATCTTTGTACTACACCTGACTTTATACCACAATTTGAATTGGAGATTCAAGAAACAAAAGCTGTAATTGAACGTGGAAAAGCTCAAAATCGTAGCGTATGGATTGAAAAAAATCAGGCTCTCCTAGAAAGATATGAAACTATTCTAGAATTACTGAAGCAAGGTAAAATACATCATAAGGCTGGAAAAAAAGGTCGCGAATATACTAAGGAGGAACTTGTCAATGGACAATAATGCTATTGCTAAGCGAAACACAGATGGATTAAAAACTTTTGCTCAGAAGAAAAAAGAAAATACGCTGCAAAAGGTGAATGAGACCATACAAAAGCTTATAAAAGATAAGGCTAAAATAAACTTTAATAGTATTTCAATGGAATCAGGAGTTACCAAAACATACCTTTATAATAATCAAGAAATAAGAGATAGAATTGAAACTTTGCGTAAACAACAGGAAGGTTTACCATCGCCAAATCAGGTTAAAAGAAATATGACAGACGCTAGTAAGGATGCCTTAGTTGCGGCTATAAAAAAGCGTATTAGAGAGCTTGAGAATGAAAATAAGAAACTCAAAGAAGAATTAGCATACCTTCGAGGGAAAATATATGATAACAGTTTTTAATATAAAAACATAATAGTTAGGGTATGTTTTTTGTTACGCAAAATGAATAGATTTGGATTCTGAAGTTGAGCCGCAAAAAAGTACAGCTTTACTTCAGAATCTTTTTTTGACCTTATTATAAAGTTGCTCAATTTCTGAAACAAATTATAGAACGAAACCGCCGCAGGCACTATGGGGTTTCAATTACTTCAATTCCATAACAATAAATTTCCTAAGTATAATTTTACCATAAAATTCAGAGTAATTTAACAAAACAGCCTTGAGTTTTAACTGTTTTTCTTAATTTTTGATAGACTTTCCCCCTCCCCATAGCCAATTAAACTACTCCAATTTTTAGTTTTATGTAACTTTATCCTTTTCTACAGGTGGTGCACATATTTTAGGATTTAACTTTTTCTTTCTTGCCATTTTTCCTTTGCAACAAGGACAAATATTAATATCAACACCAGTAAGCTTTAATAACAGCTCCGCTGAATTTAATTTTTTCTGATTATCAATTTTTACTGTAGAAATCTTAAGTAGTTGCTTACAAGTTTTCAACTTTTTTAATCTATTTCTATTGCTTAAAATTCCATAATGCCTTATCTTAACGAACTTACTTGGTAAAATATGCATCAAAAATCTACGAATGAACTCCTCAGCAGTTACCGTCATATATTTTTCTTTATTGTTATCTCTATAATCTCTCCACTTAAATACTACAATGCCATTTTCATATGATATTATCCTATTATTTGAAATAGATACTCTATGAGTATATCTACCTAAATACTCTAATACACGCTCCGCACTACCGAAAGGTGGTCTGCAATATACGACCCACTCTTTATTGTAGAGTTTATCAATAAAACATTGAAAAGCTTCTTTAAGTCTTAAGTCTTTAATTTCTTTGCTAAACTTCAAATCATTGCTGTAATAAGCCTTTTTTAAATAGTACAAGAATTTTCCGCGAAACTTTCTTGATAACACCTTAACAGGTATAAAAAAGTCCTTTTTAGAATCTATCCATTTACTGCCGTTTAAAGATAACCCTCCGCTTGGAACTACACAATGTAAATGAGGATGATTCATAAGATTTTGTCCCCACGTATGAAGTATAGTTGTAAATCCAATTTCTGCACCTAAATATTTTGGATTTCTCGAGAGCTCTAATAACGTTTCAGAAACTGCTTTAAACAAAATAGAATACATCTGTTTTTGATTAGTTAATGTTAAAAAATTCAACTCCTCTGGTATTGTGAAAACTACATGGAAATAACCTACTGGCAGTAAATCTTTTTTTCTTTCTTCTAGCCACCGCTCTTTTGCAAGGGTTTGACATTTAGGACAATGCCTATTTCGGCAAGAGTTATATGAAATTTTAATATGTCCACAATCATCACATTCATCAACATGACCACCAAGAGAAGCAGTTCTACAGGAGATTATATTAAAGATTGCTTTTCTAATATGAAATGGCAAGCTACGCTTATTACAGTAGGTCATTCCATGTTTTAAAAATATATCCTGTACTTCAATCATTTTTATCACCAACTAAAATATCCAGAGGACTTTTTATGCTTAATAAGTCTAGCCTTCTTAAATGTAGATAAATAGTTGTTGTAGATATTCTAGTATGGCCTAAAAGCCTTTGAATGTAACAAATATCAGTGCCTGCGTCTAGAAGATGAGTTGCAAAACTGTGTCTTAAAGAATGAACTGTAGCTTTCTTAGTTATTTTAGCTTTTTTTATAGAAACCCCTAACACCTTCTGAATACTTCTAGAACTTATAGGATTATTGCCGTATCTACCAGAAAATAAATATTCTTTTGGTTTATACACTTTCCAATACTCTCTCAAAATTTCAAGGTTTGCATTTGATAAAATAGAGTACCTATCTTTTTTACCTTTGCCTTCTCGAATAAATATTTGCATATTCTTACTATCTATATCATTTATTTTTAAGCTACAAACTTCACTAACTCTAAGTCCTGCTGAGTATATTGTCATAAAAATTGCTTTATATTTTAAATTTTCTGTAGCATCAAATATGCTCTTAATTTCTTGTGGTGACAATACAACGGGCATTCGCCTACGTTCTTTAACACGATGTAATTTATCAACATTCCATTGTCTATTAAGAACTTTAGTATAGAAAAATCTTAAGCTTGCATTGTAATAATTAACTGTGCCTTCACTTAATTTCTTTTCAGTGATACAATAATGTAAGTAGTTTCGGATTTCATCTTCACCTAATAATTCAGGTGATTTATTATAGAACTTAGCAAAATTGCTAACATGGAGAATATAATTTTTTATAGTTTTAGGACTATAACCTCTTAGCTCCATTTCAATTTTCATTTTGTTTCTTAATTCTGACATTATAAACACTCCTTATTTATGTATTTTTTTCATCAAAACAATAATAAATGAAGTGTTTATAAATATAAAAGAGGTAGTTGCTTTTGGGTAACTACCTCTTTAAAAATATTAATATGAAATTTATAAGAAACTAAAATAGCCACCGCAAAGCGGTTTAGTTCTATTGGAGGAATGTGCAATGAGAATATTTAAAATTTTTAAGGAAAGGTATAAAAATAGAATTAATAAACTGAGACATAAAAATGGACAGGAATTTAAGTGGAATTTATTTTTAAAAAGTTATAGGAGAAATGGAGAAAGTAAAATAATTATAGA
>JAMCSM010000044.1:645-3555 GCA_023380915.1 Actinomycetota bacterium | reverse complement strand
GCTAAATAAATATTATCTTAATGAAGATCACAGAGTGGTTTCCATTCCTAAGTGGTCTGCATCTTAGTGAAATTCCTTGGAGATTTCATTCATTCTGGACTTTTGCAATGGTTTCTATGGTAAATATTTGGCTGGGTATTCCATTTTGCATGGTAGTTATATTAGGTGGCATGCAAAGTATTTCTCCTGAGTATTATGATGCTGCTGTTGTAGATGGAGCAAGCTATTCTCAAAATTTTAGATATATTACACTTCCCTTACTAAAACCAGTGCTAGTTCCTGTTATATTATTGGGATCTATTTGGACTTTTAATTCAATAAATGTGGTATATCTGATGACCGGTGGGCTTGGTGCAGGTGCACAGGGCGTAGAGTATGCGGACCTTATTTTAACTGCTGTCTACAAGGCAAGTTTTATTTATTTCAATTATAGCTTAGGGGCAGCATTAGGTATAATAATAGTAATAGTACTTTTAATATTTACAATTATCTGGTTACGTTTAACAAGGGGAACGGAGAAAGTTTATTAATGAAAAGAACAAGTAAATTTTTTAGATCTTCTAAAGATGATAGCCCATTTATTAGAATATTGGTTCATTTAGCTATTATTTTAGCTTGTCTAATATCATCATTACCAATAATCAGGGTATTTTCTATTTCCCTTCGGCCTAGCAGCGAAATTTTGTCGACTAATCTGGCCATAATTCCTAACAATGCTACAATTGCGCACTATATCGAAGTATTGTTTGATACTGATTTTTTTTTATGGATTAGAAATAGTTTGCTTGTAAGTATTTCTGCAAGTATTTTCGGTATAATTTTGGCAATTTTTGCTGCTTATGCGTTTTCTCGTTTTCGCTTCCCTGGTCATAGGGTGGGCCTTGTATTCCTAGTTGGTAAACCAAAATAAAGTCATGCCATGCTTATATTACCACTTTTCATTTTAATGTCCAAGCTTGGATTGATTGATACATTTGTAGCTCTTATAATTGCTTATATGGTTACTGCTCTTCCCTTTAGTATTTGGCTTCTAAAAGGATATTTCGATACAATTCCCTTTTCCTTAGAAGAGGCTGCACGCATAGATGGGTGTACTCAAATAGGGTCATTTTATCGCATAGTGCTGCCCCTTTCTTTGCCTTCTGTAGTCATTGTTGGACTTTTTAATTTTATGGCTGCATGGAATGACTTTATTTTGGTTCGTGCCCTTGTGCATGATTCGAAATTATTTACATGGACACTAGGGCTAACTGGATTTATAGGTAGTGGAGATCAGATTAGATGGGGACCTTACGCTGCGGCTTCTATATTGATTGCACTGCCAGTTACTGCAATTTTCCTTTATTCGTCCAAATGGTTAATGTCAGGATTAACCTTAGGAGCATTGAAAGAGTAAAATTTGTATTTGAAATTTAGTACGGTAAATAATTGAAAGTGAAAAATTAAAAATGGTGAAAAGTGAAAAATATATTAAAAGTAAATATTTGAATATTTATTCAGGGACACCTCTTTTATTACCAAATAAAAGAAAAAATAATTCAACAAATTTCAAGTGGAGTCTGGTAGAAAGGGGAATAGATATAACTCTATGGCATTATTAAATTTAAAAGAGATACTTACTGATGCTAAAACAAATTCATACGGTGTTCTTGCTACTAATTGTTTTAACTTTGATTCTGCTGAAGCTATATTATTAGCTGCGGAGGAAAAAAAATCTCCAGTAATACTTATGGTTTCAGAAGCCTTATTTAAATTTTTTAATTTTAAAAGGTTGATACAACCTATATTATCTATGGTAAAAGATGCATCAGTCCCGGTTGCTGTAGGATTAGACCATGGAAAAAATTTTGAAATCGTAATGAGGTCGATAAAAGCAGGTTTAACTTTTGTTATGTATGATGGTTCAAATTTACCATTAGAAGAAAACATAAAAATTGTGAAAGAAATCACTAAAATTTCTCATGTACTTAATATTTCTGTTGAAGGTGAAGTAGGAGTAATAGGGGGGATGGAGGGCAATCAATCAGATAAAGAATATAAAAAAATAAATAAGGAAGATTATACGAAGGTGGCTGATGCAGTTAAGTTTGTTGAAGAAACCGGTGTGGATGCACTGGCAGTAGCGGTAGGAACAATTCATGGATTATTTAAGGAGGCTTCAGGATTATTTAAGGAGGCTTCAGAAATTGATTTTAATAGAATCTCCCAGATTAGTAGTGCAGTCGGTGCTTTTCTTGTTATGCATGGTGGATCTGATCTCAGAGAAGATGTTTATAGAAAATCAATTAAAAGTGGAATAACAAAAATAAATTATTATACAGATTTGATTGTTGAAGCAAATAAGGAAGCAATAAAGTTGGTAAAAAATATGAATTACCCTGAACTAAATTATAATGTTATCAATAGTATTAAGAAATTAATAATGAATAGAATGGATGTATTTGGCAGTAGCGGTAATGGTATATGTTTAGAGACGAAAGAAACAATGAAATTGCATAGACTTGAAAAAGTAATTAGTTAAATCATTAGAAAGCCAGAAATTAACTTAAACTGTAATAGCAAAAAATCAAGACATGAAGTAAGTTAATATACAAATCTTTTAAATGGTTTGCTTTTAAAACATAAATTCAATAAAAACAGTTCGCTTTTAGTTTGTAAGTGACATTTAAACAGTATATCTGAAAATATAAGTTAAATTTATAAGAAATAATTTTCCAAACTTTCATTACTGCGGCAAAGTTCGTTTACCTTAAGGATATTGATTCAAAATGTTATGAAAAATATCTGATAACAAGATAACAACATTCCAATAAATTGCCAACTCTGGTCCGGTAGGCATAGGCATTCCATAATCCAAGTATTCAATATTCTTAAATTTTAATGCATCTGCTACCAGGGATTTATCTTGTT
>JAMCSM010000044.1:0-635 GCA_023380915.1 Actinomycetota bacterium | reverse complement strand
CGGCAAAGTTCGTTTACCTTAAGGATATTGATTTAAAATGTTATGAAAAATATCTGATAAAAAGATAACAACATTACAAGATATTAAATTAAGTATGAAATTTTTTAAAATTGTAAAATTATAAGAGATGGGTTTTGATTTAAGACTGAATGATTTAAAAAGTTTTGATGTTGTAGGGTTTGGTATTACGACATTAGATCATGTGTGTCTTGTTGATAGGATAGCTAGTTATCAAAAACAAGCAAATATAAATAATATTAAGTTTTTTGGGGGCGGATGTGTATCCACTGCTCTTATTGTTGTTCAAAGAATGGGAGCACAAACTTCACTTATCACGAGTATTGGTGATGATTGGATTGGGAGAGAAGTTTTAAAGGGTCTTAAAGAAGAAAATATAGACTGTAGAGCAGTAACGTGCATTAAGGACATGATGTCTTCATTTAGTTTTGTTCAGGTAAATAAGAAATTAGGGAAAAGAGCAATTGCCTATTTCCCTGGTGCAGGGGGTCTTTTAAAATTTACTGATTCGGCAGCGAGGATTATAAAAAAAGGTAAGATTTTACTTTTGGATAGCTTATCTCCTGGTGAAAATTTAAAAGCAGCCAGATATGCTCATGAAAATTCTATTTTGATTT
>JAMCSM010000043.1:3721-4881 GCA_023380915.1 Actinomycetota bacterium | reverse complement strand
AGGATTCGAACCTTCGACCTACGGATTAGAAGTCCGTCGCTCTATCCAACTGAGCTACAAGCGCTCAAAATCTATAAACTTCAGGTAAATAAGTATTATATCAAAATAACATATTATATAAACAGCAGCCAATTAAAGCAATCTCTGCCATAGTTTTAATTACTCAGATTTTATAGTCCAAAAAACCAGATTTATACTTTAATTAAAAACATCTTAGAAGTCAAGAAAAGCAACCTTATTTGTATTACGCCTCCATTAGAAATGCCCCAACCTTATTTGTATTACGCCTCCATTAGAAATGCCCTATCCTTATTTCATTAGAAATGTCCAATAGATAACATAGAATGTATAAGATCAAAGTCGAAGAAAAGCATAAGTGAAAAAACAGAAAATATGAACTTAATTCCTGAGTCTGTTATTTACTTTCAGAAACATATAAAATACCAAAAGAAATAAAAAACATAAATAGAATATTCCAATTATGTATTTATATGGATTAATTGCAGCAGTATTATTAATTCTAATATACATTGCATGGAGCCAGATTTTTGGGGCCCCGTGGATCCCAACGCCATATAAAACAGTTCATACGATGCTGGAAATGGCGAGAGTCAAACCGGGAGAAGTAGTTTATGACCTTGGCTCCGGTGATGGCAGGGTTATAATTGAAGCTGCCCGTTCTTTCGGTGCCAGAGCAGTTGGCATAGAAATTGACCCCACCAGATATCTATGGACAAAATTGAGAATATTGATGTTAAATCTTCATGATAATGTTCATGTTCTTTTCGGGAATTTTTTTTATAAAGACTTAAGCCAGGCAGATGTTGTAACTGTTTATCTTCTTCAGGGAACCAATGTCAGGCTTATGGAAAAATTAGAGAACGAACTCCGTCCGGGCACTCGCATTGTTTCCAATACGTTTACCTTTCCGGGATGGAAAATTATAAGACAGGACAGCAAAGCTCAAATTTATGTATATAGAGTTTAAAAATTACCAATAAAGCTAAAAGGAACCTAATCTTTTTATTCAAATTAAGGGCCATATTTTTTTAATAATCCTTCTGAAGTTGTCGAAGGACACATAAGCAAAGTTGCTGCCTCTGTAGATATACCTATATTTGTTTATAATATTCCTTTCTTTGCAAATGAGGTTACACTAT
>JAMCSM010000043.1:0-3711 GCA_023380915.1 Actinomycetota bacterium | reverse complement strand
ACGAACTCCGTCCGGGCACTCGCATTGTTTCCAATACGTTTACCTTTCCGGGATGGAAAATTATAAGACAGGACAGCAAAGCTCAAATTTATGTATATAGAGTCTAAAAATTACTAATAATAAGATAAAAGAAAAGCTGTGCACCGATGACAACATCTGATGGTAAAGTTCCAAAAATTAAAAAGTCTTTATTACTTCAAAATCTTAAATTTAATGTATTTGTAAAATAATAGCATATATGTTAACATAACTTATCAGGTGATGAAATAATGAAAAGAACCACTATTTATTTGGATGAATCAAAACTAAACAAATTAAAAGAGTTTTCCAATAAGAATAAAATTAGTATGTCAGACACAATAAGGCTAGCAATAGATAACCTGTTTGAAAAAAAAGAAGAAGCAAAAAACAAATTAAATTATAAGGATATAATTGGGATAGCTGAAGGCACTGAGGTTAATAACATCTCTGAAAAAGTTGAAGAATTTTTAAAGGAGAAATTTAAGTTATGATTTTTACTGATAGCGGTGCAGTCTATGCTATTTTTGATAAAAAGGACATCAATCATCATAGTGCCTCTGATTACTTTGAAAATAATATAAAGGAAAACTCATTTATAATAACTACACCTGTTCTAATTGAATGCTGGTATTTGATTGATAGCAGACTTGGAAACTTCTATTCACAAAAATTTTTAGATTCTGTTCATTCTAATATTTTTAACCTGAAAGAAATAAATTATATAGACTTTTTAAGTGCTTTAAATATTAATCAAATGTATAAGGACATAGAATTTGGATTAGTAGACTTATTTTCTTTTGCTTTTATTGATAGAAATAAAATCAGCACAATATTTACATTTGATAAGAAGTATTTTAATATTTATAAGCCTCAAAATTTAAAATATTTAAACCTCGTGCCTTAAAATAGTAAATGCCCTTACCCCATTCTTTAGTCCAGTTTGAAAGTTAGAATTTGCAACTATCCCCAATTTATTGGACACATAGAATAGATTCATGATTTACTAACATTATGGCTGGACTAGTTTTAGGGAAAAAGGTCAAAGATTTATTGAATTTTATAAATCACTATGGAAGCAGATTCTTTTTTACAACTCTTCCAAACCTATTGAAGAAAATAAATCCTTCAGCATATAAACATTGATACTGAATTCCCCGAAAAGCTGCTTGTATTTGCATGGTGTATGCAAAATTATTACAAACACCCATCTTGGACATCCAAGCTGTTTGACTTGTATGTTTTTCCAAAGCCTCTTTTTTTTTATCGAATAAATTTGATATGTCAACATAATCTGTTGGATCAAACCCAAAACCTCCAGTGAAATCCATATAATATAATGCAGCATAGCTTTCAGTTTCTTTATATTTAGTTTCAATATTTTTAACCATTTGAAGATAACTCATGTCTATAACTATATTTGAAACTACCCTATGATCAGCATTTGTGTAGTCACTTGGGTGATGTGTAAATACAACTTCAGCTTTTACTTTCCTTAAAGCATCAACTACTTTCAATCTCGATTCTTTTGTATCAGGCATAAATTCGTCATCATACCCAAGATTCATAATTTCCGCACCCATTACTTTTGCTCCTTCTTGAGCTTCTTTTAATCTAATTTCTGATATTTCTTCTTTAGAAAGAGTTGGATGTCCAATATTTCCATTTGTGCAAACTATAATTGAAACTTTATGAGCATTATTTATATATTTTATAATTGTTCCACCCATCATATATTCTGCATCATCAGGATGTGCTGTAACAACTGCAATATTCATACACACCTCCTTTTAAAATTAATTTCAATTTAATCATTCCATTCTTGACTATTCTGTATTCTTGCAATATGTTATCTGTAATTTTTCAAGGATTCTAAAATAATATAAACATTAGTAATTAACTTCAATTATTTAAAATATCTGATATTTTCCTTTTTAAAACTTATGTCTGCTCTTGGATAATTTTATGATGCGCTCATAAAACTATGTAAAAATATTTATTTTGTGTAATTCTAATCCTATATATTTCATTAGTCTTTCTTTTAAATTTAAGTCATGATATAAAATTTTATTATTGAATTTTAAGGTGGTGTACTTTATTTATTCGATTATTTTAAATTATAGGTTTTTTGAATTTTTGTGTAATCAACCTATTTAAATATTTTAATTATTTCCTAAATACATAAAAGTGATAGATACCATGAAAATATATATTTCATGGTATCTATCCAGATTTTAAAAAAAATTATTTTAATATTTTATTAACTTCATCCTTGTAGCTACTTATGGCATCATCAACTGATTTACCACCAGAAATGATACTTGTAATTGTAGTGACAAGTGCGTCTCCGATTTCACTATAATGTGAGGAGAGAAGATGGACTGCGGCTGTTGAATTGTCATTAATCAACACATCTGCGTTTGGTACATATTGCTTAATCAAATCAGTGCTAAGTGAAACTCTTGGTATATACCAACCATTAACAATAAATTTTTCGGGGAAACTTGTTAAGTAATCTGCCCATTTCCATGCCCATGCTTGATTAGGAGATTTTTTCGATACATAGACGCAGTATCCATAACCTGGACCTGTTACATTTTTACCATTATCGAAATTTGGGTATCTGAAAGGTATTACATCTTCTTTTGGAACAGAGCCCTGTGCTTCAACTCCCCAATACCAAGCCCCTCCTGTTAAAAAGGATGCAGTCTTTCCATTACTAAATGCTTCCCTATCATCAGTAAATAATGCAGGATCCCATATTTTATCCTTTAAAACCCAGCCAGTAAACATAGTTAGTATATCTTTAAATTCAGCAGTACCTAAACTAGCTACAAAACCTTTTTCAGTAGACCAATCAAGTCCTTTTTGCTCTGCCATCGTGGTCAAAATCAAAAAAGGTAGTACACTTATAGTTAAATTAGTACCAAAACCGTCCCTTGTTACAGTACCTGTTTTATCATATTGAGTAAGTTTTTTGCAAACTTCTGTATATTGACTCCAAGTTTTTGGGATATCTTTATTAGGATCTAATCCGGCTTTCTTCATCATTGCACCATTTATCCACGCAGAATAATATGCTGGAGCAAATGGCAAACCATAATATTTATCATTGAAAATGGCACCATTACCTTTGAAAGAACCTTCTGTAAACTCAGCAATGACTTCTTGCAATGAGCTTTTACCTATTGCTGCTGGATCTAGTTCTGCAAACGTCCCGCTTTCAAGGAACTGTGGTGAATCAAAATCTCCTAGTCCTATACAGTCTATTTTAGCACCACCAGCTTGATCGGTTGAATATACAGTGACAAGATCTGCATGTGGAATAATTTGAAGTTTAAGGGTTACATTGGGATACTTTGTCATAAAGTCCTTAGCAATACTATTCATCAATTCTGAATAAGGAGGTTGATCCCATACCAAAAAAGTAATTGTTACAGGTTCTGTTGATAATGTTGGTTCTGCTACTGTAGTCTCAGCTGCTGCAGTAGTCTCAGCTGCTGCAGTAGTCTCAGCGGCTGCAGTAGTAGTCGTTGTTGTTCCTTTACAACCTGTAACAAGCATAACGGGAGAAAACAAAATAATTACTAATAATATTATTACTTTTTTCATTATACTCTCCTAATCTTTTTGTAATTAAATACCATGTTAAACTTACTTATAGATTTTCTTTAATAGGAGAGTATAATGAAA
>JAMCSM010000042.1 GCA_023380915.1 Actinomycetota bacterium | reverse complement strand
AGATTTCGATACATTAAATGAATCTATTGTCTATAAATTTCTCTTCTATGTCCAATTTTAATTATTAATACGGTTTGATAAAAGAGGAGAAAAGACTTTAAGAGATAATTTGAGAGTATATTTAAGCAGAGAATTAGACAATAAAAACAAAAAATTATTTACAGATCTAAAATTTGTTGATTCTAAAGAGAATACCTTGATACAACTTGCAGATATGGTTGCGGGGAGTATATTTGCTCATTATGCAGGAAAAGATAAAAATTATCTCCAAGCATTAAAAGATAGTAAAAGAATTGAAGATATTTGGCTGTTTAAATAAATCGACCCTGCATCCTATCCAAACGTAGGTTTGGAACGCGCACCATACGGTGACAATTCGGAAACAGGGTCTTTGTGCTTCTATTATACTACATACCAAGGGGGTTGGTAAACTTAGCTCGTTAAATCAATAAATATTACTATTGACAGATAATAATTGACCTCAATTTTAGCCTCCACGTCGCAAAATAGAGGGTTTGCGACTAATTTTAATTTGATTTCTTAGTTACAAGACACGCATCGTATAAGCTATAGAACGTGACAAGGCTTGACAAATAGTATAGTTTGTTATAACATAGTTATAACATGGAACAGACAATTATTAAAGTCGGAAACTCATTGGCGGTTACACTTCCGGCAAATTATGTCAGGGAGAAAAAACTAAAAGCTGGACAAAAAGTGCTAGTCAGACAGGACCTTGAAGCAGATGCTCTCGTAGTGGTTCAATCGGGTTCTCCCATTAGGAAAGCCAGCGGCATAACTCCGGAGTTTATAGATTGGTTGGATAAATTTAACAGTAAATATAAATCCGCATTGACCGAACTTGCAAAAAAGTGAAAAACACCTCTTATTTAAGTCTTGATGTCGTACTCGCAATTCATGAAGAAATGGTAGATAAGTTTGGAGGCAGCCATGGAATAAGAGATTTAGGCTTAATCCAGTCAGCGGTTGCTAAACCGCAGTCATCGTTCGGGGGAGAAGATTTATACCAGAGCATTTTCGATAAAGCCGCCGCCTTATTTCATTCGCTAATGTTTAATCATGCTTTTATAGATGGGAATAAGAGGACCGCTATGGTTTCAACCGCAAGGTTTTTGTACGTAAACGGATATAATCTTGAAATTAGTAAAAGAGAATTTGTTGCGTTTCCCCTAGAGGTTGAGAATAAACATCTATCAATTGAAGAAATTTCTAAGTGGCTAAAACTTCACACATCAAAACTGGACTAATTTTACTTTTGGTTCGACTTCATTTTTGACTTTTCCGTCGTACGTTCTTGGCTTTACGACTGGGATTGAATTACAAGTCTACTTGACAATGTACATTTACAATGTATAATTGTAATTAACATGAATATTGTAAACGCGACTGTTTTAAGAAACAACCTTTCAGACGCTTTAAATGAAGTAAATAGAAATAAGGATTTTCTTTTGGTAGCTAAGAAAGGCAAAATTACTTCTGCTTTGGTTAACATTGATTTGTTTGAGGATTTACTTGCTTTGTCCAATAAGGATTATCTAAAAAGCATAAGGCAGGCAAGAGCCGAATATAAAAATAGTGACGTGTTCTCCCACGAAGAAATATTCGGAGAAATTTAATGTCTTATAAGCTCTTATATACAAAGACCGCATATAACGATATTAAAAAATTAGACAGAATTGCCAAAAAAAGAATTGGAAAAAAAATTGAAGAATACTCCAAAGACCCTCTCTTAAACTCTAAAAAACTAACAAATTCTACCATTGGAACATATAGATGGAGAATAGGAAATTATAGAGTCGTTTTCGATTTAGACAATAAGAATATCGTAATTTTGAGGGTTGGGCATAGAAGGGAAATCTATAAATATTAGCATAAATAGCTCAATTAATATCTTTAAACGTATTCTTGACAATACGTTCTAAAGTATTATATAATTTACTTACTATGATAAGCACAGCATCAATTACAGATTTAAAACAAAATACTGCAAGTATTATTAAGAATTTGCGGGAAGAAGGAAAAAGTGTGGCAATACTACAAAGATCTCAAGTGGCAGCTATTTTAGTTGATCCGGGCTATTTTGCAGTTTTAGAAGAAGCCTTAGAAAATTCAATTGATTTAAAAGCTATAGAAGATCGCAAAAATGAACCAAAAGTTTCATTTGAAGAAGTTGCCAAAAAACTGGCTTTGTAATGAAAATTTTATTCGTTAAGACTGCTGAAAAAGAACTATTAAGTCTTAATAAAAACCTCGGGCAAAGAATATTTCAAAAAATTAGCTTATTAACAAATGATCCTTATGGGCAAAATAGCCAAAAGCTAGAGGGGAATAAGGGGTATCGTATAAGAATTGGTGACTATAGAGTGGTTTATACGATTGATAAAGAAAATCAAACCATATTAATAATTAAAATTGGACATAGAAGAGAAATTTATAGACAATAGATTCATTTAATGTATCGAAATCTAAAAATGCATTTGTCCACGTCGCACAAGGCTGGGTTTAAGACACAAATTTGACTTTATATTCATATACTATTTAAGGCTACAATTAGCTTGACAAGTAGTACAAAGTAGTATAATATAGTGATATGGATAAAAAAATACAGATTTTAAAGCTTAAAAAACAACTGTTAGACAAATATAAACCGTTTCCAAAAGAGATTGAAATAAATCTACATGAATGGTTTCGTATTGAATTAACGTATACATCTAATGCTATTGAAGGTAATACTTTAACTCGTCAGGAAACTGCTTTAGTAGTCGATGAAGGATTAACAGTTGAGGGTAAAAGTTTAACTGAGCATCAGGAGGCAATAAATCATTCTTTGGCCTTAGATTATATTTATGCCCTGGCAAATCAAAAACAGAAGTTAAGTTTAAATGAAATATTAGAAATTCATAATATTATTCTTAATAAAATTGATGATTCTAATAAAGGTAGATTGCGAACGGTTTCAGTAAGACTTAAAGGATCTGAAACAATTTTGCCAAATCCACTTAAAGTTCCCGAATTAATGAATGATTTTGTTATTTGGCTTCAGGATGAAGACCAGAATGATCCAATTAAATTTGCGATAGAGGCACATTTTAAATTCGTCACTATTCATCCGTTTGTTGATGGGAATGGTAGGGTTGGACGATTATTAATGAATTTGTTATTAATAAGAGCAGGATATCCACCAGCAATTATTCGAAAAGAAGATAGAAATGAATACGTAAAATCTTTGGAAAAAGGTCAAACCAAACAAGAAATGGATGATTATTATACTTTAATGATTAATGCTGTAGATAGCTCGTTAGATATATATCTCGAAGCGTTAAATCCGAAGGAAGAAAATGTAAATGAAATTCAAGAGAAAAGGTTTCTTACTACTGATGAAGTTGCAAAATTACTACAAGTAGATCCGGAGAGTGTTAGGCGTTATGTAAGACGTGGTGATTTAAAAGCAGTAAAATTAGGTGGTAAATTTATTAGAATTGAAAAAGTAGATTTAAATAAGTTCATCGAAAAACTCAAAAAATAATTTAATTTAGATCATTTCGTAAAAACTAGGATTTAAGACAAAATAGAATTTGATTTCGGGGGATTTAGGGATTACTCTTCAGGTATGAGCAAGAAAAATACCACCAATACATGCAAATTGCTTCAAACGGAAAATCCCGGAGAAAGCGATATAGATTTATATAATTTTAAGTTAATCAAAACTTTTGAGGAAGAAAGTCACCTTATAAGACGCCTTTTAAAATGTAAAGATTGTAGACAACTTTATTTTTACGAATTCTATGAAATTATAGACTGGGTTGGCGGAAATGATTCCCAATACCGCACATTTATTCCGGTAGACTCAATTAAAAAAGCGGAGGAGATGTCAAAAGTTACCCCCATGGAACTTTTAAAATGTATACCCAGACTTCAAAAAGACTGGCCGAGTGACCAAGAGAGTCCAAAGATTTTCTGGGTAAAATAAAATATAAAGTACTTCGCTTGTCAATTTGCTTTTTAATTCAAATGAATACTTAAGAAACAGGGCCTATTGACAAACTACTCTAGAGTGGTACGATTTAATTGTGGGAAGAGAAGACGGGCGGACAATAAACGTCGGGTTGGTTTCTTTTCACGTTTTGACAAAACGCGAGGCCCATCTTGAGGCAATAATACAAAATGCCGAGGCAGAAACAGACGGACTTTACGAGCTTATTTCCTCAGGTGCAGTTTCCCCGGCAACGGAAAGAAGGATTAGCGAAACGGAGAATAAAGAGCATAATCATACACGTTCCTCTATTGGTATAAGCGTTTTAGGGCATCCTCTCGTAAATGTTTTTGTAGCTCCGCATGCAAGATGATTTTAATTTGGCTTGCTTTATCCATTTGAATTCTTATCCACGAAAATCCGGGAGCCGGATTTTTAAGTTTATTCTCATCTAAAAGT
>JAMCSM010000041.1 GCA_023380915.1 Actinomycetota bacterium | reverse complement strand
TAATATCACTCCTTGCAATGCCTACACAGGTTTTTCTGATTCCTATTTTTGTTATGTTTTCAAATTTAAATTTAATAAATAACCTTTTCAGTCTGGCAGTCATATATACAGGTTTTAATTATGCTTTTGGAACCTTTCTTATGACAAGTTTTTATAAAGGAATTCCCGATGAAATTATTGATTCTGCCAAAATTGATGGTGCAAATAAATTTCAGGTTTTTTTGAGAATTATGCTTCCTCTGGGAAAACCTGCCATTATCACCCTGGGAGTTCTTGATTTCTTTTCAAACTGGAACGAGCTTCTGGTTGCTTTGATATTTAACAGTTCAAATAAATCAAGATTGCTGACCCCTGGTCTTGCATTATTTCACCAGGTACAAAAAGCAGGAGCTATCTCAACCAATTGGCCTCTGATATATACGGGTATAGTTTTATCACTTATAATCCCGTTTATAGTTTATTTTATTTTCCAGAACAGGATTGCCTCAGGAATTACTGTCGGAGCATTAAAAGAATAATAAATTTGAAATATTTATTTAATTAAAATTCACTTTATTTAAAAAATGTTATTTATTTTATTTAATTTATTAATGAACTCAAAATATAAAAATAAGAGAAATTTAGTATTTATTAAGAATAAAAGAATTATGTTTTAATTAATATATACTGGATGAAATGTTATGGCATTTTTTAATGCTATTCAAGAATTTGGAGTCTATTAATGTAATACCTGGAGATAAACAAAGAAAGGAGCCAAATATGTCAACAGGGAAAACAATAAGATTAAAAAGAGTATTCGATGAAAATAAAAAAGCAGTCATTTTTGCATCTGTGCATAATATGACTTCAGTTGAACCATTTACTGGCCAGATCGACCCCGGCAAAAGCATAGAGCAGTCTGTTAGAGGTGGTGCAACTGCACAGGTGGTAAGTAAAGGTTTTTTAAAGATGAATGCAGACAAATGGCATGGTCAAATAGGTATACTTAATTATATTTTTACCTATGCTGCCTTAAGCCCTAAACCAATACAACAGATACTGATATCCACAGTAGAGGAATCTGCAAGGATAGGAGCTGATGGTGTATGCTTCTTTGTAGGACTTGCAACAGAAGATGACGACAATGTAATAGAGATGCTTGGAAAGGTTGGCAATGAGTGTGACAGGTATGGCCTTGTATTTATATGTGAGGCAGAGTTTCCGGGATTTTATGGTTCGATGCAGGAAAGTCTGGAAAAATACGGGCTTAAATATTTAAAATTCACTGGAAGGCTTTGTGCAGAATTGGGAGCCGATGCCATTTCTACCAATTGGCCCGGAACAGTAGATAAGTTTGCAGAACTGGTTGACTATGTAAAAATTCTGGTACTCATAAATGGCGGACCTAAAATGCCGGAAGCCAGTTTCCTGAAAATGGTAGAAGGAGCTGTTAAAGGAGGAGCAAGTGGCTGTCTGGTAGGAAGAAATTTTTCAGAAGTAAAAGATATCGAGAAAATTGTCAGAGCTGCTTCAGGTATAATAAAGGAAAATAAAACTGCAGAAGATTCAATAAAGATGTTATAACAAATTATCAAATCAGTTATTATCTGTAAATCTTCAATATTTTTTGCCGGGAAATAATAAATTTAAAAAATGAAATAAAAGCTCATTTTTTGTTGTATTGGCTTTGTTTATTTTGTGTCAATTAATGGGCTTCTTATAGGAATATATTTGACATATTATATGTAAATTATGCACAGCAAAAAATATATAATAATAGATATTGGTGCAAGTAACGGCAGAGTAATTATAGGCGAATTTAATGGCAATAATTTCATAAATACAGAAATTTACAGATTCAAAAACAACCCTGTTTTTATGACAGGAATTCTTTATTGGGATATTTTATACTTATTCTCTGAGATAAAGAAAGGAATCCAACTTGCATTTAAGAACTACAATAACATAATCTCTGCAGGTATGGTAACATGGGGTCTTGATTTTGGATTTTTTGATTTAAATGGTCAGCTTATTTCAAATCCTGTCTGTTATAGAGATCCCGCAAGAATAAAAATGGGAAATAAATTATATGATGATATTATTTCCCGGAATGAATTATTTAAATTAAATGGCGGCCCCATAATCCCCTCGGCAAGTTTAAATTATCTTTATGCTTTAAAACTTCAAAAAAACCCCGAATTAATAAATGCGGAAAAATTTTTAATGATCCCGGATATTTTTAATTATCTTTTAACTGGAAAGAAGCATAATGAAGTCACACAAGCTTCAACAACCTCACTGTTTAATCTCAATAGTAGAACGTGGGAAAAAAATCTGCTTGAAAAAATTAATATATCACCTGATATTTTAGGAGATATTATTAATCCTTCTGAAATCATTGGGAATATCACTACAGACATAACAAGTGAATTGGAGATTAAGCCAATATCTGTTATATGTACAGCATCTCATGATACAGCTTCCGAAGTGGCAGCTATTCCTGTTTCTGATACAAAACAATGCTGGAGCTTCATAAATATGGGTACATGTTTTGGATTGGGTATAGAAAACGAAATTCCAATAATTACTGACCTTGCTTTTAAGGAAGGTTTCTATAATGAATCCGGAGTTGAAGGTAAATGTTTTTTTTCTAAAGATATAAATGGTTTATGGACGATCCAGCGCTGTATGGAAAGATGGATGGCAGATCAGCATAGGGATATATCTTGGAGTGAAATTGATAATATGGTTTCCTTTAAAAAACCATTTAAATCTTTTATAAACATTGATGATGAAATTTTTACAACACCCAATCCTGATATGCCGCTTGCCATTGCCGATTATTGCAGAAACAGTAATCAAAATATACCTGGTGATATTGGAGAAATCTCAAGATGTATTTATGAGAGCATGCTGGTAAAGCTTGTTAATTTATTAAATAAGCTTGAGAAAATTATCTCTAAAAAAATTGAAATAATATACTTACTGGGTGGTGGTTCAAAAAATAAACTGTTATGTCAATGGATATCAAATGCGTCTTCACTTCCTGTTTATGCCGGACCGCAGGAATCAGCATCTGCCGGGAACCTTATTACACAATTGATAGCAGATAAAGAAATTAAAAATATAGAAGAGGGAAGAAAAATTTGTAAGAATTCTTTGGAAATAATTTCTTATGAACCTTTAAAAGATACTGAGTGGGAAGATAAATTCGATAATTACAGGAATTTCCTGGACTCAATTAATTTTAAGTAAAATAACTATGAGTAATAAAAAAAATAAATGGAAGAAGGAGATTAAATGAATTCGCTTGAAAGAGTGATTGCAGCATTGGAAAGAAAAATCCCAGACCAGCATAGGGATA
>JAMCSM010000040.1:1599-3409 GCA_023380915.1 Actinomycetota bacterium | reverse complement strand
TAAAATGCATACCGATAAAACGCTCTGGTCTTGTTACAGCTGATAATTCAGTAATTGAAATTGATGATGTATTTGAAGATTCTGGAAAGATCAAGCAGAATTGCACTTTCATCCCGGAGAGTTTTGAAATATGACTTTCTGAAATCAATTATAATTCTTTTAATTTTATTATATTCTTTTAAATAATTTTTAACATCCGGATAATTTTTATATCTGTAGAGCCTTTCAATTAAATTACTTTTAACGCCAATTGAGCATGTGTCTCCATAAAACGCTTTTACAGAATCGAACAGTGCAATGTACTTTTTATTTTCTGCGCGAAGCTGAAACGATAAAAATAATAAAAATACACTAAATAGTATGTACTTATAATTTGACATGGGTAAAAATTAAATAAGAAAGATAATCATATCTGTCCGATAATGTATATTATGTAAACATAGATATTTTCTTCTCTCAATTGTCTCTATCAAAAATGGCTGAGACAAAGAGTTTGGGATCAAATGTTTGTAAGTCTTCAATTCCTTCACCAACTCCGATATATTTAACTGGGATTTTTAATCTGTTACAAATTTGAAAAATAACTCCACCTTTAGCAGTCCCATCAAGCTTGGTTATAACCAAGCCGTTTATATCCGATACTTTTGAAAATTTGTCGACTTGCGAAATAGCATTCTGACCGGTTGTACCATCAATAACAAGCAGGGTCTCATGAGGTGCATCAGGTAAGATTTTTTTCATAGTCCTTTTAATCTTATTTAATTCATCCATTAAATTGGTTTTAGTATGCAGTCTGCCTGCGGTATCAATTAAAGCAATATCAAAATTATATTTCACTGCATAATTTAAAGTATCAAAAACTACGGCAGAAGGATCAGATCCTTGTTCCCGTTGAATGATCTCAACACCGGCTCTCTTTGCCCAAACATCCAATTGTTCATTAGCTGCTGCGCGAAAGGTATCGGCAGCACCTACAATAATTTTAAGGTCTGCTTTGCGGAAATTATACGCTAATTTACCTATAGTAGTAGTTTTCCCTGCTCCGTTTACGCCAACTATCAAAATTACAAACGGCTTGATTTTTTCTATTGTATCGTTATTTCCATTTTGAAAATCAACAATAGCAGCTGTAAGCTCATTCTTAACAATTTGAATAATATTTAAGCTCGAGCGGTCTTTCTCATTCTTTAATTGCAGCCGAACGTTATCAATTATTTTCTCTGAAGTTTCAAATCCGATATCGGATGAAATCAAGATTTCTTCAATTTCATCAATGGTGACATCATCAATTACAGCTTTACCGGTAACAGCTTCAGTTATTTTATTAAAAATCCTTTCGCGTGTTTTTGTCAACCCGTTTTTCAGCTTATCAAAATTTATGTTATTAAATATTCCCATAGTCTCTCTTTTTAACGAACTCAATTGCTCTATATGCATAGCCGATTATTGAAATAATAATTAAGGCAATGCTAAGTTTATAAAAAAACTCAAACAGGATATTATCTTTATTTACATTAATAATTATCAGAAAAATTACTAAGCCAATATTAGTCACGGTAATTTTACCAAGAATGTTTGAGGGTAAAATCTTATTAATTTTTTGGGCTACAAAGATGCCTCCTAGAAATATCAATATATCTCTGCTGAGAATTAATACCAAATATATTCCATTGACCTCACCTATCAAAAATAATTTGATTATAACTATCCCAATTATAACCTTGTCGGCGAGTGGGTCAATAATTTTACCGAACTCCGTAACCTCATGATATTTTCTAGCCAGGTATCCGTCTAAGGAATCCGTCAAAGC
>JAMCSM010000040.1:0-1589 GCA_023380915.1 Actinomycetota bacterium | reverse complement strand
AAAGCAGCAAGAACGCATAGGACAACTATTATCACCCTGGTACTGTATGCGTAAAAATTATCAAACAAAAACCATAATGGAACAGCGAGAAGCAGTCTAACGAAGCTTAGCAAATTGGATTTTGTCTTTATTTCATCAAAATTTATTATCATCTGATAACTGCAAATTTACCTAACTTTTCTTCAACAACATTGTTTGAATTATCGAGTCTTTCGGCTCTAAAAATATAAATTCCGCTTGGCAGTAAATTACCATTTTCATCTTTCAAATTATAGTCTATGCCGCCGTTGTTGTTGTTTTCTTCAAGTTGATTGATCTTTCTACCGGATAAATTAAAGATAGTAATCTTTGCCCTTTTAGGTAAATCTGCAAAGGTAATTTTATCAGTGCCGTCGATTATTCGTGCAGGATTTGGGTAAACGTACACACCGGATAAATTTTGAGCAAAGCCGGTAAGAACTATAAAACTGCCGGCGCCGGAATTTATCTTGATGTTTCCTGTTTCGAAGGAAGAAACCAAGTTTTTAACATGTAAAGAATACGCAATTCCAATGGAACCAACAGGCTTTTGCCCATCAAAAATAAGATAAATAATTTTTTTATTTTGATTGTTAAGTTGAACACTCGAAATATTATTTGCAGGAGTTAAAATATAATTGCTCAAATTAGAAGCAGAAATTGAGTCGACATCCAGATTGAAAGTGAGTGAAACTTTTTGTGAATTTATAATTTCAAAGTTAGTTATGAAAAAATTACTTACAACAATCGTAGAATCGAAATTAAAATCAAGCGTATCCGGATAAATTGGAGAGCCAAAAAAATCATTTAAGTCCTTTACAATAAAAGTATTATTTCCCAAAGCGAAATTCTTATCAAATGTTAAAAGATAGGAGTACTGGCTTGCAGCGCTTACAGAATTCGGAATCCCAATACCTGCAACTTCAAAGGAATTGAGATTGTCAATCTTATTATTTACCCTTTCCGAAAAAGTGGCAAGAAGATTATTCTGGGATACCGCTTTTATATTGACTAATCTTGCAGGAACGTGCGAATATACTTCAGCAACGTTGCTTAAATTGGAAAGCGGATTCTGCTTAGCCGGATCATAAGCTTTAATGCCGTAAAAATAATTTATTCCTGACTTGACTGTAGAATCTATAAAATCTGTAGTCGATGTGGAATCAAATAAACTTAAAGAATCCTGATTGGTACCTTTGAAAATTAGATATTTATTTACGTTACCGTTCCACTGTAATTTAATTTTAGTTGAATCAACGCTACAGCCGGTCAAATTGTAAGGTGTGCTTGCAAAATTCGATGGAGTAAATTCATAGAAATTTATACCGGAATTAGTTGGGAATGCAACGTCGGGAACTCCATCCCTGTTCAAGTCTCCAACAAATATAGAATTAGAATTTACATTCTCTTTATAAGAAATTATTTTATTTTGTCCATTCTCAAATTTCAATATATAAGAATATGGATAATCGAAGACAATTAACTCATCTATGCCGTCGTTATCAATATCAGCAAATCTTAAGCTTGTATTAATGTCATGGAATTGAGAATTCAATTCTGTTGTAGGATCT
>JAMCSM010000039.1 GCA_023380915.1 Actinomycetota bacterium | reverse complement strand
TATATTCTGATTTTTAAAAAGCAGAACAAATCAGCAAGATTTTTTGAAACCACATCAATCTTTATTCCATAATCATAACAATTTTTTTGGGGAACTTGATTTTTTCGCTGTAATGTCTGAATTGATAAAGAAAGGCAAACATTTGTTTGCTTTTCTTATTTTTTAATGTATAATTAATTAAAAAGTTAAAGATATAAGTATTTTTACTTAATATTTAAATTATCAATAATTTTATAAATTTTAATTAATATATTATAGTTTATTAGTAGGTTATTCCGTAATGCAAAACAAACTGCACTTGCTTATGCAAAAGGTTTAGGTGCAGGAAGAGTTGGAATAATTACAACAATACTTAAGGAAGAAACATAAACTGACTTGTTTGGAGAGCGGGCAGTTCTTTTCATAGGATACACAGAATTAATAAGATCCGGATTTGATACTTTAATTAAAAAATAGATATGACAAGATTAAATAATCACATAAGTGAAAAACAACATCAGATTTTTAAATTTATTATTGAAACTATTAAAAATCTGGGTTATCCGCCAACTGTAAGGGAAATTGCTGAAGCTGTAAATTTAAGCTCTTCTGCAACAGTTCACTCACATTTAAAAAAACTTGAGCAATCAGGTTATATTAAAAGAGGGAAAGGCAGTTCCCGTACTATTGAAATTTTAAATACATCTTATATACCCCGGGATGATGTTGACAGAAGTGATTTAGGTAATGTAGTGTTAATCCCTATAGTTGGAAATGTGGCTGCAGGAACTCCCATTTTAGCTCAAGAAAATATAGAAGAATACTTCCCTGTTACTTCAGATTTTGTTAAGGATTCAAAAGATGTATTTATGCTTATAGTAAAAGGTGACAGCATGATTAATGCAGGCATACTTGACCGGGATTTTATAATTGTAAGGAAACAGGACACTGCAAGAAATGGTGAAATAATAGTTGCTTTAATTGAAGATGAAGCCACTGTCAAAAGATTCCTAAAGACAGATAAGGTTATAAAGCTTATTGCGGAAAATGATTTTATGAAGCCCATCATTATCAATGATGTTAAAATTATTGGTAAAGTGATAGGAGTAATAAGAAAATATTTTTAATATTTATTTAGAACCTGATAAAAATATTTGGTTTGTATTTTTAATAATTATTTTTTATACTTTTGAATTTTTATATTGCTGCTGCTGCCGAAAACCAGAGAAGAGATCTTCATAAAAGTTTTACTGTCGCAGTTTGCAATAATTTTTATATAATTTTTCAGGTATTTTTTTTGTGTTATACTGCAGTTTTTATAAATTTGAGATTCAAAACTACTTTCATTATAAGGAATTTTAATTAAAATTTTTATATAATCTGAAGATACTATCTCTTTGATTTTATCAAGCAGTTCGCTAAAACCAAGCTTCTTTTTTGCAGATATAAATATGGCATTTCTGTAAATAAGTCTGACACTTCTTATCAGTAAATCACTGGCTATTTTATCAATCTTATTAAAAACAAGTAAAATATCGCTGTTCTTTGCTCCGATTTCATTTAAAACCTTTTTTACACTTAATATATGATTTTCATAATCAGGATTGCTTAAGTCAACAATCATTAAAAGCAAATCAGCTTTAACAACTTCCTCAAGTGTTGATTTAAATGCTGCCACCAATTGATGAGGCAGTTTTTCTATAAATCCAACGGTATCTGAGATTAATACTTCGTATCCAGTATCAAGATTAAGTTTTCTTGTTGTTGAATCAAGAGTTGAAAACAGCATATCTTTTTCAAGCACATCTGCGTCAGTGAGTGAATTTAAAAGTGTTGATTTTCCACTGTTGGTATAGCCAACAAGAGAGATCTTAAATGCTCCTGATTCCTCTCTTAACTTCCTTTGGACTTCTCTTTGAACAGAAATCTGTAAAATTTTCTTTTCAAGCAGATTTATTTTATCCCTGATTTTTCTTCTGTCAACTTCAAGTTTGGTTTCACCAGGTCCCCTTGTACCAATACCTCCACCAAGCCTTGATAAAATTAATCCCTTGCCTTTAAGTCTTGGCATTAAATAATTAAGCTGGGCAAGTTCTACCTGAAGTTTTCCTTCTCTGCTTTGGGCTCTTTGAGCAAATATGTCAAGTATTAATGCAGTCCTGTCTATAACTTTGATTTTTAATTTTTCCTGAAGATTTACCTGTTGTCCCGGAGTTAATTCATCATCAAAAATCAATATGTTTATATCGTCATCAATAATGCTTTGTTCAATTTCTTCCAGTTTACCGGTACTTATATAGTATTTTGGATTAGGTTTTTCCTGAATATGAATAATTTCTGAAATTACTTCTGCTCCTGCGCTTGATGCAAGATTTTTTAATTCTTCAATATTTTGCTCAAAAGTTTGTTTTCCTGCCGGAAGATTTCTGCTTTTAAGCTTATAATTTTTAAATTTTATAAAAATCAGTAATGCTCTTTCCATTGATTTTTTTGTATTATCAAAAAACATTCTTCATCCTGTCAAGAGCTTCTTCAAGTCTGTCATCTTCAATTGTAAGAGATATCCTGAAATATCCTTCACCATGTTTTCCATAAGCATTCCCTGGGGTGACTACTACATTCGTTCTGTCAAGCAGAAGTTTTGCAAAGGATGCTGAAGTATAACCTTCAGGAACTTTAACCCATATATAAACAGTGTTAAATGATTTGTAATATTTCAACCCCAGCTTATCAAGAATGTCCCATACATTCTGTCTTCTTCTGTTATAAATCCTGTTATTTTCATTAATAAATTCTTCATAATTTTCAAGAGCAGCAGCAGCTGCATATTGTACTGCATTAAAAACTCCGGAATCAACATTGGATTTGTACTTGCCCAGACTTTTTAAGACATTGCTGTTTCCTGCCGCAAAACTGATTCTCCATCCGGTCATATTAAATGATTTGGATAAGGAATAAAACTCAATTCCTGTTTCCTTTGAATTTTTTGCATTTAAAAAACTTACAGGTTTGTATTTTTCTTCTGAGTAAATATCCCCGTAAGCATTATCATGGCATACAAGAATATTATATTCTGATGCAAAATCAGTTAATTTGTTAAAGAATTCCATATTACAAGGCGCGCTTGTCGGATTTCCGGGATAATTTACATGCATAAGCTTTGATTTTTTTGCAACATCTTTATCAATTTCATTAAAATCTATAAGGAAATTATTTTCTTCAGTTAAGGGCATTACATGTGTTGTACCGCCTGCAAATATCGTCCCTATTCTATAAACAGGATAAGACGGATCAGGAATTAGAACAGTATCTCCGGGATTTACAAATGTATATGCTATATTTGCAATCCCCTCTTTTGAACCCCACAAGGGCAGGACTTCATTTTCAGGATCAATATCAATGTCAAATCTTTTTTTATAAAAATCAGATGCTGCAATCTTTAAAGCTTTCAGACCGTAACTTGAAGGATATTTGTGATTTTCTTTATCCCATGCCTGTCTGCAAAGTTCTTCTACTACAAGGTCAGGAGTCTTAACATCAGGATCTCCAATTCCAAGGCTTATAACATCAAAACCCTGTTCCCTTTTTTTCCTGATTATCATATCTATTTCAGCAAAAAGGTAAGGAGGAATTGATTTTAATCTGTCAGATTCTTCAAAAATCATCAGTGGCTTATCCTTTCATTAAAATTAATTTAAAAATAATTCTCCTTTAAAGCTTAATTCTGCAGTTCCTTTCAGAAAAACACTGTCAAGTTTACTGCCATTCCACATAATATTTAAAGCTCCACCCTTTAGATTAACCCTGATACTGCCCGGTTTTACTTTTCCAAGCACAATAGCTGCAACTACAGAAGCACATGCTCCAGTTCCGCAGGCAAGTGTTTCTCCGCATCCTCTTTCCCAGACCATCATTGATATTTCCTCTTTATTCTCAACTTTTATAAATTCAACATTTGTTTTTTTTGGAAAAAAAGGATGATTTTCTATTTTTGGTCCTATATCTGAAATATTTATATCATCAAAATTATCATTTTTTCTTAAAAATATGACACAGTGAGGATTACCCATTGAAATACAGTTAATATTATAATTTTTTCTGTTGATCTTAAGAAAATAGTTAAATACAAAATTTTTATAAGCATCTGATTTTAATGTCTGTGTAAGACTGTTTGAAAAAAGCTGCTTGCCGGATTTTTTAACGGAATTATTTAATTCATTCTTTAATAAATTTAAATCTACAGGTATTTTTGCAGAATCAAATACAGGAGCTCCCATATCGACCTGAATTTCTCCAATTTCATTATTTTTTAAAATTTTAAGATTTATATTTTTTATTCCGGCCCTTGTTTCAATTAATACCGAATCACTGTTTATTAAATGATTATCATATGCAAATTTAGCCATACATCTGATGCCGTTTCCGCACATTTCTGCAGAACTTCCATCACTATTGTAATAATCCATGAATAAATCTGCTTTTAATGATTTTCTAACAAGAATAACACCATCTGCGCCAACACCAAAATGTCTGTCACAAATTCGGGCAATTTCCTGTCCTGAAAGAATTATATCTTCTTTTAAAGCATCAATCAGTACAAAATCATTTCCCTGCCCGTTTAATTTTGAAAATTTAATTGTTCTCAAATTTCTGTTACCTGCTGTCTGATAATATTTAATATTTCCATCATTAAGCTATAAATACTATCATAATTATTTACTGTTATCCAATTGATTCTGCTGTCTGCCTTAAACCATGTAAGCTGCTTTTTTACCAGGTGTCTGGTATTTTTTTTAATTTCACTGACTGCTTCTTCCAAAGTATATTGTCCTTCAAAATATTTAATTAATTCCTTATAACCTATAGCTTGTTGAAGACTGAAACAATCCTTATAACCGTTCTTAACTAATTGTCTTACCTCATCTTCAAGTCCTTTGTCCATCATATCATCAACTCTTGATTCCAGTTTTTCATATAATTTTTTTCTATCCATTGAAAGGCCTATAAAGATGCAATTATAAACTGCCTTCCTGTCATGCCATTTGTTTTGAAATTCTGAATATTTTTTTCCGGAGAGTTCAAAAACTTCAATTGCTCTTATAATTCTTCTTTCATCAGTTGGTTTTATCTTTTTTGCATATTCATAGTCAATACTTTGCAGTTTTTTATAATAGTATTGAAGTCCTGCATTTTCGATGCCGCTTTTTATTTTTTTTCTTAAGTCATAATCACCTTCGGGAGCTTCCATAAGTTCATCAACAATTGCCCTGATATGCAGACCTGACCCGCCTGCCAATACAGGTATTCTTCCTTTATCAAAAAACTCTTTCCCGATAATATTCCTTGCCATATCTCTATACTCAACCGAAGTTAAAAAATGATTGGGGCTGCAAATGTTTATCATAAACTGCTTGATATCATATTCAGTAAAATCCTGTTTATCTGTTCCAATATTCATGCCTATATAAGACTGCATCGAATCAACCGAAATTAAATCGGTGTTAAAAATTCTTGCAAGAATTAAAGCCGCCTTGCTTTTTCCCACACCTGTAGGACCGCAAACAATAATTAAATATTTTTCTGATGTCAGTTTTTCTTTTAGCAGCGATATGTCAGTATTATTTTCGTTAATATATACTGTAATATCTTTTATGAAATTACTTTTTGTCATAGGCCTTTTTTATATATGGAAAAATTATTATGTAAGCGGCTGGATGTTGAGGAAACCTTATGAAGGCTGAGCGGGCAAGGTTCCTCTCTTAGAGAGGAGAGCAAAGCCTGAAATCAGAGCAAACTTTGACTCGCTGGGGCAAAGCTTGCGTGTTGACGAAACACTCCGCCGCCGATCCTTGCAGCTTTACTTTTTTCCTTATCAAAAAATTACAAATGATTCTTTTTGTCATCGTTTATTTTTATAATTTTACCTTTTAAATAAAAGGATTTTGCAGATGCTATATTTATATTAACAAACTTTCCAATAAGATTTTTATTTCCTTCAAAATTTACTACACAATTGTTTTCAAGCCGTCCCTCAAGAAGTCCTTTGCTTCCTTCACCTTCAACTAAAACCTCATAGTTTCTGTCAACAAGTTTCATATTTTCCTCAAGAGAAATCTTATTTTGAATTACAAGCAGTTCCTTAAACCATTCTTTCTTTTCTTTTATTAAAATATTATCTTCCATATTGCATGCTGCAGTTCCATCTCTTTTTGAATAAATAAAAGTAAATGCTCTGTTAAATCTAACTTTGTTTACCACATCCAGTGTGTGCTCAAAATCATTTCTTTCTTCACCGGGAAAACCTGTAATAATGTCTGTTGTTATAGAGCAGTCACTAATTTTTGATTTTATATTATCAATGATTTCCAGATATTTCTCTTTCGTATAATTTCTGTTCATTAATTTCAATATTTTATTTGATCCTGACTGGAGAGGAAGATGAATATGATTCATAATGTTAAAATTTTGTGCTATAACATCAATTAAATTCTGTGATAAATCTTTTGGATGGCTTGTCATAAAACGTATTCTCCTTATTTCCTTGATTTTTGCTACTTCAGCTAATAATTCTGAAAATGAGTAAGGTTTCTCAAAATCCTTTCCGTAAGAATTGACATTCTGACCCAAAAGCATGATTTCAACAACTCCATTATCTGCCAGTCTTTTAATATCTTCGATTATTTCTGCAGGTTTTATTGAAATTTCTCTTCCTCTTACATATGGTACAATGCAATAAGTGCAGAAATTGTTGCATCCATGTGAAACAGGAACATAAGCCTTAAAAGGAAAAGTATTTTTAAAATTACCCGGGACATAATCAAAGCCATTTTCCTTAACTTCACATATGCTTTTCTTTATAGATTTTCTCTTTAATATCAGTTCAGGAAGCTGTGAAATGTTATGCGTGCCAAAAATAATATCAACGTAAGGAAAATCTTTTAATATCTTCTCTTTAAGATTTTGAGCACTGCAGCCTCCAATACAAATCATTAAATCCGGATTTGAAGTTTTAAGAGTCCTTAAATTGCCTATATGGCCATACAGTTTATTTTTTGCTTTTTCTCTGACTGCACAGGTATTTATAATGATAACATCAGCTTCTTCAGGTTTTTGCACAGAAAGATAATTTTCCTTTTCAAGAAGCCAGGAAATTCTTTCTGAATCAAATTCATTCATCTGACAGCCAAAAGTTTCAATAAAATATTTTTTCATTGAGCAGGTCTTGTTTCCACAATAAGAACAATAGCAGTTTTTACTTCACCATTTACTTCTATATCTTTAAAAAAAGGAATACAAAATATTTCCTGTCCTGTTGGAGCTATATATCCTCTGGCAATTGCAATTCCCTTAACTGTCTGATTTAAAGCAGCTGCACCGATTGTTTGAATTTGAACCTTACCCTCTTCGCGGATTATTCCTGCTATTGCACCAGCAATGGAATTAGGTCTCGTTGTAGATGAAACTTTTAATACTTTCATTTTAATTATCTTTATACTTCTTTAAGTTCTATGTTTATTATAATAGTGTTATTATCTTTTTTAAAACTTATATTGCCGTCAGGTTCTACAAGATATTTACTTCCTGTTTTTTTTATTTTTTCATTTATGTCATTTATTATATCGCTAATCTCAGCATCTTTAAATCTTAGTGCAAGTTTCTGTTCATCATATAAAATTATATTTTTATTCTGATTGTTTTTAAAATTTTTATCATTTATATTCTCACTTTTTTTATTTTCTGCAAAATCTTCTTGTGTCTTATACATGTTTTTCAAATCAGTATCTTTAACTTTATCTTCTAATAAATGCAAATGTACAAGACTACAGATATTTACAGGTTCAACCGGTTTAAACTCTTCATAAATTATTCTCTGGATTGTTCTTTCTGATATCTCCATATTAAAAAATTTCTTAACAATCTGGTTTAAAATTAAATAATTTTCTGTCAGGCAGGGAAAAAGATTTATCTTAATCTTTTTATCCGTATTTAAATAATCCGTAAAACTTTCCCAATTATTAAATTTAGGCAGTTTATCAAAAATACCTGAATTTTTTGCCTCTTTTCGCATTGATAATATTATTTGTGATGGTGTTCCAAAAAAAATATTTACATCCGGATTTTGAATTGAAAACTCCATCAGTATCTTTGCAATATTATTTACTCCGCCAATTAAATTAATATTTCCGTTTGACTTTATAACTTGAGGCAGTATTGACTGATCCTTTTTTTCGGAGACTTTATTTAAATCAATTTTTATAAAAAAAGCTGTTCCAAGTTCCTCTTCAGAAAACGTTATTTTTATATCATCTGCATTTAATTTAATTGAAAAAAGAGCCATTCCTCTTCCATGAAATCCATAAGCATCTTTGGCACCATTTTCAAGTTTTGAAGTAACCCTTGCTTCAAAAATCAGATTATGAAATTTTGGAGGAATACCATATCCGTCATCAATAAAATAAATATATCTTTGTTTATCTTCTATCTTTTTTGTTGCAATAAATATATTTTTTGCTTTGGCATCACGGCTGTTTCTTAATAGTTCAACAATGATATCCTCCACAGATTTTATATCCTGCAGAGCCTGTCTTCTATCGGCTTCTGAAATTCTAAGTTTTACATAGCCATTTCCAAGATCCTGTTCAATATTCAGTACATTATCAAGTCCTAATTCAGATAAAAATTTTTTAATATCTGAATCATTTTGCATAATCTATTGCACGGCTTTCTCTTATAACAGTTACTTTTATTTGACCTGGATATTCCATTTCACCTTCAATTTTTTTTGCAATATCCCTTGCAATTACTGCTGACATTTCATCATTTACTTCTTCAGGTTTAACTATAACTCTGATTTCCCTTCCTGCCTGTATTGCATAGGATTTCTCAATCCCGCTAAATTCGGAAGCTATTTTTTCCAGGCTTTCAAGTCTCTTGATGTAGCTTTCAATTGTTTCTCTTCTTGCCCCAGGTCTTGCTCCTGAAACAGCATCCGCAACTTGAACTATTACATCAAGTAATGTTTCAGTCTCAATTTCATTATGATGTGCTTCGATTGAATGACAGATATCTTCATCTTCATGAAGTCTTTTTGCAAGCTCTGCTCCAATTAAAGCATGGGATCCTTCAATGTCATGGGTTAATGCTTTTCCAATATCATGCAGCAGTCCTGCTCTCTTGGCTTTTTTAATATTTGTGCCAAGTTCTGAAGCAATTATACCTGCGACAAAAGCAACTTCTTTAGAATGCATTAAAACATTCTGGCCATAGCTTGTTCTGTATTTTAATCTTCCAAGTACCTTTATCAGTCCTGAATTAATTTCCCCAATGCCTGTATCAAAAACAGCAGTCTCACCTTCAACTTTAATTTCATTATTAATAAGTTTGCTTGCTTTTTCATACATTTCTTCAATTCTTGCAGGATGTATTCTGCCGTCAATAATCAGGTTTTCCAGCGTAACCCTTGCTATTTCCCGTCTTACAGGATCAAATGAAGATAATATTACAGCTTCAGGAGTATCATCAACTATAATATTAATTCCTGTTAAATTTTCGAAAACCCGTATGTTTCTTCCTTCACGTCCGATTATCCTGCCCTTCATTTCATCATTAGGCAGATTTACTACAGATACGGTTGTCTCAGTAACATGATCAATAGCACATCTTTGTATGGCTTGCGCAATAATTTTTTTTGCTATTTTATCAGCTTCTTCTCTGGTTTGAACCTCTATTTTTTTAATCTCCTTTGCTGCATCATGCCTTGCATCTTCTTCCATTTTCTTTACTAAAATAGCTTTTGCTTCCTCCCTTGTTAATTCAGCAATTGCCTCCAGCCTTAAAATTTCTTTTTTAAGTACCTCATTTAAGGAATTTTTTATTCCGTCAATTTCCTTTTCCTTCTGATTTACGATCTGTTCCTTCTTTTCAATAAAAGATGTCTTTTTTTCCAGTGATTCTTCTTTTCCAAGAAGCCTGTTTTCAAGTTTTTGCAGTTCAAATCTTTGTCTCTTAATGTCTTCATCACTTCTCAACTTCAGATTTGCAATTTCCTCCTTACCCTCTGCAATTGCTTCCTTTTTAAGAGTTTGTGCTTCCTTTTTAGCATCCTCTATTATTCTTTTTGCATTTTGTTCAGCAGAATTTACTCTGGCATCTACAATCAGTTTTCTGTAGTACATCCCGCCAAAAAAACCTACTATAAGTATAGCTGCACCAATTCCTATAATTCTTAATACTTCAATCATCTATATCGTTCCTCCAATAAAAAATTCGGGTAAAATTACCCGAATTCTGAATTTGTACTAATTTAAATGCAGGATATTAAATTTTATGTGAAAACAAAGCTAAACAGTCAGCTTGACTTAATTATTAAAATCTTTTTATTTTTTAATTTTATATTAATAAGCATAATTAAAATTAATAAAAATTTACAAAAAACAATTTAATAATCTTCACAAATAATTTAATATTTAAAAATCCCCAGCTATGAATATTTATATTCAATCAAGTTCCACTACTTTTTCATAGCTAAAAATCAGTACAAAAATAAAAATTCAGATAATAATTTTAAAAAAATATTAATACTAATTTTAACTTTAAGATTGATTTTAGTCAAGAAATTGCAATTTTGCAATTTTTTAAATTAATCAGCATTTTCTTACGGCATTGAAAAGATTTTATTACAGCAACCGTATACATGAAATTTATTAAATTTCAATTATTTCAATTGATTTTATTCTTATATCCTCAGGCATTAATATTGATAAACCAGGCTTTTTGCATTTTTTGCATCTGGAAACAATTTTAAGATTTTCAAAAGATTCTCCGCAATTTTTACACTTAAATTTTATTTTGTCCTTTTTAAATATTAATTTTGCATTTTTTAAAATACTGTCATTTTTTGTAAGTAATTCAAAGTAAAATTTTATTGACTGCGGTTCCACTCCCCCGTAAGAATTTAAAAGAAAATTAACTTTTGATATTTTTCTTACCTTCCTTTCCATTACTTCATTTTTTAAAATTTCAACAATGGAACTGGTTATGGAAAATTCATGCATTATTTTAAGATTGGTAAATTATAAATTGTTTTTATTTACTTTAATCCAACTTAAGCAATTTATATTTTTATGATTATTTTTAAAAAAAATCTTCTTCCTTTTTGAATTATTTTTAAGTTTAATTCATCAAGCAACAATTCAATATTAATATCTGAAATCCTGATATTATTAATTTTTAAGCCGCCCTGCTCAATCAACCTCTTTGATTCATTATTTGAAGAGCAAAGACCTGTTTCTGTCAATAACTTTACTATTTTAATTTTCCCTGACGGATAATCTTTTTTATTTATTACATATTCTTTTACTTCATCTGGTATAGATTTTTCCTTAAAAATTTTATTAAAATTATTTTCTGCAGCATCTGCAGAGCATTTGTCATATAAATTTTCAACTATTATGTGAGCAAGTTTGCGTTTTGCAATTGCAGGATTTAAACTACCGTTTTTCATATTTTGCGTTATTTTTGAAATTTCTTCTCCGGAAAGCCTTGTCAGTAAATTATAATAATCAATCATTACACTGTCCGGTATGGACATTATTTTACCATAAATTTCATCAGGATTTTCATTTATACCAATATAATTTCCAAGGCTCTTGCTCATTTTCTGAACACCATCAGTTCCGACAAGTATTGGCATTGTTATAGCTATCTGGGGCTTAATTCCATATTCTTTTTGTAGTTCTCTTCCCATCAGCAAATTAAACCTTTGATCTGTACCTCCCAATTCAACATCTGCTTTTATTGAAACTGAATCATATGCCTGCATCAGGGGATATAAAAATTCCATTATTGTAATCGGCATATTTGCTGAAAATCTTTTTTTAAAATCATCTCTTTCAAGCATCCTTGCAATTGTAATTCTGGAAGTGATATTAAGCACTTCTTCAAATTTTAAAGGTTCAAGCCATTTTGAATTTCTTACAACTTCAGTTTTTGAAAAATCAAGTATTTTAAATGCCTGGTTCATGTAAGTTTTTGCATTTTCATCAATCTTTTGAGGACTTAAACTGGGTCTTAACGTAGAACGGCCGGAAGGATCTCCAATTCTTGCAGTATAATCACCGATTATCAATATTGCCTTATGTCCAAGATCCTGAAACTGCCTTAATTTATTTAAAACCACCGTATGCCCCAAATGTATATCCGGAGCTGTAGGGTCAAGACCTAATTTTATGTTTAGAGCTTTGTCATTTTTTATGGAATCTTTGATTAAGATTTTTAACTCATCAATAAGGAGTATATCTTCAACACCTTTTAAAATGGTGTTCATTTGTTTTTCGAAATCTTTTTCAATCATTATCTTTTTTAAGTAGAATTATCAATGCAAATCTCTAAAAAAACATTACAATGTTAGCATATTAAATAGCTAATTTCTACAAATAACCCCGGTTCTTAAAAATAATCTTTCAGGCAAACTTTACGTCTATAATGTGATGACTGAAATTAAAATTATTTTGAGATAAACATTGTAATTTGAGTTTCAGATAATATTATTATTTAAATAATTTATTATGATATTATTTAAGTTCAGGTTTTAAAGAAAAAATGGAAAACTACAATAAAAAAATTAATTACAATAAAAATATAAATAAGAAATCCAGAAAAGGCTGTTTTACCGGTGCTTTGATTGCATTTATAGTAATAGTATTTTTAGCATTACTGGCTTTCGGACTAACCGGCTTATATTATTATTTTACTGTCCCCAAGCTTGAGGATTTAAATCCATCCCCTATTGCAGAAACTTCAAAAGTATATGCAATTGACGGCAGTCTGTTGACAGAATTTCATGCTGCTGAGAACAGGGAAATTATTCCTTTTGATAAAATGTCAAAAAATATCAGAAATGCTGTTGTTGCTGTAGAAGATAAAAGATTTTATATCCATCAGGGGGTTGACTATAAAAGGATACTGGGGGCATTGCTTGCAGATATAAGAACAAAAAATTATTCACAGGGAGCAAGTACAATTACCCAACAGTATGTCAAAAATGTTTATTTCAGTCAGGAAAAAACTTTAAGAAGGAAAATTAATGAGGCAATGGTTGCAATTCAGATAGAAAGAAATTACACCAAAGATAAGATTCTTGAAATGTATCTTAATACTGTTAATTTTGGTGCAGGATCTTATGGCATTGAAAAAGCAGCACAAACTTATTTTGGTATAAGCGCAAATGATTTAAGCATATCTCAAGCAGCCTTGCTTGCAGGTCTTCTGCGGGCTCCCGAAATTTATTCTCCCTTCAATAATCTTGATAAAGCAATAAGCAGAAGGAATACTGTCTTAACAATTATGAAGGAACAGGGCTTTATTAATGATGAGGAATACAAACAAGCAATTGAAGACCCTGTCTTATTAAATACAAATGCAAATACATCAGGAATACAGGAAAACAGGTTTGCTCCTTATTTTATTGATTTTGTAAAACAGCAGCTTTATGATAAAAAATTTACAGACTATAACGTTTTCAAAGGCGGATTGAGGATTTATACAACTCTCGACAAGGATCTTCAAATCAAAGCTGAAAACGCATTTAAAAAAATATTTCCTAATCCAATAGGTCCTTCTTATGCCTTAATATCTGTTGATTCAAATAATGGATATATTTATGCTCTTGTCGGTGGAAAAGATTACAATGAAAGTAAATTCAATATTGCCACACAAGGTAAAAGACAACCGGGATCGGTATTTAAGGTTCCTGTCCTGCTTGAAACAATCATTAAAAATATTCCTCCGGAGACAACATTTAACCCCAACGGGCCGATAACTATTGACATAAAAGGTTCAAAACCCTGGAAAGTGGATAATTATGGCGGAGAAAAATTTCAGGAGCCTTTAAATCCAATGAATATAGTTGATGCAACAATTCATTCCGTAAATGTCGTTTATGCTCAACTGATAATGCAAGTTGGAGCAGAAAATGTTGAAAAGCTGCTTAATAAAATGAATATTTTCGATGTAGGAAGCAATCCTTCAATAGCTCTTGGGGGTCTTGAAAAAGGAATAACACCTCTGGATGTAAGCAAAATATTTACTACGATTGCATCGGGAGGAGTTTATCATGAACCGGTCTGTATATTAAAAATTACCGACTCAAAAGGAAATATTTTGTATGAATATGATCCTCAAAAAAGTTCTGAAACAAAAAGAATTATTGAGGAACCTCAGGCATTTCTTGCAACCCAGATACTTCAGAGAGTAGTAACTGAAGGAACAGGTAAAAATGCCGGTATTGGCAGACCTGCAGCAGGCAAAACAGGAACAACAAGTGATTTAAGAGATGCATGGTTTGCAGGATATACTCCTGAACTTACTACTGTTGTATGGATGGGTTATCAGGAAAGTAACAAACCCATGGAGCCTATTAATAAAAGAAATGTAACAGGAGGAGCATTTCCTGCCCAAATCTGGAAGGAATATATGAATGAGGCTTTAAAGGGAAAGCCGATCAGCCAGTTCAGGGTGCCTGATAATATTTTAACTGAAATTCAGGTTTGCAAAGATTCTGGTTTGCTTCCAACTTACTGGTGTCCGCCAGACAGGCTTGAGACAAAACTTTTTGTAAAAGGTATGGCTCCAACGAAATACTGCAACATACATAATAAAATTACAGTTCCGGAACTTACAGGATTATCTGCAGATGAAGCAAGACAAATCTTGCAAGGACTTTTCTTTAATGTAAATGAAGTGGTTGAGACAAATAATGAATACGATGCAAATATCATATTTAAAACAGATCCTCCAGGCGGAACAGTTATTGAAGCAGTCGATAATATAAACCCGCAGATAACTATTTATATAAGTCAGGGAAGACAAACTTTTAAAATGCCAAATTTAATCGGACAAACAAAAGCAACTGCAGAAAATATGCTGGCTGGTATCGGACTTCAAATTACAAATATAATTTACGATTTCAGCAATCTGCAGCAGGATATTATATTTAATCAAGATCCTGCTCCTGATACTGACATAGATTCAAATACTCAAATTATTATTTATATAAGCAAGGGTGTCAATCCTTCTGGATCAGTCCCGAATGTTATAGGAATGACAAAAACTAATGCAGCAGCAACACTAAATAATTCAGGATTTTCAAATATAATATTTATTGAGGAACAAAATAGTGCTGCAATGGAAACGGTATTTAATCAAAATCCTGCTCAAGGTCTTGTATATGATAAATCTCAACCCGTAACAATTTATATAAGCAAGGGTATTCAGGTTCCTGATGTAACAGGTTCCAACAGTATAAAGGCAGTTAAGGATTTGACTTCTGCAGGTTTTATTGTTGATATTCTGCCTGACCCTAATGCATCAGGAAAAGTAGTTTTACAAAATCCTGCTGCAAATACATTTTTAAATTTCGGCAGTAAAGTTACAATAACAATAGAAATAGAAACAACAACAAGCTCTACTACAAGTTCTACGTCAGCAGATACTTCAACATCATCATCTACAACTACATCATCTACAACTACAACTTCTTCACCGTAATAAGCCTGTGACTGACTGGCATTTGAAGTTTTGTTGATTACTTTTTTATATTATATAATTTATCTGAATTATCTGATACATTTACCTTAATTCTTTCAATGCTTCCTCGGTATTTGAGCCAAATCTTATAATTTTTGCAGCAGCTCTTACAATTTTTTCTATACTTTCTGTTTCTGAGAAGTTTCTGCCAACAAGGCATCCGCTTCCTCCTCCCTTGATTGATCCTTCAATCATTTTCAGAAAATCTTTCTCCGGCATTTTAGGACCTCCGTTTATAAGAACAGGAATTTTAACATAATCTACAAGTTCAGCAAATTTTTCAATTGTTCCAGCCCAGTTTGTGGAAATAAGATCGCAGCCAAGTTCTGCACAAAGCCTCCCTGTAAATTTAAGATATTCAAGTCCATATTTTTCCACGCTTTCTTTAAATGAGCCATAAAATCCTGGAAATTCAGCTTCGCACACAAAGACCAAACCATATTTTTCGCATTCTTCTCCCACCTTACCAAGAAGTTTTATAACTTCAGCATCATCTTCAGTTGCAAGTCCTACAAAAAAACAAACTCCATCAGCACCCAATATTGCTGATTCTTCAACTGAAGAAATCATTACCTGCTGTATAGGTTTAGGACTTAAAGATGCATATGTAAAAATATAATTTAGTATCCCAATACTTCCCTGCCAGGATGATGCTGCCATTTTTAAAAAACCTTTGCTTATTACTTCTGCAGTTGCTCCTCCCTTTATAGATTCCCTTACACTTTTAACGACATCTATCTGACCTGGGAAAGGATCAACTGAAGTCATATTGTGAACTGGTGCAAAAATTACTGTTTTGCCGTTTTTGTCAAATATTCTTTTAAGTCTTATTGTTTTTCCGGTATTTGCCATTTAAACCTTCCTTTAAAAAATAAAGATTTATAAAAAATACAAAAAATAAAATATTAATAGTAAATATTTGATAATAAAAAAACATTATAATTTATAACTTCTGGCAGTTTCATACATGGCAACAGTATTCTTTACATTTGTATTTGGGTGTATCTCTGAAGTTGAGCCTATCAAAATTTTTCTTTTACCGGCATCTTCTATAGCTTCAATAACAGCCTTCTTTACCTCCTCTTCTGTTCCAAATGGAAGCAATTGTGTGCAGTCTAAAGGCTGGCATATAACAACTTCAGGATAAGTTTCTCTAAATTTCTTAACTTCCATTTTACAATATGGTTCAAATGGGTCTATAGCATCTACTCCTATATTCAGAAAATCTTTAATAATCGGCAATTTATATCCATCAAGAAAAGCAATTATGTATTTGCCATGTTTTTTAAATTTTTCGAATAATCTTTTCTCCCTTGGGATAACAACATCTTTAAAAAATTCAACTGGAAAAAGCAGCCTGTCATCCATCCCAATTGAACCTGCAGAACATACAAAGGGCATTATATCAAGGTCAATATAAGCATCAATAAAAGCCATCTCATAATCATAAGATGCATCTATATATCTCATAGCAATTTCAGGATAATCATGGTAAACATAGCTCCACCAGTCAATTCCATGCCTGTATAATGCAATTGAAACAGGCATGCACATTTCAGGACCAAGCATAACTGTACCGTCCAGTTTTTCATTTATTCTTTTATATTCCTCTTTAATTTCTTCAAAATATTCAAATTTCTCATAAAATAAATTTACATGATTATTTGCAGCCGAGCATAACTTTTTTTCTTTTGCAGCTTTTATTATTCTTTCAGTATCTTCCTCAATCTTTCTTGCAGCATCTTCAACAGTCTTATAGACAGGTTTATCAACGATATGTCCGGTCCACCATTCATACCTATATATAAAACCATCATCTTCCCTAACTATTTTTTCACCCTCATAATCTGGCACTGCAAAATGTCTCATTAAATCAAGATATTTATTAGCTGTTCTGCACAGCAAATCTTCAGCATTTTTTGGAGTAATTTTCTGCCTGGTTGCATATTCGATCAATTCAATGTTGTGCAAAATATCATAAGTTGGAATTCTGTCTATCTCTTTTTCCTCAAAAGTCCTTATGAGCCTTTCCCTTGAAGTTAATTTTTCCATGTTAAATTCCCTCCAGAAAATAAGTTGAATTAAATGTCATAAATTCCCTTAAAATACTTTCCCATTTTTAAGAATAAACTTCTTTTAATGTTTTATAATATTTTTCCAGAATCATGTCTGATTCCTGCATAGTTGTAATAAGAGGAGGTTTGATTTTTAAGACATTCTTGCCATTATTTACTCCTCCATCACCAAAAATTATGCCATTTTTCAATCCGGCTTTTCTCATTGCATCACAACCTTCAAAATCAGGTTCTTTTGTTTTTGAATCCTTTACGAGTTCAATACCTATATGAAAGCCGATAGCTCTGACATCTCCCATTTGCGGGTATTCCTTCTGGATTTTTAACAGCTCTTCTCTTAAATGGTTGCCAATTTTAGTTACGCTTTCAAGTATTTTATCTCTTGTTATAATTTCCATTTGCTTTAATGCAACAACCTGGGAAAGTTGATTATTGCCATAAGTATGGAGGTCAATTCCGTTCATTTTCATACCTTCAATGTCTTCTGAAACTACGACCGCACTTAAAGGAAAACCAGCTGCAATACATTTACTTACAGTCATAATATCCGGAGTTACACCATAATATTCTGCAGCAGACCATGTCCCCATTCTTCCAAAAGCAGTCTGAATACAATCCCAGATCAGGATAATTCCATATTTTTTACAAATATCCTTAACACCCTGAAGATATTTTTTAGAGAAAATCAGCTGCCCGCCAGAACCTTGAAGAGGTTCCATAATCATTGCACAAACTGGACCAGTTGAGCCGTATTTTATCTGTTTTTCAAGCTCTTCAAGAGCTCTTCTATCAACTTCATCAGTGTCATCAAGATTGCAGACTTCAAAATAAGGTCTGTAATAATATGGAGGTGGAACCCTCATAAAGTTATATGAGTGATGAGCCATGTCTGCAGGGCCAAGCCACTTTTCATAAGCATAAGTTGCCATGTGTGTTGCGCCTGTCATTAAAAAAGAAGTCCCATGATATGCTCCATAAAGCGCAATAAAATTATGGGCTTTTGGATTATTAAGCATTGCAATCTTTAATGCTGCTTCGTTTGCCATGCTACCGCCTATGGTAAATAAGACTCTGTTCATTTTTTCTGGAAAAACTTCTGCTATTTTTTCTGCAAGGATATATCTTGGAATTGTAAAGAATCCTGTATGAAAATGATATGAATATTGGACCTGCTCCTGGACTATTTTAACTATTTCAGGATGAGAGAAACCAAGCGAAAGTGAATATGATTGGCTGGTGCAATCAATATATTTTTTACCTTCGATATCTTCAACCCATATCCCTTTTCCCTTAATCAGATTAACTCCAGGGGTTCCGCCCCCAATCATAAGATACTTTTCAACTTTGTTAATATCATCTTTCTTAAATTCAAGGATTTGTTTAATTATGGGATCCAATTTAATACACCTTTCCCTAATAAAATTATTAAAATGATATGTACGGTTTTGTTCTATTATGTATTATATTGTAAATATTTCTTTTGTCAAATAATTGAAAACATGCCTTTCTAAAAGATTGACATAAATCTGAGTTTATTTTTAAAAAAATGAAAGTTAAAATAAATATTTATTCCAGATATTTAAGAACTTATTTTATAAGAATTGAGATAAAGAATTGCTACTTAAATTACTGCTTAATTATTAAGGATCAAATTAAACAATTGTCAGCTTAACACCAAGCTTTCTTATTCCCTCTGCAATTTCACTGCTAATACCCTTATCGGTAATAATTTCATTTATCGATTTCAGACCAATTATGGAAATATGGCTATTTTTCCCAAATTTTGAACTATCAGAAAGAAGAATTATCTTCCCGGAGTTAGCTGCAATTGCTCTTGTGACCTCTGCATCAAGTATGCTGTTTGTTGTAATGCCTGATTTTAAAGAAACGGCAATAGCTCCAATAAAAGCAATATCAACATGAATATCCTTGAAAAAATTAACTGCATTGCTTCCAATCAATGTATTTGATTTGATTTCAACCTGACCGCCGCAAATGTTAACTTCGATATCCTGTCTGTTTAAAGCAATTTTCCAGAGTTCGTATGCTATTGGAACAGAAGCTGTATATACAAAAATATCTCTTACATTTTCCAGATGATATACAAGTTCAAGGCAGCTTGTTCCTGATTCCAAAATTATTGCATTCCCATTTGAAATTCTCTTTGCAGCTTCTTTTGCTATATTTTGCTTTTCTTCTTTGAACTGTTTCAAATCCTCCAAAAATACAGGAGAAAATTCTGCTTTGATTTTATTTGATATAGCTCCTCCATGGACTCTTTCAAGAAAACCTTCATCCTTAAGCCTTTTAAGGTCTCTCCTGATAGTAAGCTCTGAAACATTAAAAATTTTTGCAAGGTTTGAAACAGAAACAGAATTATTTTTCAGAAGAAGTTTTTTTATCTCAATTCGTCTTTTATCAGGTACATCCATATTATTAACCTTTTATTCCTCCTGCTGCTAAGCCACTTATAAACCATTTTTGGAATATCATAAAAATTATAAATACAGGAACTACTGCAATCAATATTGAAGCGCCATAAATTCCCCATGGTATCATTGCTCTTGCACCAAAGCCTAGTCTTGACATTGCAAGAGGCAGTGTCTGTAAATTATCAACTCTTATAAAAATAAATGCAAACAGGAATTCATTCCACATTTCCAGGAATAAAAATATTATACATGTAGCAATAGCCGGTCTTGCAAGAGGAAGATAAATATTTTTAAAAATCTGAAAACTGCTTGCCCCATCTATGACAGCAGCTTCTGTAAATTCATATGGTACCTGGGAAAAGAAATTTCTTAAAATAAGAGTTGCAATCGGAATAGTCATCGTAGCATATGGGAAAATCAATGCAGCGTAAGTATTCAACAAAGCTAACTTTTGTAAAACTATATAAAGAGGAATTAATAAAACCTGAACTGGTATCATATAGCTTAGCAGTATAAAAGTATAATAAATCTCTTTCGATCTGAATTTATAATGAACCATTGCAAAAGCTGCAAAAGATGCGGCGAACATCGATACTACAAGTCCACCTGAAGTCACTATTATACTGTTAATATACATTCTTAGATATGATATTTTTAATGCTTTCTGTACAAAACCAACTGCTTGAGAAAAATTATCTAAAGTAAAATGAAAATTTTTTGGAAAAATAAATAATGTAGAAAGATATATTTCATCCGGTCTTTTAAAAGCCAGAAAAAAAACCCATAAAAGAGGAATGATGACTATTGCCAATATAACAGCAACAAAAATTCTGGTAAAAACTCTCTGATTAATTGTTAATTTTTGCATAAGATTTTATTTATTTATCTTAAAATTAATAACTATAATTTGTTTAATATGATGTTTTTATAATAATATTTAAATTTAAGTTTCTTTGTTAGTGAAAAATTTAATTCTTATTGCCGCAAAGATAATGACTATTAATGCCAATGTAACAGAAATTGTCGAAGCATATCCCATGTTACTTGGACCATTTGACTGGAATGATTGATAATACATGTAAGTTGTTAAAACCTCAGATGAATGGACAGGTCCGCCTCTTGTAGTTGCCCAGATAATATCGTAAACCCTGAATCCACCAATAAAGTTCAATATCATGGAAAGAAAAATAACAGGCTTTAACATTGGTATTACTATTTTGAAAATTACTTTTGTCAGAGTTGCACCATCAATATATGCAGCTTCCAATAAGCTGTTATCAACATTTTGAAGTCCCGCATAAAAAATGACCATGTTATAGCCAAACCCCTGCCATGTGGCCACAAGTGAAACTATCCATATTGTAAGAGACGTTGTTGCAAGCCATGGTATTGAATTTAAACCCCACGAGTTTAATAATGCATTTATTGGTCCATTTAATTCTAAAAATTTTCTAAAAACCAGACCAATAACTATTGCAGAAATTACACTTGGGAAAAATATAAGTGCCCTAATTATATTGCTGTATTTAAACTTACCAAAGTATAAAATTATTGAAAGAAATAAAGCAATCCCATTTTGAATAAAAACTACTATTAATACAAGTATTACAGTATTTCTAAAAGCTATCCGGTAAATAGAATCCTTTGCAAGTCTTACATAATTTTGGAAACCAATAAAATTGCCGAAAATATTTGTACTGTAACCTCTCCATTCGAAAAAACTTAGTATTATTGAAAATATTATTGGATATAGCAAAAAAATTATAAAAAGTACCATTGAAGGCGACAGCCATGCATAGGGCTCTAAATTTCTACCTAATTTTTTTCTTCTTAAGTATGTATCCATAATCTTTAATCTTGTAATCTGAAGTATTAATCTATTTATTAGCCAGATAAGAATAAATTAACATAAAATAAGGTAAAAAATAACACTTTAAAATAGCTTAATCTTAGATAAAAGATATTTTTCTATATTACTGCCTTTAATTTACTGCGGAATGCTTTTTAAACATTCCGCAGTTTTTCAATCTTATTCTTTAACTAAATATGTTTTCTGTAATACAAAATTTCTTTTATTATTTCTTTGATGCCCAGTATGCTTTTGTCGCTTCATCAATTTTCTTCAAACCATCCATTGGGGAAAGTTCACCCTTATAAATTAATGAAATGTTATCAAGTAATGCTGTCTCGACTTCCGGAGTATAACAAATCCATGGAGCCACATTGCTATTCTGATACATTTCGACACCTTCTATATAAACGGGATAACCCGCTATATCTTTCCAGTTGTCAGGGAATTTACCTGCAGGATGTATAAGGTTTTTAATAAATATTGCACTTACTTCAGGTGTAGCAAGATATTTAAGATATTTAATTACCTGATCCTTGTTGGGGTTGTCTTCTCTCATTGCAAGAACCTGGCCTGCATCAGCAGCCCAGCAGTTCGGAAGAGCATTTTCTGCAACCGGTGGCAAGAAGAAATAGAATGCATTGTCAATATCAGTCTTGTTGTCAAGAAGTATACCTACCGACCATGGGCCTTCATACCATCCACCCCAGCACTCCTGGTTTTTTAAAAGTGCGTAAGTATCTGTTTGGGCATCAAGCGCCTGAACATCTTCTCTCATCATTCTTGCCGTCTCTTTAACAGCTTCAGCTGCCTTAACAAAAGGTTCTTCTGTCCAGGATCTTTTCCCGAATTCTGCATCATATATAACATTGACATCTTTGGCTACTGAATATGACCATACATAGAATCTTTCCCTGAGAAGATATGCCCCGGCAAGACCTGCTTCAAGATACCATGTCTTATAGCCAGCCTCTTTAAACTTCTGGCAGAGATCTCCAAGCTCTTTATACGACTTGAGACTTTTTACTTCATCTACAGAACTTTTCATATTCTCAAGCACATTTTTATAGCCTATTCCTGACAAATAGAAAATATCATAAGGTATCTGAATTATTTTATTGTCTGCGCTTTTAATGCCGCCTAATTCAATGGTTTTGCCAAGATTAGCTTTCCACTCCTGGTCAGCATTTATATCTGCATCAAAAGTATGCAGAATGCCTGTTTTTTCAACTTCTCTTTCCATCGTCCCCTGATAAAGACCGAACAAATCAGGAAGTGTATTGCTTTGAACTGCCGTTTTTATAAGCTCTGAGTATTCAGATAAGTTGTAAGCTGTTCTTTCAACAGTAACATTCGGGTGAAGCTCATGATATTTTCCATTAATTTCATTTAGCGCATCATCATAGGCTTTTGTACCAGCTTGCCAGTCCCACACAACAATCTTTATAGGTTGGCTTGGTTCTCCAACCTCGCCTGCTTTTGTGGTTGTGGTTTCTTCTGCAGCTTTTGTTGTTTCAGCTGCAGTGGTTGTAGTTTCTGCTGTTGTTGTTTCTGTAGTAGTTTTACAGCTTATTCCAACAAAAGACATCGTAGCTGCAAATACTATTATTAAGATAATCAGTATAAATTTTTTCATACTTTCCTCCTAATTTAGATATTATGGAGAGTTTAATAAAAAATTTACGATTAAAAATTAATTTAAATAATCACCTCCCTGCCTCTAATAAATCAGATATTTAAAAATCTAATAAGAAGTAAAATTTAAGTAGTATTTTTAGATTAAAACCAAACATTTAAATTATTTGATGAAAACCATTTAGAAATTATTTTCAAAATATTAAATTAATGTTTTATATTTAATTCATTAAAAAAATAATTAGAAAGTTATGGATATGAACAGTTCTGAATGTTATTGATATATTTATATAACAATTACAATTTTTTGTCAAATTGTAATAAGAAATTAAAAAAACAATTCTCTGTCATAGTGAATAGCTTCTTGCAACTTCATACATAGCAAGAGCATTTTCCAACTTAATTTCGGGATGGATTTCAGAGGTTGAGCCAATCAGTGTTCTATCACCTCCTGAATCTTCTATAGCTTTTTTTGTTGCTTCTTTTATTTGCTGAGGTGTCCCAAAAGCAAGCAAATCCTGACAGTCAATCATTGAACCGCAAACCGTATCGGGATAAAGCTGCCTGAATCTTTTTATATCCATTGTAGCAAGCGGTTCAAATGGATTTATGGAATCGACAC
>JAMCSM010000038.1 GCA_023380915.1 Actinomycetota bacterium | reverse complement strand
TAAGACTTGCGAAAGTATCAATTCATTGATTGCCATTCCAGTAGTGCCGCTGCTTGTCAGCAGGTTAAGTTCAATGCTTTACCTGCGTTTCAAGAAATCACAGGAACAATATGCAGTTCTGTCGGCAAGAACACAGGAAAGCATTGCAGGAATAAGGGTAGTAAAATCATTTACACAGGAATCCAATGAAATTGATACTTTCGCAAGTCTTAACCAGGAATATATAAACAGAAATCTTTCACTTGCAAGAGTAAGGAGCATATTCTGGCCAGCAATGATATTCATCGGAGGAATCGGAACAATGGTAGTGCTGCTGATCGGCGGCCAGCAGGTAATCGGAGGAGTGCTAACTCTTGGACAGTTTGTACAATTCAGTGCATACATAGGTTCAATAACATGGCCTTTGATTTCACTTGGCTGGGTTATCAATCTTATTCAACAGGGTTCTGTATCAACCGGAAGGATCAATAAGATTTTGACCAGGGATACAAAAATAGCAGAACCCAAAAATCCTGTAAAAATAAAAAATCCAAGAGGAAATTTAAAATTTGATCATGTTTATTTCGGATACACAGATGAAATAAATTATGAAGCTTATAACATAAATGAAAAGAGCAACGAAAATTCCAGTGGTGCAAATTCAACAAAAATAAAAGATGCCGGTATTATTGATGCCCCAAAAAATCATGAAAAGGTAATCAATAAAACACTTGACACTGATAATTTAATATTAAAAGACATAAATTTTGAACTGGTTGCCGGCACCAGGGCAGGAATCGTTGGTTTTACGGGAAGCGGAAAATCAACATTAGTAAACTTAATCCCCAGGCTTTATGATCCTTCGGGCGGAATTATTTCTATTGATGGTTTTGATATCAAAGAGATCCCCCTGGATATTTTACGCAAAGAAATAAGTTATGTCATGCAGGAACCATTCATTTTTTCCAAATCCATAAAAGAAAATATAATATTCGGCAAGGAAACTCTTCTCTCCGGCATGACTGAATCAGAACTCAACGAAAAAATTCTGGAAGTTTCAAAAATTTCTCATTTGCATGAGGATGTTGAAACATTTCCTGAAAAATATGAAACACTGATAGGAGAAAGAGGAGTAACACTTTCAGGAGGGCAGAAACAAAGACTTGCTATTGCAAGGGCTATTCTGATCAAACCTTCAATATTGATACTGGATGATTCCTTTTCCAGCATTGACACAAATACTGAAGAACTTATTTTAAGGGATCTTGAAAATTATATAAATGGAGAAGTAAAAACAACCTGTATATTTATTTCGCACAGAATTTCAACCATAAAAAATTCTGATGTAATTATTGTTCTTGATGAGGGGAAAATAACGGATACAGGCAGTCATAAGGAACTTATTAAGAAAAGCAGCATCTATCAAAAACTTTATTATCGCCAGCAATTATCCGAACAACTGGCAGAAGAAATATAAATGGAAAAAGACAGCAATTTATACGAAAAAGAACTGGAAGAAAAACAGCTTGACAGAAAAACCCTGTCAAGAATATTAAAATATGTAAAACCATATAAATGGCTGCTTGCCCTGACAATTTTTTTGCTTCTTATTACAGCAGGCTTTGAAATAACGGGCCCATACCTTATAAAAATATCGATAGATAAATACATTACTCCCCAGAAGCTACAGGGCTTTTTATATATCGTTATATTATATGGCGCGGTAATATTTGCAGAGTTTTTAATAAGATATTTACAGCAGTATCTCACTGAATACCTTGGCCAAAAGATAATGTATGATATGAGAATGGATATATTTTCCCATATTCACGAAATGGAAATGTCATTTTTTGACAAAAATCCTGTCGGACGAATTCTTACAAGGGTAACAACAGATGTACAGGCCTTAAATGAAATGCTCTCATCGGGTATTGTCACGCTTTTTGGAGATATATTCATGATTGCGGGAATAATGATAGTAATGATTTCAATGAGTATCAAGCTATCACTTGTTACATTTTCAGTCCTGATTCTTCTGGCAATTGCAGCTTTTATTTTCAGGGCCAAAGTGAGGGTTTCATTTAAAGTAATCAGGACAAAAATCTCGAATATGAATTCATTTTTACATGAAGTTATATCAGGAATCAATACGGTGAAAGTATTCAGGCGTGAATACAAAAATGAAGAAGAGTTTGATGATTTGAATAAGGGGTATCTTACAGCTTATATTAAAACAATATTATATTATGCAGTATTTTTCCCTATTGTAACACTTATCAGCACACTGGCTGTTTCGCTCATAATCTGGTATGGCGGCGGCAAAGTAATACAGAACGCGCTTACTCTTGGTACGCTTGTAGCCTTTATACAATATATTGATAAGTTCTTTAATCCAATCAGCGATTTGAGTGAAAAATTTGGAATACTCCAGGAAGCTATCGCCGCTTCGGAAAGAATATTTGTATTGATGGAACAAAAACCATCGATAACTTCCCCGGAAAATCCTTTGATAATCAGCAGAGAACAGGAAAAAGCGTTTGAACTGCAGACAGGATTCAAATCAAAGAAAGCCGGAACCAGCGGAATTCCCATAAAAGGGCAAATTGAATTTGATAAGGTGTGGTTTGCTTATGAAAATGAAAATTATGTCTTAAAAGATATCTCATTTGTAATTAACAGCGGTGAAAGCATTGCAATCGTAGGAGCAACAGGTTCAGGAAAGACTTCGATAATAAATATTTTAAACAGGTTTTATGATATCCGGAAAGGAAATATCTATCTCAATAATATTGACATAAAAAAATTCAACCTTACCGATTTGAGGCGTCATATTGGAATTGTTATGCAGGACGTATTTTTATTTTCAGGCAGCATTCTTGATAATATCAGGCTTGGCAACAAAGACATCCCATTTGAAAATGTTGTCGAAGCCGCAAAATACGTTAATGCTCATCAATTTATTGAGAAGCTCCCGGATAAATATAACCAGGAAGTTAAAGAGAGGGGCCAGATGCTTTCTGTGGGACAGAGGCAGCTTATTTCATTTGCCAGAGCTGCGGTATTCAATCCGGAAATTCTTCTTGTTCTTGACGAGGCTACTTCAAGCATAGATTCCGAAAGTGAAGCTTTGATCCAGGATGCCCTTATAAAAATAATGAAAGACAGAACTACAATAGTTATCGCACACAGGCTTTCTACAATAAGAAATGCTGATAAAATTCTGGTGCTTTCACATGGCCGGATTGTTGAGCGGGGATCCCACCAGGAACTTTTAAAACTGAAAGGTGTTTATTACAAGCTTTATAAATACCAATATCAGCTGCATAATTAAAATTGATTTATTTTAAAGACTTCCTGCCGTTTATAAACTAAACTCTTGTTAAAAATAAAGAACATTTGTAAATTGGGGCTTTTTAACCATCGCTGTTTTTGAAAAAAACAATTCGTTAAAAAGGGGGCCTGGGGTGTGAGGCTGATCAAGCCAGCAATTTACAAATTAATTCAAGCATGATTTTTTAGCCTCACATTTAGTTATGGTTAATTACTTTTTATTACTACAAACAAATTTGTAAGATTTTTCGTTTGTACATTATAATAGTTTTTATTAAATAGTTCTTATGAATAAAAAATAAATAATAAAAAGTGAGGCAAAATGAAAAATAAAGTTTATAGTTTAAAAAGTTTAAAGTATTTCCTGTTAATTATTATTTTGATTGTAACACTAGTCTTTCTCATGACTACTATTTTTCCTTTTTCGATACCATATAAGGAAGTAGTAAAAACTTTTGGTAGTAATTTTGTTTCTCATGCACCACGTATAAAACTAAAAGACGGTACTAGCTCGAATTGGGCAGGCTATGCTGTTGAGATAAACTTAACTGCCCCTCAAAATAATGCAGTAAGTGATGTTAAAGGGCAATGGATAGTGCCAACTGCAGTTGCAAGCAGTTCCCCAAATGCCTATTCTGCAATCTGGGTTGGTATTGACGGTTATTCAGATAGTAGCGTAGAACAAATTGGTACAGAACAAAATTATATAAATGGTAAACCTTATTACTATGCATGGTATGAGATGTATCCAAAACCAAGCAATACAATTGTTATGACTATAAATCCTGGAGACACCATAAGTGCTGAAGTTAAATATATAGGTAGTGGTAATTTTTTACTTACCCTTCAAGACATAACAACCGGTAAAAGTTTTAGCACAACCCAAAAGTCAAACAAGGCGCTGCGGCAGTCAGCTGAGTGGATAGTTGAAGCTCCATGGAGTGGCGGTGTACTACCGCTTGCAAATTTTGGTACAGCATATCTAAGTAATTCTGCCACAACTTTAAATAACCAAACTGGAACAATCAGTAATAATAGCTGGCAAAATGATCCAATAACTATGGCTTCAACCTCTGGAACAATAAAAGCTGCACCATCTGCTCTTTCATCTGATGGGAGTAGCTTTAGTGTAAAATGGTATTCTAATTGATAATAATTTAGGAGATTATATAAAATGAAAAGAAAATTTCTAATATTAACTATTTTGATTTTAAGTTTTCTTACTTTTATTTTCCTCGGTCTAACTGGTTGTAATGCTGCTTTAGCTAAATCTATTGCTGCAGGATCCAAAAATATTAAATTAACCTCTTCAGCTTCTGCAAATACAGAAGAGACGGCTGCCTCTAAAGATACCAATGTAACTTCAACAGAAACAACAGAAAATACAAAAAACATATATCATATTACCTCAAGCAGCAACACTGGTGGCACAATTTCACCTCAAGGAGACCAATCTGTTAAACCAGGAAGTGATATAACATTTACAATAACTCCTGATAGTGGATATAAGCTTGACTATCTAAGGGTTGATAACGATAAATTAACAAATATTGCAACAACCTATACATTTAAAAATGTAGTAGAAAATCATACTATAGATGCTCATTTTGTAAAGAAGTAAGTAATATTTTTACAAATCATCTATTCTAACCGATATACAGTAAAAAGAAAGTAGAAAAGATTTTAATAAAATAAAAAAAGTAGTAAATTTTGTAATTATAGCGGTTGTTATAATAACTACAGTTTTAGCACTAGGATTTTCGTTTGCAGGATGCCAAGCCGTTGCACCTATGGCAAGTGCAGCAGCCATTACAATTCCTACAACAACAGCAGCACCAGCCACCACAGTACCTGAAACTACAGCTACGCCAGAAACTACAGCAGTATATCCATCATTTATTAAATCAAGGGTAATAATTGCCGCCAGAGGCAGCGGCGGAATTTATCCAGGAGATATTGTAAATGTTACTGTAAAAGTAAATAACAGTGGGCAAATAGAAGCAAAAAATGTTATTGCAAGACTGGTAATATCAAGCCTCTTTACCCTTGACCAGGGGCAGCTATCATGGGAAATACCCAAGCTTGCCATAGGCCAAACTGCTACCTTTAATACCAGTTTAAAAGTAGTTGATAACATCGTAAATGATACAAATGTAACTGTAAAGTTAAACATATCTTCTGATGAAGTAAGCAGTGATATATATTCAAGCGCCAAATTACTGGTTTCCGGTGGAAAACCGTTTACAAGTGGTCTGGTCCCTATTGTTGCAATTCATGGAGTGGAACCTTATCCATCGGGACGTTATGAAATAAGTACTGCAGCATTTGATTACTTATGCGGTACCTTAAAAGCACTTGGTTATAAAACAATAACTTTTATGGACCTGCTTAGTTATTTAGATAGCGGTAAAAGACTCCCGGAAAAGCCAGTAATTTTAACATCAGATGACGGCTATCAGAGTATTTATACTAATGCTTTTCCAATATTACAAAAATACGGTTACAAAATGACTGTATTTATAATTACGGGGCTTATGGGCAGCTCTGATGCTGACAGGCATCTAAATATATTTGATAGTAGTAAAAAAGAAATTCCAAAAAGAACTATGCTCATATGGCCTGAAATTTATGCAATGAGTAAGTACGGCATTGAATTTATGTCGCATACAGTATCGCACAGGCCTCTTATAATCCTGTCGAAAGAGGAAGCTCTTTTCGAAATGACACAATCAAGAATTGATATAGAATCGCATCTTAAAAAACCTGTACCTTTTATAGCATGGCCTTATGGCAGATATTCGACTATGGATTTAAACCTTCTTAGCCAGGCAGGTTATCGGGGTGTTGTACAGGCTTACGGAGGAATAGAAAATGTAAAGACCATAAATATATATGCAATAAAAAGAATTCCATTTTTCAGCAATACTCCAACCGCTGCCTATGCAGCCGCTGCCTATGCAGTGTTACTTGGTCTTCATTAAAAAATATTTTATTTCCAATATTTTTCATATTATATTCATTTATGTATGAAATACTTAAACAATAATAATATTTTTATCATTGCTTCTTTTAAGTTCCGGGCTCAATTTAAGGTTTATAATTGAAAAAGCTTCTGAGTGGAGTCAGCATAATCAAATTAAAAAGCATAAAAAAGATAATAAAAATATTTTTTACAATCTTAATTGTAAGCTTTGTATTGATAAGCCCCACTGCAAAAAATCATATCTACGCCCAAACGCTTGAAGAACAACTGCAAGCAATTAAAGACCAAAAAGCAGCAAACCAGAAAAAAATCGATGAAGCAAACAAAAAAGTAGCAGAATACTTAAAACAGGTAAATGCTGCTGATAGTCAGTTGCTTGCAAGTCTATCCCAGTTAAAGGATTTAAATGATAAGCTAGCCCAGGCCAAAAGTGATGTTGATAAAACCAGCATAGCTCTTGCCACCAAAGAACAGGAACTAAAACAAGTAAATGCCGAACTCAATGCAAAAACCCAAATATTAAACAATAGAGTTGCTTTAATTTATAAAAATAGAGACAGCAATATTTTAGAAATACTCTTTAAAACCAAGGATTTCTTAGATTTAATTTCAAGATTAAAGATGTTGAATTTAATAGCAAACCAGGATGCTCAAATAGTCCAGGATGTAAAAGACAGTAAAGATGCCAACTTAACTATAAAAAATGCCATGCTAGACTTAGAAATAAAACAAAAAAAGAGCAGAGGCGATATATTAAAATTGGTAGCAGAATCAGAACAGAAAAAATCTGATATTGAAACAATATATAATCAAAAAAATGACCTGCTTTCAGGAGCAACTGCTGATAAAAATTCACTGGTTGCCATGCAAGATCAGCTTGATTCTGAAGCGAATGCGCTAACAAGAACACTTCAAAATTACAATTATGGCAGTGCTCCCAGCAGTAAATTTACGTGGCCTGCCATTGGTCCTATTACACGTCCATTTGGAACTAATTACGATCCCATACTGCGTTCTGTGAGAACGCATACTGGAATTGATATTGGTGCTCCCCGTGGTTCACCTGTAAGGGCTGCAGCAGCCGGGCAGGTTATACAAATTGGTTATGAGAGCGGTTATGGCAATCATATAATGATTTATCATGGAGGTGGAGTTGCTACTTTTTATGCCCACCTTCAGGGTTTTAATTGTAGTTTAGGAGATAATGTTGCAACAGGTCAGGTAATAGGTTTTGTTGGATCGACCGGGTGGGCAACTGGGCCTCACCTGCATTTTGAAGTTAGAATAAATGGTGAACCTCAGAACCCACTGCAATTTTTACAATAGACTAAAATATAAAAAAATTAATAATTATATGAGTAAAAAAACTGCAGCAAAAATCGATACCACAAGCCTTCAGGAAATATTAATTATAAAAGATCAAGAAAAGAAGAAAATAAATTTTGATCTTATATTACTTTTTTCTATACTGGCCATTTCAGGATTTGGAATTCTTATAATTTACAGTGCAACAAGGTACAGTATGCCGGGTGGAGTTTCTGATCCAGCCTATTACCTTAAAAGACAGGCCTACTGGCTCCTTGCAGCTGTAGTTGTATTTTTTCTACTGCAGTTTATAAATTACAGGATTTTAAAAAAATACTTATGGACAGTTATTGTTTTAAATATTTTAATTCTTGCTTCTGTATTTATCTTTGGGCATGAAATTAGGGGTACCGGACGCTGGATTAATCTTAAACTGTTCTCCATTCAGCCTTCAGAGTTTTCTAAAATACTAATGGTCATATCTGTTTCAGCAATACTTTCAAAATGGAGGAGAGAAAAAATAATCCAGGTTGGTGCTAAAAAAGTCTTTCTATCGTTATTTATTGTATTAATTTGTATAGCTTTTGTAGTTCTTGAGCCTGATTACGGCACTGCTTTAATATTTTTTTTAGTATACTTGGGGATTTTATTTTTATCAGGTGCTAATTTCTTATATGTACTGGGTATACTTGCAGCTGCTGTCGGAGGTTTATTTATGGCAATTAAGATAGGACTGGTAAAGCAATACCAGCTTGATAGGATACTTGTATTTGCAAAGCCAAATGTTCAAAACCAAGGCATAGGTTTTAACCTGTTTCAATCAAAACTTGCCATAGGTTCCGGGGGACTTTGGGGTACAGGATTATTTTTAGGTAAGCAAACAAATTTAAGTTATGTACCCGAGCATCACACTGATTTTATTTTTTCAGTCATAGGAGAAGAATTAGGATTTTTTGGTTCAGCTATTGTTGTGGTAGTTTTAGCTTTAATCATCTGGCGATGTTTTTATATATCTTCAAATGCAAAAAATAGCTTCGGCACCCTTGTTGCAGGTGGTATAGGTTTTATAATATTAACCCAGGCAATTATAAATATTGGAATGACTATTGGCATTATGCCAGTTATAGGAATACCCCTTCCTTTCTTAAGTTACGGCGGCTCAAATCTGCTAAGTATTTTTATTGGCCTGGCACTGGTAGAAAATATTTATCTAAGGCGGGATCTTAGGAAAGATTATGAAATAGCATACGATGATTTTGGTGAATAATGGATATTGGTTTTCCAACTTCAACTATAGAATATACATACCTCTAAATAAAATGGACAAGTCCAACAAAGAAGTTCTTATATTTAACAGAACCGGCCGGGAAGAAGGATTCGAACCGATGAAATTGGTCGAATTGTAGTCGATTATTAGACAATTAGCAACAGGCCGTTTTTGACACAGGCCGTTTTTGAAAATCTGGAACCCTAATCTAAAACCATATTTTCAATTAAAGAAAAATTAAAATTTAGCCGATAAAACTACTAAGAAAATAAAATTATAGGAAAAGAGTTGCAATATGAAGAAAAAGAAGTCAATTTACAAAATATCAGGGATTCTGATTTTATTGATTTTTATGCTGGGAATTATCCTGGCTGGATGTGCTGCACAGAATAAAACTGCTAGTGAAACTACAACTCCCCAGACCGAAACAGTAACTGCCGTCAAGGCTACAGTAGCAGAAACAACATCAGCAGAAACACAGAGCACAGAACAACTGTCAGAACAACCAAATAAAGCTAAATATGATGAATATTTTACTGATTTTTATCTTGGCAAATTACCAAAAGGCACGGATGCCAATCCATCCAATGTACCAGTAAAAACAACTGTCTTTACTTCAGAAGACCAGTTTTGCAGTGTGTGGACCCAAAAAAAAGATATACCTGCCGGTAGTTTCTCCGGTGCTATTTATGACACAGTGGCCAAAAAAGATTTTCAGCCAAAGACAGTTTTTGGTATGGCTATAACCGCCGGTGGTCATATGGGGTCTCAACCGTTAACCTGTCCACCAGGAAAATATGAGTACAAGTTATATATTGATGATGTGCTTGTAGCTGTTATACCTTTTGAGGTTCATTAAATTTTATTCAAGTTGTTTGAAATCTTAAATAATTTATTTACTTCCATAATTTCACTTTCAGTCGGAATGGATTTTTGGGCACCATATCTGGTAATGGATATTTCTGCAATACGGCTGCCATAATCTGCCGACTTCTTTATATCGCCGCTGACAGAATAATAATATATAAAAGCACCTGCAAATATATCTCCTGCCGCTTCGGTATCAACTACTTTAACATCCCTTGGTTTTATATGCGCTTCAATTTTTTCGTTTTTTACAAAAACTCCATTTGCTCCAAGCGTAATCACCAGATTTTTTACTCCCATTCCCAATAATTTCCCTGCGGCGATTTTTATGTCTTCAAATTTTTTTATCTCCAGTCCTGACAGCTGGGAGAGCTCGATTTCATTAGGGATTAAAATATCAACATTTTTAAGTAGTGAAGAATAATTTACGCTTTTATTAACAGGTGAAGGATTTAATACAAAAATATTTTTTGCTGTTTTTCTTTCTGAAAGAAGCATAACAGTTTCCAGAGGTATCTCAAGTTGTGTTATTATAATGTTTGATTTTAAAACAATTCCAAGGTTTTCCAATAATAATTCAGGTGTAAGGTTGCTGCTTGCTCCGGGATAAACAACAATATTATTTCTACCCGCTTCATCAACATTGATTATTGCAACTCCGTTATGTTGATTTTTGGTTACTTTTATCAATCCGATATCAAGTTTTTGGTTTTTAAAGTTTTCAAAATATAAATGTCCGAAGACATCATCTCCCAGGCATGTTAAAAATTTGACATTCCCCTTTAATCTGGCTATGGTAATTGCCTGATTTGCGCCTTTCCCCCCGAACCCGGTCTCAATGTCTTTGGCAAGTATTGTCTCCCCAACTGCAGGTATATGTTTCATCTTAAGGACAATATCGTAATTGGAACTCCCCACAACCATTATTGAATTATTTTTCATTGACAAAACTCCCCGCTTTATTAAAGTTTTTAAAATAATTAAAACTATGCATGATTATTTTTGCTTTCTATACTTTCTGTCGAGATCCATTATACTTTTATTTCTGGATATATGCCTTCCTCCCTCATATTCAGTTTCCAGCCATATTTTTACGATTTCCTTTGCCAGTTCAATCCCCACAACCCTGGACCCTAATACCAGCAGATTGGCATCATTATGCTCCCTTGATTTTTTTGCAGTAAATAAGTCATTGCATAAAGCCGCCCTTATACCTGGTATTTTATTTGCACTTATGCTCATTCCCAATCCTGTCCCGCAAATCAGAATTCCAGCATCAGTTTCATTGGTGCTGACACTAATACCGACTCTTTCTGCAACCCCATAATCTGTTATGGGTTTTTCATCAAATATTCCATAATCCAATACTTCATATTTTTCTTCGAGCATTTTTTTTATTTCTTCTTTGTATTTAAATCCTGCATGATCGCTTCCTATAGATATTTTTCTGAACAACGTCTTACACCCGCCTTCGTAAAATTTATTAAATTTAATTAATTCTAACTCTTTTCTTAATTATTTAATTTTTTAAAATATTTTCAAGTGTAGCTAATTATACAAATTATGAATTTTAAATTTAACTAATTTTTTTAAATAATTTTCTTCATGGATACCAATCAAATTCAACAGTGATAATATTTCGAAAACTTATGAAATTTTTATGGTTATATTTATGTTATAATTTCAATATGAATCCTATTTTACAAAAAATTTAAACCATTTTTTAAAAAAATTTAGTTTATAATAGGGTGGTCAAAAAGTGAAATGCCCTTATTGCCTGAATCTTGACACAAAGGTCATAGAGACCCGGATAACTGATGCAAACGGGAGCATCAGGAGAAGAAGAATGTGCGAAAAATGCGGAAAAAGATTTACAACTTTTGAAAGAATTGATGAACAGCCCATAGCAGTAATTAAAAAGGATAATACGAGGGAGCCTTTTGACAGAAATAAAATAATGAGCGGGTTAATTAGAGCATGCGTAAAAAGAAACATCGAAGCAAAGACCCTTGAGAAAATAGTGGAAGATATCGAATCTGAAATAAGAAATTATCCTTCAAATGAAATAAGCTCAAAAGAAATCGGGAATCTGGCTCTTGAAAGGCTTAAAGACCTTGATAAAGTTGCATATATAAGGTTTGCTTCAGTATATAAGCATTTTGATAATATTGAAGAGTTCACAAAAGAATTGACCAAATTAAAAAATAAAAACAAGTAAATATTAACCAGGATTGTTATTGTGAAAATTATTGGTCTTAAATAATACCTGACTTTTTAATTTTAAATCAAGATTATTAATTAACCTGAAATAATCTATCCTTATGTTTTATAATTAATTCTATAACTTATATCTTAACACTGCGCCAATGCTTCCGGCTTTTAACAATTTTTCATTTCCTACAAGATCTATAACTTCACAATCCTGGTTTAATGCATCTTCAATTATGACATCTGTAATATCATTGTAATAGGTTAACTTACTACTGCAATACGGACAGCCTTCTTCAGGATTCAAAGTAATATATCTGCAACAGTCGCAAACATAGCCTTCTGTAATATAATCTATATCATAAACTAAAGTTTTTATCTGTTCCAGAAGCAGGACCTTAATAGTTGGTTCGATTCCAAGGACACCTAGGCCATTATGGCTGTATTCGTCTATCAGTTTGTCTGCAATTTCATTCTTACTTTTGTTTTCAAATTCAGAAATTATTTTCTGGGCTTTTTCCCTTATAGCAGTTATTGGAGAATCAGGCTCTGCCTGAATTTCTCCGATTAGTTTATTTTGCAGATAGCTGTGGAGATAATTTGAAAACTGCGGAAGAATCTCTTTTCTTCCGGCAATAATCAGATTATCAAACTTACCCTCCCTGAAAAGCTCGAAGGTTTTATCATTTGCCAGTTTAAAAAAGTGATGAAGCTTCTCTTCGATCCTGCTTAAAATATTTTTTTCCTTGAATGCAAGCTGACTCCTGTAATTAACCCTGGCAGGAACATCACTTATAAATGCAGCAAGGTATTCCTTAATTTCCCCAAGATACATTAAATAAATTTGTGCTTTTTCCCTGTCAATAAGCAATATTCCATAACGTTTATAATTTTTTAACAATGTCCTTAATACCTGCGAATGAGGCTTCGGATCAATGATAAGCCTTGGTTTTAAGCTTACCGGCAGCTCAATCTCTTTCCAGAATCCCTTTTCCCCTGCAAAAAGTAAAAGTGTTTTTGCCGATCCTGCCCTGAAATCTTCAGCTACATATTTTTTTATTTTTTCAAATAACTCAACCAAACTCTTTTTCTGATTCTTATCCAGATTTTCATTCTTATCAATGTTTTCTCTTGATTGAACAATAAGAGAATTCAATTGTGTAATATAATCCTGTTTTGATAATTTGACATTATCCACAGGCAGATAAATACTGATGACCATGTCTCCATTTTGACCATAATTTAAGATTTCTTTCAGATCATTCGAATCATTCACTAAATCAAACATTATATGAATCTCCTCACATCGTTATTAAAAAACTTTTAATTAAATTCAAAATTTAATATTATTAACATAACCCTTTATGTTATTTTATATTATTGGTAAGAATATATCTTTATTTTTTTGTACTATTAATTATTAATTTTATAATATTTTTATACTGTTTTAAAATATGCATATTTATTTGGGTTATAAATTTTTAGAATTACTGGTTTTTATTATTCCTTATCCTGTATGTTATTTAATTGCTTTAATCGTAGCAAAAGTAGTAGTTGTGGGCAATATTAATGTTGACGTTCTTAAAACAAATGTTTCAAAAGTACTGGATATGGATAAAAATGACAAAGAAGTCAAAAAGATTGTCACTAAAATATATATAAACTGGTTTTATAACGTAGTAGATTTTTTGAAACATCCTTTAATTTCAAAAGAAAAATTAAAAAGAAGGGTTGAACTTGTAGGTACTGAAAATTTAGAAAATGCCCTGAAAAAAGGTAAGGGTGCGGTTCTTTTCACAGCACATATAGGAAATTTTGAATGGGGCGCATGCAGAATTGCTGTCGAGGGATTCAATATATGCGGCACCGGATTGTCAAGACTTAATAAACATACAAATAATTTTTTTGAATCAAGACGCTTGTCAAAAGGACTTAAGACCCTTTATGTAAATAACCTCTTGCATATTTTCAAACTTTTAAAAAATAATGAAGTGATTGCAATTCCAACAGATTGGGATTCTCAGGGTACCGCAAAATTATATGACTTTTTTGGTAAAAAAGCATATATTCCTTCAGGTCCTATTGAAATAGCCATGAAATCTGGCGCACCTCTACTACCAAGCTTTATTTATAGAAAAGACAAATATACACATTTTCAAATCATAGAAAAACAACTGGAGCTGGATTTTGATAGTTCGTATGATAAAAAGGAATTAATTGCGATAAATACTCGAAAAATGACTGTTGTTCTGGAAAAATATATAAAAGAACATTTAGACCAGTGGGAAATGTTTCATAATATCTGGGCATAAACAATAAGTCGGGAATAAATATAAAATAAGAACCTGAATATTTTATAAATCTTATCATTATTAATAATATTACTTAATATTACTCAACTTCTTGATTTTTATGGATTTAAAGAAAAATGAAAATTCAAAAAATTTTCAGGTTGATCCTGCTAATTCTAATTTTTGGTACAATAAAAATTTAGAGGATACGAAAATATTGCTCCGGACAAATCTGGAAACAGGACTTCCGGAAGTAGAAGCTGAAAAAAGACTTCTCGAATCAGGCTACAATGAACTTGAAGAAAAAAAAGGCCGTTCCCCCTTTAAAATATTTATCTCTCAATTCAATGATATTATGATCTGGATATTAATTGCAGCTGCATTGATTTCCGGAATAATAATAAGGGAAATAACTGATGCTCTTGTAATTCTTGTAATTTTAATTATAAATTCAGTACTGGGATTTATTCAGGAATACAGAGCTGAAAAAGCCCTGCTAGCTTTAAAAGAGCTTGCTTCCCCCACTGCACTTGTTGTACGGGATGGAACTGAAAGACAGGTTAATTCCAAATTGATTGTACCCGGTGATTTAATAAAATTATCAATAGGAGACCTTGTGCCTGCAGATTGCAGGATTATCAACGAGGTAAATCTTCAGTCAAATGAATCGATTATAACCGGCGAATCCCTTCCTGTAGATAAGTCAAAAGATGTAATAGATAAAATCAATATCCCTCTCGGAGATATGATAAATTTACTTTTCAGCAGCACAACAATTGTTAAAGGCAGATGCAGCGCAATTGTAATCAGCACAGGCAAAAATACTGAAATCGGCAAAATTGCAAGCCTTGTTCAGGAAAAAGAAGAACCAACCCCACTTCAAAGGGAATTAAAAACGGTTGGCAAAAAAATCGGAATTATTTGCATTGCAGTGAGCGCGGCGGTTTTTCTTTCGGGAATATTGAGGGGAAACCCGGCTGCACAAATGTTTTTAATAGCTGTTGCCCTTGCAGTGGCTGCAATACCTGAAGGCCTTCCGGCAATTGTCACAATTTCACTTGCACTGGGCGTTCAGAGAATGGCTAAAAACAATGCAATCGTAAGAAAACTCAGTTCTGTCGAAACCCTGGGTGGAGTTTCGGTAATCTGTACTGACAAAACAGGTACTCTTACTCAAAATAAAATGGCAGTAAGAAAAATTTATACAGGTTTTGGAGAGGTTACAAATTCAATAAAAATTGAAGAAAATGAATCTTTAAAATTTCTGGTTGAAAATGCCGTACTTTGCAATGATGCTTATTATGCGGATAAAAATACCAGTAAAATATCAGGCGACCCTACTGAAGCTGCCCTGATAGAATTAGGCAGCGTTTATTCACTGGACAAAAAAAGCCTTGAGTTCCTTCTCCCGCGTGAATTTGAAGAACCCTTCGATTCAATTAGAAAAATGATGACTACTGTTCACAGAATTTCCGAGGATTATTTTTTTTCTGAGAATGTAAAGAATTTATTTTTTGCAAAAGATAAAAAAATGATAAGTGAAGAGAAATCAATGATTCCAAATTACATTCTTTTCAGTAAGGGTGCGCCTGAAATAATACTCGGAAAATGTACAAAATTTATAAGAAACGGCCGGATTGAAAACTTAAGCAATGAAGATAAAGAAAAAATAATGCAAATAAATACCGGCCTTGCAGAAAGTGCAATGCGAAATCTTGGCTTCGGCTTTAAATATTTAAATGAAATTAAACCAGGTGAAAAAATCGAAAATTTTGAAAACAACCTCATTTACAGCGGAATGGTTGGAATGATTGATCCTCCAAGACCTGAAGTTTACGATGCAGTCGAAAAATGCAAAAGGGCAAATATTAATATTATAATGGTAACCGGGGACCATAAGCTTACAGCTAAAGCCATAGGTGAAGAGCTCGGAATACTTGGTCCTGGCGATATAATAGTCGATGAAGAAGAATTCAATAATTTAACCGAAGAGGAACTTCAAAAACAGATTGAAAAAATCAAAGTTTTTGCCAGAGTTTCACCAAAACACAAAGTTGACATAATAAACGCACTCAAGAAAAATGACCATATTGTTGCAATGACAGGAGATGGCATAAATGACGCCCCATCTTTAAAAAAAGCTGATATCGGCCTGGCAATGGGAATAACCGGAACAGATGTCAGCAAAGAAGCAAGTGATATGATTCTCACCGATGATAATTTTGCAACAATTATTAAAGCCATAAAAGAAGGACGGGTTATATATGATAATTTAAAAAAATTTATTTTGTTCCTCCTTTCATGCAACATCTCTGAAGTGCTTTTAATGTTTGTTTCAATTGTGTTTGGCAGTTTTATTTTCAGGTTCTTTGGTCTTGAATCCTCCCTGATTTATATTCCGCTGCTTCCGGTACAAATTTTATGGATGAACCTTATTACCGACGGGCTCCCGGCCCTGGCTCTTGGAGTCAATCCGGCAGAAATAAATATTATGGAAAGAAAAGCTACTAAAAGAAAGGAGCAAATACTAAATAAAAATAGACTTGGCCTCATAACCTGGCAGGGTTTAATTTTAACTCTTGGGTCGCTTTTTATGTATTTTATAGCCCCGAAATTATTTGCAACTCAGAATCTTGCCTATGATAGCCAGCTTTTTCACACATGTGTTTTTACTACTCTTGTTTTTTCCCAGCTTCTGCATTCATATAATTTCAGATTTGAAGAAAAAGGAATTTTTAGAAAGGGAATTTTTGACAATAAATTTTTAAACATATCAGTAATAGGATCCGTGCTTTTACAAATAGCTCTTATTTATACTCCATTCATGCAAAAAATATTTAATACCGTAAATCTGAGCCTATTCAACTGGGCAATAATTCTCGTAAGCTCCATATTTCCGGTAATATTGATAAATGTCATAAATGAAATAAAATATAATATTGAAAGAAGGACTGTAAAATGAATTATGTCGAAAGAAAAATTGGAAAATCAAGGTTAATTCTTGTTGAGGGCGATATAACAAAACAGGTAACATATGCAATTGTAAATTCAGCCAATGATCAGCTTTCACCCGGAGGCGGAGTTTGCGGTATCATACACAAAGTTGCCGGTCCCGAACTTTGGGAAGAATGTAAAACACTTGGAGGTTGTGAGACCGGTGAAGTGAAAATAACCAGGGGTTATAATTTACCTGCAAAATATATAATTCATACCGTTGGGCCTATTTATACCGGTATTGCATCAGATAAGGAGAACCTTGCAAAATGCTATAGAAATACTCTTGATCTTGCATTACAGAACGCAATAAAAAGCATAGCTTTTCCATCAATAAGCACCGGAATTTATCGCTACCCTGTAAAAGAAGCTTCACTGATTGCTCTTACTACAATAATTAATTATCTGAAAGAACATCAGGAGATTGAAAGAGTAAGAATGGTTCTTCATAGTGTGGAAGATTTTAATACCTATTGGAATTCCCTTAAAGAAATTCTGGATAAATAATCAGGGCAGATTTTATGAACATTTCGAATAACCGCAATTCCTGCAAACATAACATCCACCTTCAGGTTGCATTATTCCTCCACATCCTTCTTCGGGACATATCATAATTGATTTAGGACCGCCAGCAACATTTAAATCAAATTTATTTGATCCCCTTACATAAAACTCTATTGCTTTTCCTATGGCGTCAGGACATGATAGTACATGGGTTGAATTATCAGCGATACAGGTTATGCATCTTATGCCTTCAACCTGTTTTAATATTGAATCTATATCAATTCCGGACCTTATGGTAATGCTGATAAGACGGCTTACTGCTTCCGAAAGTGCGGCGCAGCCTTCTTCTCCAGTATTTGTAAATACTTCACAAATATCAAAATTATCCGAATTTACTGTGACATAAAGCTTTCCGCATCCTCCAATATTATATTTTTTAGTCATGCCTTTTGTAACATCAGGTCTTGGCCTGGGTTTTATTTTGGGTATTGCTCCCTCAAGGAGTTTAACCTCCTCCATACTTTCCGTTTCACTGGATTTAAATTCAGCTTTATCCTGAATTCCAGCACTTTCTCTGTTTTTTCCTTCAGATGATACTGCGGGTTCTTTTTTATTCTCAACCTGTAAAACCTGGCTTTCCCTGCTGCCATCCCTGTAAATTGTTATCCCCTTGCAGCCGAGCCTGTATGCCAGCATAAAAACATCCTCAACTTCTTTTTCGGTGGCATTATTTGGAAAATTGACAGTTTTTGAAACAGCATTATCAACATATTCCTGAAATGCAGCCTGCATCCTGACATGCCAGATTGGTGTAACTTCATGTGCGGTTATAAATATTCTCTTATAAAGAGATGGAATTGTTTCAAAACTTTCAAGTTTTCCCCTGGTTGCAATTTCTTCCATCAATTCTTTACTGTAAAAGTTATTATCCCAGGCTGCCTTTTCAAAATAGGGATTTACTTCAACCAATTTTTCATCATCCATCACATTCTTAATAAATGAGATTGCAAAAATTGGTTCAATCCCGCTTGAGCAATTTGCAATAATACTAAGTGTTCCGGTAGGTGCTATTGTAGTTGTGGTAGCATTTCTTATTTCAAAACAATCGGGGCTATCATATACACTGCCCCTAAAATTAGGAAAACTTCCTCGTTCAAGAGCCAGCAATCTTGATGCTTCCTTGGATTCATCCTGTATAAAACTCATTACCTCTTTAGCAAGCTCAAGAGCCTGCTCGCTGTCATAAGGTATACCTAAAATAATCAGCATATCGGCCCAACCCATCAAACCCAGCCCTATTTTTCTATTGCCCTGGACCATCTGTGTTATCTTATCGAGAGGATACT
>JAMCSM010000037.1:566-3783 GCA_023380915.1 Actinomycetota bacterium | reverse complement strand
TAAGAAGTTCAAGACAGGTCTGGAATGTCACAGGCCGAAAATTGTAATAAATTATATGTTGAATTACCAGTTCAAACCCAGTTTTATTATGGATATTTCCGGCTATTATGACATAAAAATGAAGGCTTTTATGGCATATAAATCTCAATTCTATCGTGATTACGAGAAGGATGTTCCTACTTTTATAAATTCAAAGTATTTTTTTGATTTGATAACAAGCAGGGATAAATGCTACGGGTTAAAAATAAAAGCTGAATATGGCGAACCATATTTTATAGATTCCGATTTAAAAATTGAAGATCCTGTTAGATTTTTTGATTACTTGATTTAAAATTTATTAAATTTATGGTAATTATTCCATTAAAGTATAATTACCAAATTCATTATTTAACTAATTTAGATTTAATATTATGAGAATTGGAATAACTTGTTATCCTACATATGGAGGAAGCGGTGCAGTCGCTGCTGAACTTGGGATTGAGCTTGCAAAAATGGGCCACAGTATTCATTTTATAAGCTACGGCCTGCCTTTCAGGCTAAACCGTACATATAAAAATATTTATTTCCACGAAGTTGAAGTATTTGATTATCCCTTGTTTAAATATCCGCCTTACAGCCTGTCTTTAAGTGCGAAAATGTCTGAAGTTATTGAAAATGAAAAATTAGATATCCTGCATGTTCATTATGCCATGCCGCATGCAGCATCTGCATATCTTGCTCAAAAAATAGTTGGAGAGGATAAAATTAAGTTTATTACAACCCTGCATGGTACTGATATAACACTGGTGGGAAACCACCACTCTTTTTATAAAATTACAAAGTTCAGCATTGAAAACAGCAATGGAATCACATGTGTCTCGGAATATCTCAGGAATGCAACAGAGGAAATTTTTAAGATCAAAAAGAAAATGCAGATAATTTATAATTTTGTGGATACCGAAAAATATAAAAAAATTGAAGTTTACGAAAATCATGCATGTTATCTTGATTTCATAGATAAGGATGACAAAGTTATTACACATATTTCAAATTTCAGGCCGGTTAAAAATATCCAGAAAATAATCAAAATTTTTTGCAGGGTGAGCAGGGAAATCAAGAGCAAGTTAATTCTTATAGGAGACGGACCTGAATTATCCAGATGCCAGTTCCTTGTGGAAAAATTAAAATTAAAAAATAAGGTTTTTTTCATGGGCTGGCATGACGATGTAATTCCTTATCAGGGTATTCATTTTTTATATATGCTGCCATCTAAAAGCGAAAGCTTCGGCCTTTCTGCTCTGGAAGCTATGAGCTGTGAAGTTCCTGTAATTGGAACAAGTGTCGGAGGACTTCCTGAGGTTGTTGAAGACGGAATCAGCGGATATCTTTTTAATCCTGATGAAATTGAAAAAATGAGCCTTGCTGCAATAAAAATTTTGGGCAATGATGAAATAAGGTATAAAATGGGCCTGGAAGCCAGAAAAAGGGCAAAGCTTTTTGACAGCAGAATTATTGTCCCGAAATACCTGCAATATTATAATGAGATATTAAATAAAGCTTAATAATATTTTCTAAAGTTCTGTAAAAGAATTTGTTAAATAATTAAACTTTTTTATTGACTATGCCGATATATAAAATATAATTTATTAAAGATATTTTTTTATTAATGGAGGGAAAGTAAATGAAGAGGAACTTCTTTAAAGTTCTGCTGGTAATGCTTGTTTGTCTGCTTTGTCTAAGTTTCACACCTCTGCTATTTGGACAGGATAGTTCAACAAGCGGCCAGGGTAATAGCAATACCGTGGCTGGTTATCAATTTACAGCCGCAGATTCGTGGCTGCTCGTCGAACCTGCAGTGTGCTATATCACTTCTATCTATTATGCATATGTTTATGATCCGAATAAGGCAGCATGGAGCGGCCAGTATTACTATGGTCCTTTTGGAGGAACTGGTTTTTGTGTAAACCCTGAAACAGGTACTATCGTTACTGCAGGACATATGGTTGATGAAGCACAAGCAAATTTCGTAAATTTAAAGTGGGCGATTCTTGATGAATATATAAAAAATGAATACCCTGATTATTATGACACTCTTACCAATGCAGAGTGGAACCAAATTTATGATACCTATAAAGTAGCGGGTTCAACCAGTGATACCGCCCCCGACAGGGAAGTTTGGGTTCAATTTAACACAGCAGTTGCCAATGTTCCCGAAAATCCGGGAAATACTTTCACAAAAGCTGAAGTTTTACAGCTTAGTGATCGTACCCAGAGAGATATAGCAATACTCAGGATAACACCTGTTACGGGAAGGGCATTGTCAAGTGCAATAATTGGGGATTCTTCCATGGTTGAAGTTGGAGATGCACTAACAATTATAGGTTATCCATGGACTTCTGATATCGGCCAGAATAATCCTCTTGACCCGACAGTTACCCAGGGTACCGTCAGCGGCAGGGTAATGTATCAGGGAAATGAAGTTCTCCAGGTTCAGGGCGATGCAAGACCAGGCAACAGTGGAGGTCCGGTACTTGGCAAGGACGGTACAATCATAGGAATACTAACAATGGGTACAGATAATACAAACAATTATCTAAGACCTTCGAATGATGTAAAATCCCTGCTTGGTGTAGAAAATAAGCTGGGGCAAGTTGATCAGGAATGGAGACTGGGCCTGGCAATGTACAGGCAAAGCCATTTTACGGAAGCCATCAAGCATTTTGATGCTGTTTTGAATTTAAGTGCAGGGCATAAGCTTGCACAGGAATATAAGGCTAAAGCACAGCAAAATATGGGTCAGGATAAACCGCTAGTAGCGGAAACAACTGCCCCTGTGGCTACTATTGCTGCAGAAACTACTGTATTAACAACAACACAGGAATCCATAAACAAGGTTGCACAAAAGGTTGGTACCGGGATAGGTATAACTATTATAATTCTTGCAATAGTTCTTCCAATTATAATAGTTATAATAATCGTGGTTGTTGTCGTTCTCCTTGTCAGGAGAAAAAATAAACCACAAGCTCCGCCAACAGTTGCTTATCAGGCACCATCACAAATTCAGCAGACTGAGGAAAAGCCTGAGCAAAAAGGTAAATTCTGCCCTAATTGCGGCAGTCCGACTCAAGAGGGTGCAGCATTCTGCCCGAATTGCGGAAATAAGTTAAAATAAATAGCCGGAAGTATATTAATAAGTTTATTAAAATTAAATAAATAACGAATCATGAAATATTGGAGT
>JAMCSM010000037.1:0-555 GCA_023380915.1 Actinomycetota bacterium | reverse complement strand
AACTCCAATAGTTTTTTAAAACTTTATTTTTCTATTTTAACCTCTTCCAAACCTATCAGCCTGTACACGAATTTAAAGTCATAAAAGGTACTGTGAACCCGACTACCCTGATAGAACAGGGGATGTTTTGTTACAAATAATACATATATGTTATTAGTTTCGTACTATTGGTTTCTATGATTAACGATAAATAGAATAATTATTCCAATAATTATCCGATAATTATATTGTATTAAAAAATCAACTATGATATTATTATTTGCCAATTATAAACTCAATAATTTAATATGACAGAGTATTTTAAAAATATTAGCGGTTCAATTCAAAAGGGCAGTTTAAACATTGCCATAATATCGCTCTGTCTATCTGTCTCCATTACTTTGATCGTCCTGCTATCTGTGGGCATTTTGCTCTAAGTATGGGATGATCTTTAGTTTTTGTAACTTAAATCATTCTATTTTTTTATCAAACTTTAGTTTTGCATTTAAGTATTTTTTATCAAAATTTAAAATAACAAAAAAATTATCAGAAAATTTTTAGAAAATATTGACGAAA
>JAMCSM010000036.1 GCA_023380915.1 Actinomycetota bacterium | reverse complement strand
TCTGCCTTTCGAGATAATTAACCTTAATAGTTTTTAAATAATATAATATTTCATCTTTATTTCAAAATAATTTCTTTTTTTATGAATTTTAATTTTATATAATAAACTTTGTTTTCTATAATAAATTTATAATAACCGGAGAATTACTAATGGCAATATCAAAAGAAACTTCCTCAACACCCAAAGGTTCCAGTTTTTTGCTATTTATTGGACCCGATGAAAAACTGATCTGTGAGGCAGCGGGCGTCCTGGATGACAGGCTTTCCGGACAACTGGTTCTGACAGACAAAAAATTGTTTTTTTTCTTTGTAAGCAATATTTCCAGAGATAAAACATTCATTGCCACCTATCCATACATAGTTTCAGCAGAATTAAAGGAAGGATTACTTAGTTCCTCTTTAATTATAAAAAACAAAAAAGAAACTTTCGATATAAAAAGAATAAATAAAAATTCTGCAAAAGAGTTTTACAAAATTTTAACCAGTATTATCGGGCAAAACAAAACAATTTAAAAAATAAAGTTCTCTTCAGCCAGCATCATTGGGCTATCAACAAATCTGAGCCACAAACCTTTTTTCCCGAATTTTTTTGCCTCTTCTATCGTATCGAAATATATATCTATTCTATTTCCCTTTATTTTGCCTCCGCAGTCCTCAGCTACAAAAAACCCCATATTTTTGATTTCAACTCTTGTTCCATATGGAATTATTTCAGGGTCAACAGCTATTATTCCCTCCGAAGGTTTTTTGCCTGTAGAAGTTTTATTCGACGTACCCTGTCCATCATCATTTTTCGTATAGGCAGTAGCAACGAAATAAAACCATTCCACATTTTTCTCCACAGGCAGATATTTTGTAACTATTATGGGAACTTTCTCGACTGGTGGTGTGTTTGAGGTATTTAGCGTATTTGCATTTCCCTGGGCAAATAAATAAGAAGGGATTTTAAATCCGGGTACTGCAAACCAAAAAATAACTATAGTAATAACCATTGCTATAATAATCCAGAACAATACGTTTACAGCAATATTATATTTTTTTAACATTCCAACTCCATTTCGTAATTGCAACAATAATATTATTTTTGAAATTATTTGGATTATTGCAATTCTATTTTGATTTTGAATTTTCAAAGATTATAACCTTAAAAAGTATAAAATCAACCCTTAATTGGTATTGACTATGGTTTATAAAGCTATATAATACAAATATATTCATTATTAGACTGATACTGATTGTAATTGAATACTTTATTTACAAGAAAAATATGATTTTGAAAATTCAAATAAGGAGAAATTAAATGAACTATGACAGGAATTGGGCTAAAATCGATCCGGCAACCGTACCGTACATTAAAATACCGCCGCCGGGACCAAAATCAAAGGAACTTCATGCAAGAGCAGAAAAGTATATGAAGGGTTATTCATCACAAGTAAAACTTTTTCCTGTAGCTTTTAAATCAGGTCATGGCGTAACATTAACTGATGCTGACGGCAACAGGTACATTGATTTTTCCTCAGGTATATATGTAACAAACCTAGGCCACTGCCACCCAAAAGTTGTGGAATATGTGCAAAAATATGCTGCCAGGCTTATGAATTGCCACGATTTTACAACTGAAGTTAAAACACTCTTTCTTGAAAAACTTGCGTCAATTACACCCGGCAGCTTGAATGGAATACAGATGTACTGTGCAGGTACGGAATCAGTAGAAGCTGCAATGAGAGCTGCAAGAGCCTATACAAAAAAATATGAATTTTTCTCATTTTATGGCGACTTTCACGGTAAAACTATGGCATCTGTGTCTTTAACCCAGGTTGCAGATTTTACATCAGGTCCCAGAGCATCAGGCTTTCACCTCGCTCCAAATGGGCACTGTTATCGATGCGCCTATGAAAAAAAATACCCGGAGTGCAATCTCTTTTGCGTAGATATGCTTGAAAAACAGATAAAGATGGAAGGTACAGGCAATGTTGCCGCAATTGTTATGGAACCTATACAGGGATGGTCAGGCTCTGTTGTATATCCGGATGGCTTTATCCCTGCAATAAGGAAACTCTGTGACAGGCTTAAAATATTTTTTATTGTTGATGAAGTGCTTACCTGCTGCGCAAGAACCGGTAAAATGTTCTGCGTGGATCATTACGGTGTAATACCAGATGTCTTAGTGCTTGGAAAAGGGCTGGCAAATGGTTTTCCGGCAACGGCATTTGCAATAAAGGAAGAATATACCGAAGTTATGGATAAGATATCAGCCTCAACCAGCTACGGCGGAAACCCCATGGCAGCTGCAGCAGGACTTGCATCTCTTGAAGTAATAGAAGAAGAAAATATAGTTCAAAGGTCCGCCAGCCTTGGAGATTTTATAATGAAAAGACTTGTTAAAATGAAAGACGGGCATAAAATAATCGGTGAGGTTAGGGGCAAAGGATGTCTTCTTGGAATGGAGCTTGTAAAAGATCAAAATACAAAAGAACCATTTACCGAAGCAGGAAAAAGAGTTTACCAGGCAGCATTTTCCAAAGGCCTTGCATGGATACCCGCAAACCATAACCTGAGGATGTCACCGCCTCTCATTATGGAGGAAGATATTGCAGAAAAAGCTCTTGATATAATTGATGAATCCATAACAATTGCAGAAAAGGAATTCGGATATATATAGAATTTACCAGCTAATAAATAAATGGAATTTTAAAAAAAGTTTTAAGATACTTTTTTAAATTAATTTTTAAATAAATTAGAAAATAATTTTGGAGGTTAAATCATATGAAAACTCTGGGTATCGGCATGGTTGGTTACGGTTTTATTGGAAAAGTGCATACGCTTTCGTATCTTAATCTTCCTTTTTATTATAAGCCAGTCCCCGCAAAGCTTAAAATGATTGGAGTGTGCTCAACCCCGATTTCAGATGCAGAAGAAGGCATTGGCCAGGCAGATTTTGGATTTGCAACGGAAAATTACAAAGATTTAATAACCAGGGATGACATAGATATAATAGAAGTATGTACGCCTAATTATGTCCATAAAGATATAATACTTGATGCATTGGCAGCAGGAAAGCATGTTAATTGTGAAAAACCTCTTGCGATGAATCTAACAGAAGCTAAAGAGATTTTGGATGCTGCAGAATCACATCCCGAACTCATCTGCCAGATTAGTTTTGAATACCGCTATATGCCTGCAATAATGAGGGCAAAACAGTTGATAGATGAAGGCTTTCTTGGAAGAGTCTACAGCATAAGGTCAGCATACCTTCATGCAGGAAATTCAGATCCGTCAAGACCTTCCTACTGGAAAATACAAAAAAATTTCTGTGGAGGAGGGTCACTTTACGATCTTGCATCCCATGTTATAGATCTTACAAGATTTCTGCTTGGAGACTTTAAAAAAGTATTTGCGAAGCTAGAAACATTTGTAAAAGAGAGGCCGATTGCGGGAAGCCCTGGCGAAATGTGCGAGGTTGATGTAGATGACACAGCTATACTTATCTTTGAAATGTACAATGGTGCTCTTGGAACGCTGGAAGCAACAAAGGTGGCTACCGGTGCAAATGATGAGGTGAGGCTTGAAATACATGGTGATAAAGGAGCATTGATGTTTAACAGCATGCAGCCAAACTTCCTTGAAGCTTATGATACAAGGGATGCCGAAGAGCCGATTGGGGGCCGGAGAGGTTTTAAGGCACTGGAAACTGTCCAGAGATATCCGAAGCCTGCCCTTGCTTTTCCGGGCCCTAAATTTTCGATTGGCTGGATAAGATATCACACCGGTCTTGCATATGATTTTATAAGCAACATTGCAGAAGGCAGAAAACCTGAAGCAGATATGCACGCAGGCTACAAAGTCCAGGAAGTAATTGAAGCAGCAGTGGTTTCTGATAAAGATAAAAAGTGGATAGAATTGCCTTTAAAATTATAATTATAAAATAACATTGAAATTCTGATTATAAAATAAATAACATTAATAATCATAAACTTTAAATTCGGGGTTTAAACTTAAAGTTGTATAAAAGACAATAACAAATATTTGGCTTTATTTTATTATAATCTCTATTTCAAGCTCTTTTATTTTTTCCAGAAATTCCCTATCGGCTTCTGAATCAGTTATAAGAACATTTATCTTTTGAATTGGTGCAACAAAATTCATGGAAACATGCCCGATCTTCGAATGGTCACATAAGGCTATTACTTTTTTTGCACAACCTATGATATTCATTTTAGTTTTCGCTTCAATCTGGTCTGCTGCAGTAATTCCCTTTTCAATATCCAGTCCTGAAATGCCGATAAAAGCTTTATCCACATTTATATGCCTGAAAGTTTGTTCTGCAATTGGTCCTACGAGGGAATGAGTATCAGTTTTTAATATGCCGCCGCTTAGAATTATCGAATATCCGGGATTAGTCTTACCAAGCAGAACTGCAATGTCGCAGCTATTTGTCACTATTGTAAGCTGTTTCCTGCTGGTAATATTCAATGCAGTCTGTAATCCAGTAGTGCCTGCCTCGATAAGAATTACATCACCTTCTTCAATAAGTTCTGCTGCCGCCAGTGCTATTTTCTTTTTTTCTTCAATGAATTTTTCTTTTTGAACTTCAAATTTCATCTCCTGGCCTACCGATAATTTGTTTATTGCGCCTCCGTGAGTTCTTCTGATAAGTCCTTTTTTTGAAAGCTTGTTTAAATCTCTTCTGATAGTTGTTTCAGATACATTTAAAGCTCTGGCAATATCAATAGCAGCAGCACTCCCTGCTTTATTAACCAGATTTAATATATATTCTCTTCTTTCTTCACCTAACAAATTGTGTTCTGGTTCCTTTCTATTGAATTTTAAATTCTCTGCCTTCATTTGCAGATTTTTGTGCAAGAAGTGAAATTTTTAAATTCATTAACATATCATTATTTGATTTATCAAAATCAGCAATACCATTGATTTTATCCAGCAATAATTTGGAATCATCATAAAATGTATCTTTTTCCTGAAGCGAGCCACTTCCTTTAAATTCTGAAGTATGAATTAAATATTTCCCTTCATCTATTTCGACTGAACCTTCTGAACCTGTAATTATAAGAGTATTGAAGGTTTTACCAAGAATTGATAAACCCCATTGAACAACACTACTTGAACCATCCAAATGCTCCAGAATAACTGAGCCTGCTCCAACCTTCCCGTCACTTGAATCAACCGCACTGACTCGTGAAACTTCTCCAAAAATTTTTCTTAATATCTGAATACCATGGTAGCAGGAAGTTACCATCCACCCGCCGGTAAGATTACGGTCAACATACCACTCACCAAGATTATTAAATTTTTCTTTAGAACCTGAAAAACTAAACCAGGAACCAGTCTTGCCAAAAGTCATATATTTGTATCCCATGTAGAGTTTCCCGAGTTTATCTTTATGAAGTAGTACAAAAGAAAGGTCGCTGTCAAAATCCATAGTCTGGCCCACATGAATAAATAAATTGTTTTTATCCGCCATTTTAAAAAGCTCTTCAGCCTTATTATAATCATCAACAACTAGCGGATATTCACAAATTATATGTTTCCCATTTTTTAAGGATTCCTTTATAAGTCCATAATGAAATTTATTTGGTACACATACTGCTATGGTATTTATATCATTACTCTCAAGCATTTCTTCGAAGGATTTAAAAATCTTTAAAGAAAATTCTTCCCCAAATTTTTTTGAATTTTCTAAATCTTTGTCATATATTCCAATTATTTTTACCCTATCACTATCAAGTTTTACAATAGAAAAACTACGAAGGTGAGCAGCAAACCCGGATCCAACCATACCTACCTCAAGATTTTCTATTTTTTTTAACATTTCTTTTACTACTCCTTGATTTTTTTTAATTAATATTCAAAAACAATCAATAACAGCTTATTTATGAATTAATTTGTATTATAAGGATTCTATACTTAAATACAAAGTATATTTTCTTCATTTCTTGATATTTATCGATTTCTTTAATTTTGAAAAAGAAAACTCTGCTGCATTTAAAGTGTCGTCAACATCTTCATCTGTGTGAGCAAGTGATAAAAACCAGTGATGGCTTGGATGCAAGAATATTCCTCTTTCGATCATTTCCCCAAAAAATATCTCTTTGCATTTATTGTTTAGGTCAGGATTATTATAGGTAAATTTAAGCATAGGGATTACGGGCAAACCGATCATTTTTGCTTCAATATTAAAATCATTTATTAGTTTTTCTAGACCATTTGCTATTTTTTTGCCTTGTTTCCACATGAATTCTATACCTTTTCTATCTTCAATTTCTTTGATTGTAGCAAGCGCTGCCACCATCGGAAAAGTATTCGGGAAAAATGTAGCTGAAATTCTTGTTTTCTGGCTTGGAAGCATTATTTCTTTTTTCCCAACTACTGCAGATATCGGATAGCCATTACCCATTGCTTTGCTGAAGCAGGCCATATCAGGAATCACATTGAAGTATTCTTGCGAACCACCTAGAGCTACTCTGAATCCGCACCTTATTTCATCAAAAATTAGCACTGCATCATTTTGATGGGTAATTTCTTTCACTCCTTCGAGAAAACTTTTTTCAGGTAATTCCTTTGAAGCTTCAAATGGCTGCATTATTACACAAGCAACACTCCCTTTATTTTCCTTAAAAACAGCTTCAACAGAATCCAGGTTATTATATTCAAAAGTAAGAATGCCTTGCTTAACACTATCAGGAACACCATAGGCAATTCTATCAGTACCAGCACCGCCATAACTCCAGTCATGCCATCCGTGATATCCCCACCTTATAATTTTATCTTTGCCACTAAAAACTCTTGCCATTCTAATCGCCGCTGCTGTAGCATCTGAGCCACTTGTCACAATTTTTACCATTTCGGCGCATGGGATTATTTCAATCAATTTTTTACAAAGAGTATTGTGAACGGGATGAAATAAAGTAAAGCAAAAACCATTTTTTATATCCTCGATAACAGCGCTGTCCACATTTTCATTGCAGTGACCCAAAACTAATGGCCCATAAGAGCAAACCCAATCTATAAATTCATTGCTATCAACATCCCAGACATGAGAACCTTTACCTTTCTGTAAGAAAATCGGATATTTTCCTGGTATAAATTTAGAAGGTTGCCTCTCACTGGTTACACCTCCAGGAGAAATTGATTGTGCTTCTTCGAATAGTCTTTCAGATTCAAAAAAATTCATAAAAACCTCTTAAAGATAAATTATTTTATTTAAATTAAAATATAAATCTTAGACATTTGCAGCAAAACTTCTTTTATTTTAAAATCAGTTCTTCTTAACTGTAATATACTATATTATTGCACCTCCACCATCTACGCAAAGCACTGTGCCGGTTATAAATTTAGCCCTGTCAGAAGCCAGATATGCTACAGCATTTGCAATATCGGCAGGTTCACCAATATTCCCTGCAGGGTACGCACTTATAATGGCTTTCATTGCATATTCTTTGGTTTTATAAAGACCTCTCTCTAACCACATCTGTACTTCTCTTTCAACCATTGGAGTGTTAATTGAACCTGGCGAAACACAATTGACTCTTATTTTATAAGCAGCAAGTTCTATTGCCAGCGCTTTGGTAAATGCAATAACTGCAGCCTTTGAAGTCGAATAAGGTACATAATTTTCAGCGAATCTGAATGAAAGACCCAGTTCTGAACCTATATTTATAATACATCCGCCGCCATTTTTTACCATATGCGGAATTACAAGTTTGCAAGCCATGAAACAGCCTTTCACATTCAGATCCATAACTTCATCCCATTCTTTCGGAGATGTATCCTGGATTTTTTTAACTCTTCCTTCAAAACCTGCATTATTAAAAATAATGTCAATTTTTCCAAATTCTGTAATAACTTTATTTATCAAAATTTCAAGTTCGTCAAACTTTGTGACATTTGTTTTTATAAAAATGACTTTCTGATTTTTAGCATTTAACTCACTCATCAAACGTATACCATCTTTTTCATTTATATCAGCCATATAAACTTGTGCCCCATTAGATGCAAAAAGCTCCACTGTTGCTTTACCTATTCCACTGGCTCCTCCAGTAACTATTATTGACTGATTTTTAAATTCATCCATTTTGATTCCCTTTTTAAATATTATTAATTTTTATGAATTCCATTCAGTACATTGTTCAATAATTAATACTCCGTAACCACTTTTAGATAAAAAAGCTCGCAGCACAACATCCTATTCCGGCCCTAATAATTATTTATGTCAGAAGATTTAAGTATATCAGCCAGATAGTTCATCCCCACTAATCGATAATTAAAAAGCGTGTAAAGATACAACTTTATCGAAAAATCCGTTATGGAAACTACAACTTTTTAACTCTGTAAAGAAAAGGGTTAAAATTAATTTAATTTGTATTTGACAACAGCTTCTTCGGGTTTCATTCCATTATTCATCACATCATTAAGTGCTACAACAATTTTGGAAGGTTCTTCCGCCATGAATATGTTTCTTCCGAAAATAATACCTTTTGCTCCGCAATTTACAGTTTCATAAGCTTTTTTTAATACATCAATGTCTCTTTTTAACTTTTCTGCGCCAATTGAAAATACAGGTACTGGAGTATTATTAACCACTTCAGCAAAATTGTATGTAAAAAATGCTTTAATAAGGTCAGCACCTAGTTCGGCCATAATCCTTGAGATTCTCTTAACTTTTAAATGTAGTTTATCATGGGTTATCTCTTTATGTTCTATTACATAACACTCGCCAATTAATGGGATCCCCAGTTTTTCTTTCTGCCTAACCACTTCAGAAAAGATACCTACATTTATAGTTTCCATCTCTTCGTCACCATTTTCTAAAAACAGTGAACAAATAACTATTTCCGCACCTGATTCAACAGCCTCTTCCACAACTGTCGCTATTTCTGTAAAACCCTTCCTGTATTCCAAAGGATAATAAAACGCTGAAGACCAATTAATTCTTACAATAGGAATTGGAGCTCTTCTTGCAGCAAAAAGATCCCAGTTTCTTTTAAGTGAAAATCTCGAAAGAAGTAAGGCATCTGTATCCATACATTTTTCTATAGCGGCTCTGGAATCTTCTATTCCAGGCTGATCACCGTATTCCAAAACATGGTCTATTGCAGAAATTACAAGGTTCTTTTTATCTTTAAACAACTTCTTTATCCTTAGATCAATTCCTGACATCAAAAATCTCCTTTTCCCTAATTATTATTTATTTTATCCAATATTACCTGTACCCTTATTACTTTTGTTGCTTATTTCCAATTTACTTTTTCACGAAATTACATAATTAAAAAGTTTAATCATACACCGGGACTATTCCGATATTCAGTTATTTCGGTATTTCAGTTTTTTCAATCAGGGGAAGAAGATTTTTATCTATTGAATCTTCATTTTCCTCTAATTTGACCTTGAATAAATACCAATTCTCTTTATATTCCGAATAATCCCCAGGTTCTATTACTTTTAAGGGGCCAAGAGTTTCAAATTCAAATAAATTCGGATCAGAATAAACCTGTGTATTACACTGAAAATCCGGATATTCAGCCATAGAATCAAAACTATATCTTTTTATAAAAGCATGCCCATTCAAGTAATAGGCTTGCCAACCTAACTTGTTAAGTAAACCCACCTTTTGAGGATTATCCGATTTAGGATCCTGCCTAAGTTGTATATATTTTTTACCCCATATCCATCTGGGGTCATCCATTGCTGTATATGCCCATAAAACTAACGGTCTTACCGGCTGCAAATTTTCTTCCCATTTCTGAGATGGTTCCTGGGGTATAATTACTCTTCCATTTTTAGCCATTAAAGTTAGTGCCCAAAGTGCATATTTTATTGGCCATAAATTCTTGTTATATATTCTGTAAATTACCTCTATACTAGCACCAGAATCGGAAGGAATGAGATTAATCTCTTTTTGCATTCCGGTAGTGGTCTCAACAGGCTGCATCAACTTCAAACATTTTCCATCCCAGTTATGGTCGACTTTAATATTATCAGGATAATAAGATCTTGGGCTGGCTTCAGGTGAATGCCAGAGTCTTGAGCCGCCATATAATCTATAATTGTCGCCGCCGATTTTTCCTAATTCTTCCCCAATCTCAAGAAGTAAATTCTGCTCCTCAACAAAACCAAACCTCATTATTCTTGGACCGACATCCGTTGTTGATACGAGATCAATATCCCCATTGGATATTCGTATACAATTCGGCCATCCACCAAAATTATATTTTTCTTTATACTCCATTAGATTTCCTTTCTATTTTAGGTTTTAACTTTTATTATTTTCTCAATTATAATAGTTAAGCTACTCCTTAAGAGCACCGAGTGAAAGGCCTCTTACAAGATATTTCTGCATCAACATTGCAAAAATTATTACCGGAATTATCATAACTGCAGATGCAATTCCCAGGGTTGCATAATTAATTATATAATGCTGATAAGTTGTGTATGCTGCCCATACAGGTAATGTCCTGGTTGCATCTGTTGTAAGTATTGAAGCAAACATATATTCATTCCATGTGAAGATAAAAGTTAAAATTCCAACAGACATTATACCAGGACCTGCCAATGGAATGGCAATATTAAAAAGCTCCTGCCTTGTACTTGCTCCATCTATTCTTGCCGCCTCTACAATCTCACTCGGAACTTCCCTGAAAAATCCTTCAAGCAGCCAGACAGCAAGGGGTATATTAAATACTACATATATAAGGATCAAGCCCGGTAATGTATATAGTAATCCTGTTCTCTTATATATGAGAAAAATAGGAATAATAACAGCAATTCCTGGCAGCATTCTCATTGTCAGGAATTCAAAAGAAAGGTTCTCTCTCATCCTTTTTCCCATTTTTAACTTGGCAAGCCCATAACCCGCAAAAATTGCAAATAACATCACAAGAAAAGTTGAACTAATAGACGCTACCACCGTATTTCTTATATATGTCAGAAAATGCTGTTTGGAAATTACATCTTTCCAGCTTGCCAGGGATAAACCGTTAAAAGATACTATTTTTGCAGGGTCGTATATCTGTCCAACTGTTTTAAATCCATTTATTATCTGGAAAAAAATAGGAAATAAAAAGAGTATTAATGCAATTATAAGAATGAAGTATTTAAAAAAAGTTAAAATACCTTTTGGTTTCAATTTTTATAAGCCTTTCTTAAAAATAAAATGTTATTTTTTTAAGTTTTTAATAAAGATTCATATATATAAAAATATTTTAAAATTATTTTTGAATTAATAAGTCCTTCTGATATTTCTTATCAATACCGTACCCAATCCTATCATTAAAATAAGAATTATTACTGAGAATGCTGAACCAACACCGATATTGAACTCCTTAAAAGCAATAGTATAATTTCGAATTGTGATTAAATCGGTTGCAAAATCCGGACCACCTTTTGTCATTATGTAAATTTTA
>JAMCSM010000035.1 GCA_023380915.1 Actinomycetota bacterium | reverse complement strand
CTTCCGATCTACTGCAGCACTGATTCAGGAATTGATCCAAAAACCGGTAACGAATTTGAAAATTTTTCCATGTTGTCGATAGATGATCCGAATTATTTTGAAAAATATCCTGCAAATCAGGATAATTATGAAAACAATACTTATGATTTATATATGTCCGGCACTACAGATTTTGCAGAAAAAGTTGAGAATAAGCTTTTTTTGAAGAAGGCAATAGGAAAATTGAGCGCACAGGAAAGAAGAATCATATATCTATATTATTTTAAGGGAAAAACATTTAAAGAAATAGGTAAGTTATTAAATATAACCGAATCCAGGATTTCTCAGATTAATAAAAAAATAATGTTTACGTTAAAAAAAGAACTCAATGCCTCCACTATGGCCGGAGTAGCCTGAAATACTCCAGATTAATTTAACTCTTCATCTTAAATATTAACAGGATTATCCCTGACACACAGTATTTGTCCACTGAGGGATAAATTTCCAATATTAATACTTGTATAAAAGGAAATAAAAAAAATATAAATTATTCCTATAGTTTTTTAAAGTTTTACCGATATTAATATTAGATATTAATCTTAAATAAAATTTTAAATAATTATAAAAGGACTTTGCAATATGATACAAAAAGATATCAGAGATATCAGGACAAACCTTACGAGATATATAAATAAGTATAATGGCAGGAAGATTTACATTTCGAAATATAATAAAATAATTGGTGAACTCAAATTTTATTCAAGTAAGGAAAAGGACAAGGTAAGACTTGATATCGCAAAAGAAATTATTAAAAATGCAGATACCGATCTGAACATTCTAAACTGATTTAAGATGATTAAAACAAACGATTAAAATGAATTTGGAAAATAAAACAGATAAAATAAGGGAAAATGAAATTAAAGCTTTATTGCATTTGGAAAAAAATAGGCCTGATAAAGCTGAACTCATATTAAAAAAGAATCTGGAATCCGGCACTAGCAGCACAACAACTTATGATCTTCTTTTAAGAATCTATCAAACTAAAAAAGATTATCCCTCACTTATAAAAACATTAAATGACTGCATAAAAAATTCTGAAAATAAAGGCATCTATAGAGAATTAAGAAAGACAATTATATTTACAAAATTGCTCGAAGATATTAATGCCGCCGAAGACTGTCACCACGAAGACAATACACCACAAAAGTAAAACCAGACAACTCAAGGTTTTCTGGATGATAATAAATCAAAAATATTATAAAATCATTAGAGGGATTAAATTTTAATCTTTACCGTAATTATAAATAATTTGGAAAGGCAAAGTATTGAATCTTACATTGGTTGAAAAAAAAGAGCTTTCTCCTGATGTATCTTCATTTTCTTTTAGGCCCCAGGAACCTGTTATCTGGCAAGCAGGCCAGTTCATGTCTTTTACACTTGATCATGCCAATCCTGACAACAGGGGAACCAGCCGTTTTTTTACGATTTCATCGGCACCTTTTGAAAAAAATATAATCATTACGACAAGATTTGCAGGTGAAAGTTCAAGTTCTTTTAAAAAAGCATTTTTTAAAATGGAAGTTGGTCAGTATATATCTGCATTGCCGCCACAAGGTGAATTTGTAATCAGTGATTTTTCAAAGAATTATATCTTCATTGCAGGAGGAATTGGAATTACGCCCTTCAGGTCCATACTTCTGGACCTGGAACATGAGGGAAGACTAAAAGAAATTGAAATATTCCTGTTTTACAGCAACAGAGACGACCGGGTCATTTTTAAAGATTTATTTGACAGGCTTGCTGGTGAAAACCCGTCTTTTAAAAAAATGTATATAATCTATCCGGAAGTATGCAACGCCGGCATAATTAAAAATACGATTTCAAATCCTTATGAAAAACTTTACTATATTTCAGGCCCTGTTCCCATGGTAAAATCCATTGCCGGGGATCTTATGGCAGCCGGCATTAATGAAAATAATTTAATAAAAGACTATTTCCCAGGTTATTAAGCTTTCGTATCCGGACAAAAGATTGGAGTCGGAGCTATGCTGAAAAGGAAAGACCGGAGTGATGAATCAATTGAATCGGTCGGAAATCTTTCCGATTTTTTTAAAGACAGTTTAAATGATCGAAAAAGGTTTTTTTTCTATAAGCATAAATATAGAGTCTGGAAATGGAGCTTCAGAGATATTTATCTTCGGGCTTCAAAATTTGCAGTTTTTCTTACCAAAACAGGAATCAGTAAAAATGATAAAGTATTGATAAAAGGTACAAACAGGCCGGAATGGATCATAGCTTTTATAGGATGCTTTTATGCTGGTGCAGTAGTTGTACCTTTAAATGCCCAATCCGGAATAGATTTTGATCTTAAAGTCCAGAAAAAAGTAGGTGCAAAAATTATCATCACGGGCATTGAAAATGGTACTGATTATAAAATTCCTGATATAAAAAAAATATACTTCGAAGATTTTGAAGAATCGATTTTTGGCTTGCCACTGTATGACAGAACTATAAATGCTTTCAATAACAATGATTTAATTGAGGTAGTCTTTACTTCGGGAACAACATCTGAGCCAAAAGGTGTTATGATTACATATGGAAATATCATATCAAGTTTGAATGCAGTTCTGCCTGTGATGAAGAAATGGATGAAGATATTCAACTTGATGATAAATCCAAAAATTTTATCACTTGTACCTTTGGGTCATATGTATGGGCAGCTTATCGGGATATTCACCCCGCTTATGATAAATTCCTCCGTAGTATTTACAGATAATTTAAATCCACAGAACATTCTTAAAGTCATAAGGGAAGAAAAAATATGGATTTTAAGCCTTCTCCCGAAACTGCTTGAAATACTGAAGGATTATGTGATATTGAAATTTGGATTGAATTCCGAAAATTTCAAAAAGATTTATGAAAAAATTAAATCCAGGCGATGGCAGGAGAGATTGTGGGTTTTTAAAAGGATACATTTTGCGATTGGCTGGAGATTTGTCTCAATTATGGTTGGAGGTGCTGCGCTTGACAGTTCTGTGGAAGAGTTCTGGAGATGTCTTGCTTACAGCATATTCCAGGGCTATGGCTTAACAGAAACCTCACCTTTGATTACACTTGCTGATCCATCAACAAGTACTCCCGGTTCAATTGGCAGGGTTCTGCAGGGTGAAGAAGTAAAGCTTATAAATAATGAAATTTATGTTAAAGGTCCGAATGTAAGCATTGGGTACTTTGGAGATGAAACAAAAACAAAGCAATCATTTTCGAATGGATGGTTTAAAACTGGAGACCTGGCAGAGATCGATGGAAGTGGTAATATATTTTTCAAAGGAAGGGCTGATGATGTAATTATAAGAGCTGACGGTATAAATATTTATCCTGAAGATATAGAAAAAGTCTTAAAATCAATTGAACCTGTAAAAGATTGTGCAGTTGTGGGGATAAAATATGATGGACGTGATGAAATTTATGCAGTACTGCTGTTAAAGGAAAATGCTTCATATCATCCGGGAAAAATTATTGAATCAGCTAACAGTAAATTGAATATATATCAAAAAATTGATGGTTTTTTTGTATGGGATCAGGAAGATTTTCCCAGAACCCCTACAATGAAAATAAAAAAATCAGAAATTTTGAGGTTTGTAAATGAAAAAATAAAAATGCCCGGCAACGAAAACAGGAGGATAAAAACATCGGGCCAGAAGCCATTATCAAAAATCTACAGCATTTTGAATTCTTTTCATGGCTTAAAAAAGGAGCTCAAACCTGAAGACAAACTTGAAAATGATCTGGGATTGGATTCACTTGATATGGTTCAGCTTTCAACATCAATTGAAGAAAAATTTAATTTTGAAATCGATGATGTATATATTACCAGGGATACTACAATAAAAGATCTTGAAAATCTTGTTACCATGCCTCAAAAAGAAAACCGGAAATTACCATTTTATAGTTTTCCATACTGGTTTGTTGTAAGGATAATCAGGGCTGCATTTCAGTATTTGATTTACCCTTTTATTTCCGTCCTTTACAGACTGAAAGTTTATGGAAGAGAAAACCTTAAAAATCTGAAGCTGCCGGTAGTATTTGCTTCCAATCACACAAGTAATTTAGATACCTTTGTTCTGCTTTATTCCATGCCCCTTAAAATAAGAATAAGGGTAGTTGCATTAATGTCTATCGAATATCATTTTCAAAACTTTTTTTATCATAAAGGAAACTGGTTCAGAAGGATGATAGAAGCCATTGGATTCTATTTGCTTGTAAATCTTGCAATTAATGCTGCTCCTCTTTCAAGAACTTATGGTTTCAACCAGGTTCTTAAAAATACCGGGAAATTAATCGACAGGAACTGGTCAATATTAATATTTCCTGAAGGCGGAGTAACAATCGATGGCAAAATTAAAAAATTCGAAGCCGGAATTGGAATAATTGCTGAAGACATGAGAGTGCCGGTAGTTCCAGTAAAAATTGATGGACTTTATAATATACTGCACAACGGAATCCTGCCTTTAGGTCACAAACCCGTGTGGCCAGAAGTAAATGTTACATTCGGAAGACCTGTTGAATTTAAAGGGAAAAGCTATAATGATGTTGCTTTTGAATTGGAAAACATAATTAAAAATATGCAGCCGGCTGGTAAAGTTTAACCTTTAAGAGCAAAAAATCTTTAAGAAAAATATAATTTTTATTTATTAACGTCTTGTATGCAAACCGGTTTAATAATATAATAAACATTGCGATATTAAATGTAAAATTGCCCACTGAAGCAAAAGCTCATGGATTTTTACAATTTGACCTTTATGGCTTACCGGGCAGAGAGAGGAAAAAATGAGTATAAAAAAAATAAAAGATGATATTTATTCTGTCGGTGCAATTGACTGGAATAGAAAAATATTCGACCAGTTAATACCATTGCCGGACGGCACAAGTTATAATTCATACCTGATTGCGGGAAAAGATAAAGTTGCCCTTATAGATAGTGTTGACCCTACCATGAAAGATGTTTTAATAAAAAATCTTTCGGAACTAAACATCGGAAAAATTGATTATTTGATTTCCCATCATGGAGAGCAGGATCATTCAGGTTCAATCCCTTTTGTACTGGAGGCTTATCCCATGGCAAAAATTGTCACCAATAATAAATGTAAATCCGAACTAATTGATTTGTTGCATGTTGACGAAGAAAAATTTATTACTGTTGAGGATGGTGAAGAATTATCCCTTGGTAATAAAACCCTCAGATTTATTTTTACTCCATGGGTCCACTGGCCGGAAACAATGGTTACGTATCTTAAGGAAGATAAAATTTTATTTACCTGTGATTTTTTTGGTTCTCATTTTGCATCAGAAGATCTTTATGCTGAAGATGTAAAAAAGATATATGAGCCTGAAAAAAGATATTTTGCAGAAATCATGATGCCTTTCAGGGCCAATATAAGAAAAAATCTGGAGAAAATAAGCGGGCTTGATTTTGAATTGATTGCGCCTAGCCACGGGTTTGTGCACAAGGATATTAATTTCATAATAGACTGCTATAAGGACTGGACTTCGGAAAACGTAAAAAATGATGTTGTCGTGCCATATATTTCAATGCATGGCAGTACTGAAAAGATAGCAGAATCTTTTATGGAATCACTTGCAAAAAGAGGATTGAATGTGAAACCCTTTAATCTTGCGGATGCAGACATTGGGGATCTTGCAATGTCACTGGTCGATGCTGCAACAGTTGTAATAGGTTCTCCCACAGTTCTTGTCGGCCCTCATCCAAAAATAATTTTTGCAGCTTATCTGGTAAAGGTTCTAAGGCCAAAATTAAAGTTCATTTCGATAATAGGCTCTTATGGGTGGGGAAGCAGAATGGTCGAAACTCTGGCAGAAATGGTTGCAGGTTTAAATGCTGAAGTTATTGAACCGGTAATAGTAAAGGGGTACCCGGGGGAAAAAGATTTAAAGATGCTGGAAGAACTGGCTGAAAAGATAAAACAAGCATAAAGAGTTGGGCCTGATATAGTATTTTTTCCTGAAATAATATAAATTAGCAGTTGATGATAGATAAAGAAGCACTTGAAGAATTATATGAAAAGTATAATAACAGAGAGTCAATCCACCCGGATCCTCTGGAATTTTTATACAATTATGATAAAACTTCAGACAGAGAGGTAGCCGGACTCGTTGCAGCTTCTCTTGCATATGGAAAAGTAAATCAAATACTGAAAAGTGTTTCTGCAATTCTTAAATTCATGGGTCCGGAACCTTCCAAATTTTTAAGAAATTCGACATTTAAGTCAATCAATTCACAATGTTTAAACTTCAAACATCGATTTACAACCGGGGAAGAACTTGCAGTTTTTTTGTTCAATATAAAGAAAATCCTGGAGGATTACGGTTCGGTAAATGCCTGTTTTACTGAATATTTTAAAGGGGAAAATGAAATACTTCCGGCACTTTTAAATTTGATAAAAAAATTAAGGGCGGGAAAATGTGATTGTTATAACAGCCTGGTTCCTCTTCCTGCCGGTAAAAGTGCATATAAAAGGCTAAACCTGTACTTGAGATGGATGATAAGAAGAGATAATGTAGACCCTGGCGGATGGGAAAATATACCTGCTTCGAAACTGATTATTCCGCTTGATACTCATATGCATAGGATAGCAATAACTCATCAATTCACAAAGAGGAAACAGGCTGATTGGAATACAGCGTTTGAAATAACCGAGTCTTTTCGAAAATTCTCTCCGGATGACCCTGTAAAATATGATTTTGCTTTGACCAGAATGGGAATAAAAAGCAATAACCTTGATTAAACTTTAAGAAAGTTGATGATTCATAGTAATTTAAAAAATTATACTGTAATCACCTGGAATCAAAACTTAATGTTTCGAATATTTTATCAGATAAAATTTTTTAATTATTATGTTTATTTTCTATTCTATATATATAAATTTACAGGTATAATGTATAAAAATTTAAATATATCCGGATACGTCGATCGTCTTTTGGTCTTTCGCATTATATTCAAATCATTTAATATAAAAAAATTTGAAATTTAAAATTAAAGAAATGAAGGGGAGGTTAAGGATGAGGTTAAGGCTGAGAGGGAAAATAAAATATTTGATGGTTTTTGCCTGCGTGATAGTTCTGCTTGGTTTACTTGCACCATCATATATTAACGCTGCAGACAACTCACAACTTACAGCATTTGTTACCCGTTTTTATGTTCTATGTTTGGATAGGCAGCCTGATGCGGACGGCTTAAATCAATGGGTAACCCAGCTTCTTGACGGTACAAAAACAGGAGCTGATATAGCAAAAGGTATTATTTTCAGTAAGGAATTTACAGATAAAAATTTAAACAATGAAAGTTTTGTGACAGTTCTGTATAAAGCATTTTTTGATAGGGATCCTGATCCGGAAGGTTTTGAGGCATGGGTTTCAAGATTAAACAATGGTCTCTCAAGGCAATCAGCCGTTGATGGTTTTACACATTCACAGGAATTTATGGATTTATGTGCAAATTATGCAATAATTCCATATCCTGGTATAAAGAGTATGTCAGGAACCTCCAGCAGTTCAGGCGGGGTAATTTCAGGTTCTGCTTCAGGATTTGCAGCAGGAAATGCAGTAAATTTCATAATATGGGGTGATGACAGTGGCATGGGCAGGCCCGGCGGCAGGGTAAACGGAAGAACTGACATGAATTTATTTATACATCTTAACCTTGATACCCATAAAGCTGTAATTGTATCTATACCGCGCGATACATGGGCGCCTATTCCAGGCCATAGTACACAAAAAATTAATGCGGCGCATGCAATCGGAGGCAATGCACTTGCAGTTTCAACTTTTGAGCAATTTACCGGTATGAAACTTGATTTTTATGTTATTACAGATTTTGATGGTTTTATTCCGCTGATTAATTATCTTGGAGGAGTAACTACAACAGTTGAAGAAAATATTGCCGACAGTTTTTCAGGATGTTATTTGAATGCCGGTACAGTAACAGTTGATGGTGCCGGTGCACTTGCGCTTTGCAGGGCAAGACATGGAAGGTCGCTTTATGGCGGAGGTGCTTATGCAAGGGAACACCAGGCAGGAATGCTTATAGCAGATTTACTTGTAGAAAAGAAAGGTATGGTTAACAGCGGTAATCTTGGAGATTTCTTAAATGCAATGAGTCAATTTGTATGGTCAAATATATCGCTGAATCAGGCAGCAAGGATTTTGCCGGTACTCCTTTCAATGAACAGGGAAGATATATCTGTGACCACATTTCCTTCATGGCCCCAGAGCTTTGGCGCTGCAAGCGCTGTTGGCTATAATGTGGCAGATAAAAATGCGTTTTTTAGAAATATTTCAATGCAATAATTAATTATTCATCTTATTGCTTATGATTAAACCTTTGTAGGAAATTAAAAGTAAAAATTTCTGCCGGGTGGTTGTTTGTTAGGTTTAAATGAAAAAATAAAGTCACTGAGCAAAAGTGGGCGGAGTATAAAGGTTGCAGTTGTTGGCGTTGGGCAAATGGGCAAGGGTTTAATATCCCATCTGAAGGGCCTGCGCGGTTTTGAGGTTCTGGCGGTTGTAGATAAAGACCTTGAAAAAGCAATGAATACTCTGAAAGACCTGGACTTCCACAATGAGGACTTGTTACTGGTAGAAAACGTTACATGCAATGATAATTTAAGCATAAATGATGCTCTCTCAATAAGTAAAAACCTTGCCGGCAAAATAAAGAAGCAAGTAAATGATGCTGCTGCAAAAAAAATAACAGTATTAACCAATGACATTTCAGTTCCTCCAACGATTGAGAATGTAGATGTAATTATTGATGCAACCGGTTATCCTGAAGCCGGTGCCATAATAACCCTGAGTGCGCTCGGGGGGGGAAAACATGTTGTAACCCTGAATGTGGAATCAGATACTACTATTGGTCCGATACTTAAAAGAATTGCAGAAAAAAACAGCAGGATTTATACGTTATCTGCAGGTGATGAGCCTGCAGCTTTAAAAGAATTGCATGATTTCGCAGATGGAATTGGTCTGGAGATAATAGCAGCCGGCAAAGGCAAGAATAATCCCCTGGATTTCGAAGCTAATCCTACGACACTTGCTGACTATGCTGCAAAAAAAGGGTCGAGCGCAAAGATGATGACCTCATTTGTCGATGGCACCAAATCAATGATTGAGATGGCATGTCTCTCCAATGCCACAGGGCTGATTCCTGACTGCAGAGGGATGCATGGCCCTAAATCCAATATAAAAGACCTCGCAGAAATTTTCAGCTTAAAAAAAGATGGGGGAATCCTTGGAAAAAAAGGCATAGTGGATTTTGTAATTGGTGATTTGGCTCCGGGTGTTTTTCTTGTGTATTCTGCTGAAAATAAAATGGTAAGAGAAATACTGAATTATCTGCAGTTAGGCAAAGGTCCAAATTATTTACTTTACAGGCCATATCATTTGACAAGTATTGAAACACCTCTGTCAATAGCAAGAGTATATTTTTATAAGGAACCAACAATAGTGCCCGCCGGCGGGCTGGTTTCTGAGGTCATAACAGTTGCAAAAAAAGATTTAAAAGCAGGTGAAATTATAGACGGCATTGGAGGTTATACAGTTTTTGGTCTTATTGACCTTTATGAAATTGCAAGAAAGAAAAATCTATTGCCTATTGGTCTGTCACAGGGATGCGTAATAAAAAGAGATCTTAAAAAGGGATATCCGTTGAGCTATGATGATGTGGAACTTAAATATGACTCACTTATCCTGAAACTGAGAAAACTGCAGGACGGGACTCTTCAATAGTGCCGATGCTCTTATTTTCTTTTTTATAATATAATGTAAAAAAGACAAAAAATAAAATTCGCCAGGATATGAAACAAGATTATATTGAAATAATCAAAAAAAATATCGAGGCCGAACCTTATGTACAGCTGTTCGGAATAAAAGTCTTAGATCTAAAAAAGGGATATTCTCTGGTACAGATGAAGATAAAAAAAAGTTATGATAATATTTTTTCAATCACACATGGAGGGGCTATCTTTTCACTGATGGATGTTGCATTTGGCTCTGCTGCAAATTCTTACGGCACGGTTGCTGTAGCATTGAATGTAAGCATAAGTTATATGAAATCCATAAACGCGGGTGACACCTTAATTGCTGAAGCAACGGAAGTAAGCAGGGGAAGAAAAATTTCAACTTATAATATTATCACAAGAAATAGCTCCGGAGAAATTGTGGCGGCAAGTCAGAATGTCGCCTATCTTAAAGATGAAAAACTTCCTTTTTTAAAATAAAAAGGGAAATCAATATTATGGAACCTAAAAATTTCAAATATACACCGGACCTTTATGATCTTCAGGTTAACTGGCCCAAAAGGCTTGAAAAGGAAAAAGTTTTTTTTACAAAAATTTTCAGCAGCAGAAAAATTAAAAACCTGCTGGATATTGGCTGCGGAACCGGCCATCATGTTCAATTTTTTTCAAGCTATGCGGAAAAAATAACTGCAATCGATCCTTCTGAAGAAATGTTGGCCTATGCAAAAGAAAATATAATTAAGGCTAAAAACATAGAATTATTTAATGGCGGGTTCGAAGATATTGGACGTTTGCCTGCAGCAAAGTATGATATTATCACATGCCTTGGAAATACCATATCTCTTCTGGAAAACAGAAGAAATATAAAGCTGGCTTTGAAGAGTGTTAAAAACATACTTGCAAATAATGGACTGGTAATTTTCCAATTTTTAAATTTTGAACCTGAAGTAATTGAAAAAAACAGATATTACCAGCCGAAAGTTGCAATAAAAGATGGCAAAAAATATATCTTCATGAAACATTTTGAATTCGGAAAAGTAAAAACCAGGGCAGATTTCATGATAATTATTCTGGATGGCCAGGATAAAATGGAAAATTTTTATGTCAATTCATCTAACTTTTGTACGCTAAGAAAAAAGCTATTCGTAAAAATGTCAGAAAACTCAGGCTTTAAGAAGGTTGAACTTCTAAATCCTGAGGGCAATGGAACTTTTAACTCTAAAGAACACATAAGTCTTTTTGCACTGATGAACAAATAATAACCTTTTTTTATGTATGTTCCTGTCCGTATCTGCAGTATGGCAGAAGGCTGCAAACAGTACATTTTGGTTTTTTTGCATCGCATATTGTCCTGCCATGAGCAATAATTCTGTGCGAATATGCAGTCCATTCATTTTCCGGTATGATTTTCATAAGACCAAATTCTATTTTTACAGGGTCTGTATTAACAGTCAATCCCAACCTTTGCGAAACTCTCTGAACATGAGTATCAACAATTATAGCCTGCCTGCCATAGACATTTGCCAGGACAACATTTGCAGTTTTTCTCCCCACGCCCGCAAGAGTGGTTAAATCATCCATGTTATCGGGTACACTTGAATTAAATTTAGTAATGATATCTCTTGCACAGGCAATAATGTTTTTTGCCTTGTTCCTGAAAAAACCTGTTGATCTTATGTCTTTTTCGAGCTCTAAAAGATCTGCATTTGCAAAGTCTTCAGGTTTTTTATATTTCTTGAACAATTCCGGTGTTAATTTATTTACAAGCTTATCTGTACTTTGAGCCGATAAAATTGTTGCTACCAGCAGTTGAAATGCATCTTTATGTCGTAGAGAAGTTTTGACAGCTTCAGGATAATCTCTGTCAAGCAAATCAAGTATTTTATTTATATTTCTTACTGCGGGCTGGTATAAATTTTCTGTCATTTCATTTCTCCTTTTGATTGATTGTTTAAAGATTAAATCAAAGATTAAAACTTTGCCAGTTTTCTGATTTTTTTCTTTTTCT
>JAMCSM010000034.1 GCA_023380915.1 Actinomycetota bacterium | reverse complement strand
ACAGAGTTTTAAAAGGGAGTTGCAAAGTCTTAGTTACGGTCAGAATTTTTGTTCCTTCCCTAAGGTTGGCAAACTTTCTCTCTAAGGCAAGCATCAGTTCGTCGTGAAAACACGTTGAGTGAGTGAATATAAAGTCTGCGTCCTGAAAATCAACCTCGAGAAAATTGCCATTTATAAATTTGATCGTCTGGTTTTGTCTTTCTTTAGTTAAAATCGGCCTAACCGTTTCCTCAAACTTATTTTCCACCCGACAAGCTGCATCATATAAGTCTTTAATCAATTCAACGCCATATAATTTTTCAAATTCACCAAACATAGAAGACAATATGACTGCTTTGCCAGTCCCAGAGCCAAGATCATAAAAAACACCCTTTTTAGGAGCAGAAATATCGTTTAGCATTTTATAGAATCCCTCTGGCGTGACTTCACCATATGTATGCGCCTTATCCATGTAAGCCATCTTTTTTCTCGCAGCTTGTGAAATAGTATAGCCGTTTACTCCGGAATAAACACTTTCAAAAACTGATTTTGCAACCATGAGGTCCATACTATATTATAACTTATATGGAAATAGTTCCTTCCATTTTAGAAAAAAATTTTCTTTTGCTATTTGAACAAATCAAAAAGCTTTCTCCTTATTTCCATAGTTTCCAGATTGACATTGCAGACGGGATTTTTGTGCCAAACAAAACCCTAAATACCGATGAGATCATATCGTCAATTAACCAATTTAACGATTTATCCTTCAAACCATTGTCATTCGACTTTCATCTGATGGTAAAAAATTATGAAAACGAAATTAATAATTTAACTAAGTTAAAAAACATTGTAAAAATCAATAAAATATTTATTCATTCTTCTCTTTTTCCAAACTATCAGCAACTATCTATTGACTATCCCTATTTCACTTTTGCTCTAGTCTTAAATCCCAAAGACTCTGTCGAACTACTGACAAATAAGTATCCGCTTTCTCATATTGCGTCTATTCAAATCATGTCTGTAAATCCCGGCTTTCAAGGATCGCCATTTTTGCCTGAAACGTTAAAAAAAATTGAACAGTTGCGCTTATCAGACTATAGGAATAAAATTTATTTGGATGGAGCGATAAATCAAGAAACTGTTCCAAAAATAATCTCTCAAAAATACCAGCCAGACGTCATTTGTCCGGGAAGTTATCTAACCAAAGCGGAAAACTTAAAAGAGAGAGTCGAGTACCTTGAAAATAAGATTAATCTTATTTCGGGGAAATAAGTCTTGGCGCTGAAAAATTTTTGCTCTTAACTTGATCTAAAAAAGCAATAAAAGTAGCTTCCACATCTATAAACTCTGGTAAATCTTCTATTCGTTGTATATCTCTAATTAATTGCGGAACCAAATCGCTATCCATCATAAAATAGCTATTTAGGATAGTTTTTTGTCCACTTCTACTTGAATATTCGACTCTGCGACCAACCCTGCTATTGAATACTCTATTATTAATATTTACGGGATTATACGTATCTAATACTATTTTTAATTCATTACTGCCGTCATAAAACTGTTTTTCATGTGCACTAAATAGAGCATTTCTTTGAAAAGCGTCGTTAAAATAAGGTGCTTTATATGCGTTATTATAAAGTATGATAATATCTTCAACATATGGGGCCTTAATATTTCGGGATCCTTTTATAAAATAAAGTTCCCTAGATCTATCTGGACTTATTAATTTTTTTTCCTTAAAATGCATCCAAATTTCGTTATTTTCTATTTTCCTAATCATAGATAAAAAAAGTAAAAATTATTAATAATTTATTGACTCAGTAATTCCGGCAGACTGAAATCCCAATTTGGCTTGACGCAATTTCGTAAAAAAAAGGTTGCAGTCCTTATGAAATTCACTCTTAATGGAACATCTTCATATAAGTTTCCATGGACATAAGGTGCCAAACTATGGCTAATTTCATAACTGTCATCGGAAAATATCCTATTAGGATTAAAATCAGAATACTCTGCAAAATGCATCCTTTGATCGTGTGGGTCAAATACTGCAACACTAGCAATTGACACAATTTTTCCATCTTTATAGTGTTTTTCTTCTAGACGAAATGGGGTCAGATTATGAATCTGACTTCCATCAGATAAATTAGTATCTAAAGCGATAGTGTATGATAAATAAGATATCTGTTCATTTTTACCTGCTCTTTTAAGCGGTTCATACTTTTCAAAAGTTCTGGACCAAACATATTTAGTTTCATCAGGATTATAACGTTTTCTGCTACTAAAAAGTAATTCGCCCTTAGTCAATCTAAACCAATTCTTACTTGTAACTAAATCATATATATCCCCTTTTGCATAGGGTTTAAGCATTTCTGTCATAAGTAGGGAGTATTATAACACAATTATCCATTCCTAAAGAAAAAATAAGTTTATGAGAGCGGGATTTTTAATAAAAGCGGATAAATCTTGAAGATCAAATCTCCCATCCGTATTAAAGTCAAACGGATACATACGTTTAAATTTAATCTGATTGCCTTTTTGACGAAAAACTATATATTCCTGCCTAGGCAAATAATATTTCTTTAGAAGAACCACACGATAGCGTCTGCCTAAGGCTATATTTTGGATTTCTTTCACTAATCCTTTTCCTCCTGCGACTGAGGTTTGTTTTTTGTCGAAAACCAAAGTCTCCTTGTCATCAAAAATCTGAATTTCAAAATCGTCTCCCACAGTAGATAGTTTGGGATATAATGAAGCTGTGAATGAGAGACTTGGAAGAGGTAAAGTTTTGAAATCCCACTCCCGATCAGCCAAGATTTTTTTATCACCTTTATATAGATTAATAATTAATTTATTATCAGCTGATTTGTCATCAGTTTTGAAATAGAAATCTATATCGCTTGTTTCAAACGGCCTGACATTTTTCAAGTCGGAAAAAAAATATTTTTGCTCGTCATTTGAAGTGCCTGCGATTTTTAACACATAACCTTCATCCTTATCCCATATTGATTGTCCTAAATTTTTCAGTTTTAAGCGGAAATGATAACTTGAGTTAACCAATAACTCATGGGGGAAATCAATCAACATTTCTCCTTTTTCTACCTGTTCTGGCATTCCTTTTACTTTTTCTTCTGCCTGAACAGCATAATATTGGGGATAAAATTCATTCTCAAGACCTACTTTTGCCTGTGGCAATTTCCAGGAAAATCCTAAAAAGGGATTTGACTGATAATCAAAAACAAAAGGAGTTACTGCCCTTACCCTACGATCCTTAAGCCAAACATTTTCAAATGCAGATTTATAATATTGCGCAACAACATTTTCATCTAATATACCTTGCCTTTTCCATCCGGTTTCAGTAATAAAAACGGGCAACTCTTTTACGCCAAAGCTTTTTAGCAAATCCAGTTCCCATTCATAAGTCCTTATTGTTCCTCTCCCGGTCATGTCCGGTAAACCACTAAACCCTGGATTAGGATAAGAATGAGACGCTAATCCAAAAAAGAGATCATT
>JAMCSM010000033.1 GCA_023380915.1 Actinomycetota bacterium | reverse complement strand
GAATACCATCTGTCTTTTGTAAATTTTTTCATGTCCACCCCTTCAGGACAAAAAGAAAGCATTAAGGATGTTTCCTGTTTCCCTGCATGGTCTATAGGAAATTTTTTCTGTATTTCTTCATTCATAAGAGGAAATACTTTTATCCAGTTAAGTGGGTCTTTTCCTTTTTCATGCTGGTTGTAATAATCTTTTGAGGTTTCTTTTCCCCACCATCCTTCACCCAATTCTTTTTCAATAAACTCAAAAACAGATTCTCTCCCTGCAAGTTTACAGGCAAGGTCCGTGGGCATACCTGCAATGAAATTTTCTGTCTGATGGTGAATAAAGACATAAATGTTTCTAAATCCGATTCTTAATAAATTTCTGAAGATTTCTTTCATAAATTTATAAACAGTTTCAGCAGACACGTTGATTGTTCCATTATTTTCAGGGGGTTCAACAACATAACCGGCAACTCCGTAATAAAAGGCGGGAAGTATTATAATATCCATTTCTTTTTCAATTGTTTCAAGAGTCTTTAAAACAAGCAGGCTATCAACTCCAACAACGCAATGCTCGCTATGATATTCAATCACCCCAACAGGCAGAATAACCGGAGTCCCTTTTTTTATTGCCTCTCTTATTTGCTCAGGAAACATCATTTCATATTTCATTTTTTATACCTCTATTATCTTCATAAGTTTATCTGAAAGCGGTTCAACTCCGTCTTTTTTTACGACTACTCCATTTTCCCATCTTAGTCCGAATTCTTCGCAATAAAGAAAAGTATCCACCTGGAACGTCATGTTTTCCTTCAGGATATATTCTGAATGCATCTCCATCCATGGTTTTTCAACCTCAATCATTCCTATTCCATGGCATGGACCATAAAGAATATTTTTTTTAACCCCTATTTTATCAGCATATTCATAAAATTTTTCAACAACTTCTTTTGCAATAATTCCTTCTTTCATCCATTCCATTGTCTTTAGATGCAGGTCAAGCCCGGCTTTTATGAGTTTTTTCATTTCAGGACTCATTTTACCAATACATATGGGTCTGCCTACACTTGAAGAGTAACCGGATACTCTTGCACCTATATTTAATTGAATCAAATTATTTTTCCCGATTTTGTTATGGCCAGGCCTCCCTATTGCATGTGTTGAATTTTTCCCGGATAAAACATATTGTGGGTGTCCTTCATATTCTGCCCCGTTTTTATACATCTCCCATTCAGCAATCCCTACAACTTCAAGTTCTGTCATTTCAGGTTTTATTTCATTTATAGTTTTTTTAAGGGCGATTTCTGATATCTTAAATGCTTCTTTCATCATCTTAATTTCAGTATCGCTTTTTATTATTCTTAAATCAGTGATTATTTCATCTGCTTTTATTATTTCTGCATCAGGAGCCGCCTTCTTTATTGCCTCATAAACAGGCAGCGGAAAAATCTGGTATCCTGCCAGTCCGATTTTCCTGACTTTCTCTTCAACCATTTCTTTAAAAACAATAGAAAAATCATCTAAATTCATATCAGGATAATCAGGCTCAGCGCTTTCCCTGTACTGAAGAATTTTATAGGTTTTTTTGACCCTGCTTCTATCTCTGGAAAACGTTTCACTTTCAGGCCCAATAAGTAAGGCAATCTTTCCTGTTTTTGATACTGCAACTCCTGATGTTTCAAATATAGGCCAGTAGTCAGATAAATATCTTACATTTGCAAAATCAGCCTCATTTGATTGACATATAAGAATATCAATCCCTTTTTTTCTTATTGCTTCACTGACTTTTTCCCATCTCATTTCAAATTCTTTATCAGGTATTCTGTTTTCCATGTTCCTCCTTTTTCATTGTTTTTTATAGTTTATCCCTGTATAATATTTTCCTCTACTTACCTTTTTTTTGATAAATACCACAGGAATTTCTTATTACAAGTTTTGTATCTACTTTTATTTCTTCCGCCTTTTCTAATTTACTTCTTCCTTCTATCTTATCTATAAGTAATTTTGCCGCGATTTCCCCCATCTTCTCTGGCGACTGGTCTACTGTTGTAAATGGAATTTCTAAAACCCTGCCTATATCAAGGTTTCCATATCCGGTAAGGACAATTTCATCTGGAATTTTTATCTGTAGTTCTTTAATAGCTCTATACGCCCCAAGAGCAACTTCATCATTACAGGCAAATACTGCTTTTACTTCGTTATTGTTTAGAAAAAATTTTTTGGTTTCATAGTACCCGTTTTCCAGCTCCCATCCTGTTGTTCTTATTATTGACTGAGTAATACCATATTTTTTTAATGCCTCTATATATCCATTTTTTCTTTCATTAGCACTTGAATCATCAACCGGGCCTGACAGATGCAGAATTTTTTTATGCCCCAGTTCTATTAAATGCTCTGTAATCATAAACCCACCTTTAAAATCATTAGAGATAACTGTATCAACTTTTAATTCGGGAATTTTTACATCAACCACTATAACAGGTATTTTTTTCTGGATTTTTTTTAAAATTGATAAATTTGTATGGGTATAATATGTAGAAATGAGAAAAAATCCTGACATTTTCCCATTAAGGATTTTCTCAAAATATTTTTTCTCTTAGATCGGAAGAGCACACGTCT
>JAMCSM010000032.1 GCA_023380915.1 Actinomycetota bacterium | reverse complement strand
TGGGACTAGTTGGTTTTTTTGGCCAATTCCGCTGACGCCCTTAGAAACTAAAACTTTATTTAAACTATTTGAATGCATGCTGAATAGTATTCCGGATAAAGATACACCTAGGACCATACCAAGATTTCTCATTGTTGCAAGCATAGATGAAGCTGTTCCCCGTCTGTTATGAGATACTGCACCCATGATTGCATTATTATTTGGTGTTTGGAATAATCCAATTCCGAGCCCGCTGATAGCTGCATAAACAATTATGATAAATATCCGGCTATCAGCTTTTAGTGTACTTAAAAGATAGAGTCCTATCGAGGTAAATAACATTCCTATCGAACTCAGATAACGGGTGTCCCACCGATCTGAGAGGAAACCTGCTATTGGTGCAATAATTATAACAACAATGGGATTTGCTATAATAATCAAACCTGCTTCTGAAGCAGTCATCTCCCTTAACTGTATAAGATAAAAAGGCACCAGTAAAGCAACTATATACTGTGCCATAAAATTAAGCAACAAAGAAAAGTTTCCCATGGAAAATATCCTATTTTTAAACAATGAAAAATCCAGCATGGGATGCTTAATTCTTTTTTCGGTAATAAAAAATAAGATAAAGAAAATTAATCCTGCAGTCAATGATACAATAATAAATGGATTATTCCATCCTAGTTTATCTGCAAAACTTAAGGGGAAAACAATACCTACAAGCGATAGAAATAAGAAAACTGCTCCTGCAAAATCAAATGGCTGTATTTCATAGCTTTTAGTAATTGGCACTGATTTTATTGCCCAAATAAAAGCTGTTATACCAATAGGTACATTAATAAGAAAAATACTTTGCCAGCCAAAAAAAGAAGTCAAAAATCCTCCCAGGGCCGGCCCTATTGCTAAAGCTATCGACACAGAAACTGCTATTGTTCCTAAAAATTTACCCCTGTCTTTTGGAGGTGTATTGATTGTTATAATCGCAGGGCCCATTGCCATTAGCATTCCAGCCCCAATTGCCTGCAGGGCTCTGAATAAAACAAGAAGTAATATTGTTGGTGAGAATGCACAAAGTAGCGAGCCAATGGTAAAGATGATAAAACCCATTATGTAGATTTTCTTATGCCCATAGAGATCTCCCAATCTGCCATAAGTTAAAAGTAAACTACTAATTACAATTAAATAGGAAAGTATTACCCATTCAATAGTTGTCAAAGTAACATTAAAATAGGTGCTTATATTGGGTAAAGAGATATTAACTATGCTTGCATCAAGCGCACTCATGAATGTACCTATGGCAACAATAATTATTGTCTGGATCTTTATACTTCTTGATAATATATTATGTTGAATTTGTTCTTGCTCCATTTTTAAATATTTTTTCTGCCGTCACTTTTCCTGATAATTTTTTTATTACTTTGATGTTATAACAAGAAAGAAAATATCAATATTATAAAAAATCCTGTTTTTAAAATCTCAAATATTTTTAACTGTAGAATAGCGAGCGTATTTTTCAGTAGTTTTATCTTTACTATAAATCAAACATAACTAAGGAAAAATCAAGGAATTTTGGAAAACCAATTTGAGAAATAAAAAAACATTTTATTTAAAATTAATTCTTAGCTAGTCAACAAGCATTTCTTTTAAAATATTCTTAATTTTTATTATCTCTATTTCCTCTAAAGAACCAGCCTTTTCTTTTAATCTTATTTTATCAATTGTTCTTAACTGATCCAGCACTATCCAGCCGGTCTTACCTTCAAAATCTATTTTAATTCTTGTTGGATAATTTCTGGATTTGGTAGTCATGGGAGCAATTATAATTGTACCTATATTAAAATTCATCTCATTAGGCGATAAAATAACACAGGGCCTTACTTTTTTAATTTCACGGCCTACTGTTGGATTAAGGTCCACCCAATAGATCTCATATTGATTAATTACCATTCCCAATCCTTATCAAAATTATTGATGCTTTCTGCGATTAATTTGTCTTCCTTATTTTTGTGCATTTTTTCAAAACTGCCGGCCCAATTTGAACGTGGTGCTTTTAGAGCCTCTATAATTATTTTCTTATCAATTACTTTTATTTCTATTTCATCGACAAGTTCACATTCCTTGATAATGCTGGAAGTTATTCTTACACCTTTTGAATTGCCTATTTTAATTAAGCTAGATTTCATCTTATCCTTCTTTCATTGTACTTACAATGTAATTACATTATAGAGTTAAAACAAGAAATTGTAAATTATTTATTATTAGGAAAATAGAAATTTAAGGAATTCTTATTTTCTTATTTGCTTGGTAGTTCAAAAAGATCCGGCAATTTTTTCATCTCCTACATCATTGACCATTATCCATATGTCTGCGTCAGATTCTTCATTATTGGTGCCCCTAACATTTGAAAAATCGAACCAAATTATTGAGGAATTAATGAAATTTCAGGAATTTAGTAAATAAATTTAGGCTTCCCTGACTTGTCAAATTTCAAACCTTATTATTTTTCTTTTATTAATTTTAAAATCTTTAAAATTTTCAAATCTTTTCAAGCAGGTAATTGAAATTATTTTCCATATAATATTTTCTCAGTTCTTTTTCAAGAAGTGAGCCAAGATTTACCTTATAGTCTCTACTGCTAAATTCCCTGATAATTCTTTTTATTCTTTCCCTGTCTTTCTCATGAATGGCTAGGGCAATCCCTTTTTTTGCGATAAATTCCATATCATAAGCATCTCTAATTTCCTTACGGTCCAGTAAAGCTGAAATCTTATTCTTCATCATCTGTTCTAATGTAAATACTTTGAGTAAAACCTGTTTATTAGAATATCTGGAAAAAGCAATTTTTTCCTGAAAATCAAATTCATTTTTATTTTTTCTTATTTCAATTTTTAATTTCCCAGTTTGTTTTGATTTTCTGATCTCAAAAAGCATTGTATAAAATTTAATGGCAGAATCTGTTAATTCATAAGAATTTGATAATTCTGAACTCACTTTTTGATAATAATTATCAAAGTCTTTTATCCTATATGTCCAGAAATCTAGATCAATTGAAAATCTATTTAAATCATAGCATAAACGGAGCATGGTGCCTCCACCAAAAATGAGCTTTTCCAGAAAACCTTTATTTTTCATCCATTCCAGAATTTCTATTTCAAAGATCTCCTGCTCCTCAAGTTCTTTCATGTTCTTAAAACTCTCTTTACATAATTTTTAAAAGAAGACGGAAAGATTTCAGATTTTTTTTCCAATGCTATAAGGTCAACTTTATCAAAATCTATTGCACTTAAATCCAGCTTATATCTTCCAAGAAACTGAAGATATAAAGCATCAAGGATTGCCTTTTCAGGTAAAGCAATAAAAAAATCTTCATTTTTGGTGAATCCGGAATAAAGTTCTTTTTTTATTTTCGAGTAGTTAAATGTCCTTTCTTGAATCTCAAATGAAACTGACCTTTTTAAAGCAATGGATTCAAAATAATCTTGCTGTACCTGTGTTGTCATCCCATAGTAATAGATTGCAGTAGTCAGAGATATGTATGAAGGAGTCTGAATCAGGTTTGAAATTTCATATATTTCAGGAACAGAAACATACTTCCACTTTTCTTTCTTCATATATAGATTTCTTTTTAATCTTAAAAGTATTCCTGATTTGACATACCTCACACAAGTGACCATTGAAGCCTTTTCAGAAATATTAAGTGCTTTTGCAACATCCTGGTAAGAGAAATATAATTTTCTAATATTGTCAAATTCATTTATTTTCATATAAATATATTCTTTTTAAAAAATCATTTTTAAAAATATAATCCTGAGTATAGATAATTATCAAATTTGTTAATTAATTATACTCAGATTACGTTAATTTGCAATAATACAAATAATGAAAGTGGCTCCACTATCATGTGAAATTTCGAGTATGAAGTTGGTGCCCCTAACATTTGAAAAGTCGAACCAAATTATTAAAGAATTAGTGAAGTTTAAGGAATTTCATTAATAAATTTAATTCTGGAATCTTATAATTAAGCCTTTAACTTTAAATCTCCTAATTAATTTTTCGCTTTCTTTCCCTGCTATTAATATAACGTTCTATTGCTTCATTTGAAGAAAGCCAGTTTCTACCTTCTTTGTGTGCTTCTAATTTACCCTGTCTTACTAATAGATTTAAATATTTTGCGGAGTATGGAATTTTTTTAGCAAGCTCTGCCAAAGTAAAAAAATTTTCTCTCTTTTTTGAAATTGGAGTTAGAGTCTTAAGATATAAATCAAGCGATCTTTCCACTGATTGAGCAATGAATTGCACTAGCGGTTTATAATTTTCTTTATCAGCTTGACTTAAAACATTATAATATTTCTTACGATCATTTTTAAGAATAATGACAATGGGAAAACCACATTGCATTAAAAGCAGATTCATTATTATTCTTGAAGTTCTTCCATTTCCATCAAAAAAAGGATGTATATAAACAAGTTTATGATGGACTAATGCCGAAAGTTCTATAATATGCAAATTGTTTTTATTGCTATTGATCCAATTCATAAATTCTTTCATTTTATGTGTTACATCAAGTGCATCAGGCGGAGTATAATCAGCACCACTAATAATTACGTTTGCATTGCGATAAACTCCCGCATATTCTCTATCAGTTTCTTGCATAATAAGTTGATGTATGCTTCTAATTAAATGTTCTGATAGAGTATGGTGCTTTCCATTTTCTACTAAATCATATAAATAATTTAAGGTCAAATAATGGTCCTTAGCTTCCAAATGATCTTTAAGAGGTTTCCCTTTAACAGTTATCCCTTCATTAATAACCAAAAAGGTTTCTTTAAGCGTTAAACTATTTCCTTCAATTGCGTTTGAATTATATGTCATTTCAATTCTTAAATGATCCTGCAATTTTTTTAAAGCTGATTTTGGTAAAGGGCGTAAGCCATTCAATCTAGACAATTTTTCTTCAATTCGGTTTGCAATTTTAATATCTAAATACTTCATAATGCTTAATATGGTTTACCTGATTATTAGCAGTATACCATATTAAGAAATATGGGCAATATCCTAAATTGTGAAGGGTTTCATAATAAAATGGAAATGAAGATGGTGCCCCTAAGCTTTGAAAAGTCGAACCAAATTATTAAGGAATTAATGAAATTCGGGGAGTTAATCTAATTAAGTTTTGGCTGCCCAATGTGTAAAATTTAAAACCAATTTTTAAAGGGAATAATTAAAATAAAAAATTCTATTAATCAAACTATCTAAGTTAAAAAATAAGCCTCGGATTAGAGCAGGGAAATATCAATTCAATAGATATCTTCATGTTTACCTATATCTATCAATATTATTTTGTCTTCATCAATAATGAAATCAACACAAATCCTATAAGAAATATTAATTGATATCGAACATAATTTTTCTAACTTTCCTTTTAGTTTGTGCAGTCTAAGCGATGGATGAAAAGGATTTACTTCTAACAATTCCAATGTTTTTTTATACTGTGAAATAATGTCAGGGTGCAGCCTAATAAATTTTTTTACTCTTCTTAAATAGCTTTCAGTATATATTATTCTAGCCACTTGTTATTCTTCTTATATGGTTTTCCACTGATTCTTCAATAAATTTACCATTTTCCAGATCCTTTTTTGATTCTTCTAATGCGGATTCAAGTTCGCACTCTCTTAAATGACTATATCTCTCAAAAGGTATAACAACATATTTGTTTTTTCCCCTTACAGTTATTATAGCTTCATTGCCATTTAACGTTGCTTTGTTTAAAGCCGTCAAACCTTTGGTTTTTAGTTCATTTGCAGTAATTAAATCTACCATTGTAAAACTCCTTTTTAATACTATTAATAGTACTAATTAGAATATTGTTTGTCAAACTATTTATGTTGTTGGGATGGATTCCTCTCTTAATTGATGAAAAGCCGAAAATCTGAGAATCCAATACCTGCTCCTTCGATGGTGAAGCTCCGAATCCCAGTAGATTTATTAAATTGGTGCCCGAGGCCGGGGTCGAACCGGCACGAACCTTACGGCCCACTGGATTTTGAGTCCAGCGCGTCTGCCAATTCCGCCACTCGGGCGCATTTAAAAATAATACAATTAAAACAATCCTTAATCAAGTGCTCTTCTGGGTTTGTAATTGGAGCAAGTCTAATATTATGTTGTAGTCCGCATAAAGAGTGTTAAAATATCATAGGATTATAATTATTAAAAATTACAAATATTAAAAACTTAGAAAAAGGCATTTCTTGGGTAAAAAAATAGTATTAATTGATGGCAACAATATTGCATACAGGGCCTTTTATGCTCTTCCCCCAACAGTTGCCACATCCACAGGTACAATTACAAATGCGGTTTATGGATTCACAACAATGCTTATGAAACTTATTGAAGATCAGAAACCGGATGTAATTATATGTGCCTTTGACAGCAAAAGCCCGACTTTCAGACATGATATCTTTACTGATTATAAGGCCACAAGAAAGAAAATGCCTGACGAGCTGACAGATCAGATGCCTCTGATTAAAGAAGTTCTCGAAGCATTTAATATAAAATCCATGCAGATGGATGGTTTTGAAGCAGACGATATAATTGCAACTATTTCAAGAATTGCCAGGAATAAATTTAATGAGGTAATCATAGTTTCCAGTGATAAAGACATACTTCAGTTGGTTTCAGATAATATTACAGTTTTATCAATAAAAAAAGGCATTACCGATATTGCAATTTTTGATGAAGAAAAAGTTGAAGAAAAATTTGGTGTTGAGCCATCGCAAATGAAGGATTTACTGGCACTTATGGGTGATACTTCCGATAATATACCGGGCATTTCGGGCATAGGTCCAAAAACAGCACAGGCTTTGATTGAACAATTTGGAAGCATCGAAGATATTTACAGAAATATTGATAATCTGAAAAATGAGAAGCTCAGGCAGCTTTTAATCAACAATGAAGATGCTGCAAGACAGAGCAGGACTTTAACGGAACTGAAAACAGAACTTGATATAGACGAAGAAGAAGTAACGGAAAGCAATTTTAGCAACCCTGCTTTTGATAAAATCGAAAATATATTCAGTACTCTGGAATTCAATACCTTAAAAAAAAGAATAAGGAATATATTTAAAGCCAGAGATACTGCTCAATCAGAAAAAACCATGCAAACCGCCAGCCTGCCTGACAAAGAAACCTCATTAATTTCTCAGCAATCCCGGCCTTTTAAGCTTTCAATTGAACCGGCAGAAATCAAAAAAATTCTTGACTCGGGAGTTCAAAAAATTTTTATAACTCTTATAAATAAAACAATCCCGGAAGAAGTATTGTCCAGAAAGAAAAATTTTGAAGGACTCATAATAACTGACCAAAACTGCAATAGTTATCTGTTAACAGATGAAAGTCTGGACCGGAGAGATATTACCGTCATAATAAAAGAAATAATTGAGGATAATAATATTACAAAATCAGGATTCGATATCAAGCAAGTATGGAAATTTTTAAAGAAAAAAGGCATTAATTTATATGGAAAGTTTATAGATTTTAAGATTTTATATCTTCTGCTTAACCCGGATAAATCTGAAACGGGCCTCGGTGAAATAATCAGTGTTTTATTTGGAAGTGATATCTCTCCGGTCCAGACTGATCTTCAATAAGTTTCATAAGCACAACTGAAAAGATAAAATTGCAGATAAGTGCAGATAAAAACCTTCAAAAGAAGGATGCCTGCATAAAGGAGCCCGGGGGGACAAGACACCAGATGGAATTCAGCTTTGCTGAAGAACCAGAATCGGAAGGTCCGGAACAAAAAAGAAAAATTATAGATTATGTCATTTCAACCGACTGGTTTAATGAAATTTTAAAATACGTTGATCATTATGTAAAAATTGACAGCATGCTGACTGAGAAATTGGAGGAAGAGGATTTACACAGGTCTTATTATGAAATAGAAGAACCCCTGATAAAAGTTCTTGCTGATATGGAGTTCAAAGGTGTTAACATTGACAGGGAATATTTAAACGGGCTTATAAAAGAATACGACTCAAACATCCGTGAATTGACCGGGGCGATTTACAGTCTTTGTGATTCAGAGTTTAATATAAATTCTACTCAGCAGCTTTCACAAATTTTATTTGAGAAATTAAAACTTAAAACCCAGAAGAAAACCAAAACAGGATATTCAACAGATGTAAGCACCCTTATGGCAATTTATGATTCTCATCCGGTAATAGAAAAAATTTTGGATTACAGGGAAAAGGTAAAATTAAAAAATACCTACATTGATGTCCTCCCAACTCTTATAGACCCTGTTGATGGGAGGGTTCACACAACATATAACCAGCTTGGTACAACAACTGGAAGAATAAGTTCAAATAACCCAAACCTTCAAAATATTCCTGTCAGAACCGAACTAGGCAAACAAATCAGGAAGGCATTTATCCCCGGAAAAGGATACGACCTGCTGCTGTCGGCAGATTATTCACAGATAGAGTTGAGGATACTCGCTCACCTTGCAAATGACGATGATCTGATTGCTGCCTTTAATTCCAATGAAGATATTCATACAAGAACTGCCTCTGAAATATTTGGAATCGCATATGACAGCGTGGATGAAAACATGAGAAGGAAGGCCAAGGCAATAAATTTCGGCATAATTTATGGAATGACAGAATTCGGGCTTAAAAGCAGGCTTTCTATTTCGGAAGATGAAGCCAGGGAGTATATAAGGCTTTATTTTGCAAGATACCCAAGAGTTAAAAAATACATCAACTATCTGATAGAATCTGCCTATAAAAACGGATTTACAACTACAATGTTTGGAAGGAAGAGATATATCAAGGAACTTGCAACAACAAACGTAAATATAAGAAATCTTGGTGAAAGGCTTGCAGTAAATACTCCAATCCAGGGTAGTGCTGCAGATATTATGAAGCTTGCAACAGTCATATTATATAATAATCTCTGCAATGGAAATCTGGACAGCAATATAATTCTGCATGTACACGATGAAATTGTTCTGGAATTACATAAAAAGGATTGTAAAATTATTGAAAAGACGGTAAAAGACTCGATGGAAAATTGCATTAAGCTTAAAACCAGGCTTAAAGTGGACATAAAAGTGGAAAAAAACTGGTACATTTAAGAATTTGATTATTTAAAAAAATAATCTATAATATTTTTTTTAAAATATGTTAGCTAAAAATCAAAACCGGACTATTTAAAATTCAAAAGTGGACTTGTCAAGTCCTAATTGTTCTTTGTTCTAATTGTTCTTTGATAAATAAATATTATTTTAAGCAAAACTTGCCTGTTAAAATTTTGCTCCAATAAAACAAAATATTTAAAGAAGGAGCAAAGCATGGCAGATCAAATACACAAGAAGTTTTCAAGCAACCAGATAAAATCACTTCTTGAAAGTTATGAAAGAAAAGAAATTGAACTTTCCTATGTACTCTCTATCTTAGGAATAGGCCGGTCAAGGTTCTTTGAACTACTTAAATCTTATAGGCAAAATCGCCATGCTTTTTCCATAGACTATCAAAGAGAATCTATAAACAGAAAGATTGGAGCCGAAGCTGAGGCTTCTATGCTGGAAGAACTTAGTATTGAAAAAAGCTTAATTGAGGACAGCTCAAATACAGTTAATCAATACAACTATAGTTTTGTAAGAGATCAGCTTTTAAAAAAAGGGCACAAGATATCACTTCCCACGGTAATAGACAGAGCCAAAAAATTTGGGTTTTATACCAAGAAGAAAAAAAGAAAAGCCCATGACAGAGAGATTCTGACAAACTATGCAGGGGAACTGCTGCAGCACGACAGCTCTCACCACAGGTGGAGTCCTTATGCAGAAGATAAGTGGTATTTAATCACCACTCTTGATGATTACTCCAGAAAAATACTGTATGGGGAATTTTTAGAATCCGAGACAAGCTGGGCCCATATTGAAGCTGCAGAGCATACCATCCTAAAATACGGCATTCCATTTTCCTACTATGTTGACTGTCACTCCATATTTAGATTTGTTCAGGGAAGAGACTCATTCTGGAGAAAGCATATAAAGCTAACTGATGAAGCAGATCCCCAGTTTAAACAGGTTTTAGATGATCTTTCCATAAAACTTGTCTATGCACTTTCTCCTCAGGCAAAGGGAAAAATAGAACGCCCTTATGGCTGGCTCCAGGATAGAATTGTAAGAATTTGTGCAAGAGAAGGAATAAGAAATATTAATGATGCAAGGCAAATTTTGGCCTCGGAACTAAAAAGATATAACAGCTACCAGGTTCATTCTACAACTGGAGAAATTCCTGATATAAGATTTTACCGGGCAGTGGATGAAAAAAGATCACTCTTTAGGGAATTTATTGTTCCGGAACCATACCAATCAACCAAGGATATATTTGCACTTCGTGATAGCAGGGTAGTAAATGCTTACCATAAGATTTCACTAAAAAACATGGAACTTATTGTACCTAAGGTCCCACTGCGTGAAAGAGTATCTTTAAGGATAATTCCCGATTTAGCTACAGGTCTTGCAGAAATCAGGTTCTGGTATGATAAAAAATTTGTAGGAATACAAAATGTTAGAAATGAAGATTTAAACATAATGAACTTTTAGCTGAAAATATTTAGTCCACTTTTGAATTTTAAATTATTAAAAAATAGTCCGGTTTTGATTTTTAAATGACAAGCATGGGTATTTCCTTTACAATTTTAACTGTTTAAAATATAATATCACCCTGAAAGTAGAAGAACCTAATTTAAGAAAGTTATGAAAGGAATGAAAATCTGAATATGAGTAGTGATAATGTATTGAATTCGATAATAGCAGTTGATGATTTTACATCACTGTTTAATATAATTCAAAAAAGCTATTCCTGATTCCAGGATAGA